>NZ_JAEIGB010000006.1:0-150625 GCF_022341265.1 Geobacillus sp. YHL
TCCGATTTGGTCCGCTCGACTTGCATGTATTAGGCACGCCGCCAGCGTTCGTCCTGAGCCAGGATCAAACTCTCCAAAGAAAGTTGATTGGCTTTTCGCATTGTCCAGCTTCGGCCGCTATCGGCTCGCGACGCTTCGTGTCCCGCTGCGGCGGGCTAAGCCCGCTCGCGGGCCTCTCAGCGCGTTTCGCCGATAGGCAAGCGGCCTCAGCTTTTCGCATTGTCCAGCTTCGGCCCGCCGCCTCTCGGGGTCAAATAACCTTCGCCTTCGGGATTGTAAATCCCTGCAGGCGAAGAACATTTGCCCATCGCGGCGACCCGCGAGCCTCAGCTTTTCTTATGACGCTTGCGTTTTGTTTAGTTTTCAAGGAGCTTTTTCGCTGTCCCTTAATGATGACAGCTATTAAATAATAACCCATGGACAACGAAAAGTCAACAACTTTTTTATTTCTTTACCGTCACAAGCAATGTTGATTGTATCATGTGGATGTTGTTTAGGCAATAGTATTTTTTGGAACTGACACTGATCAACCTTGCACCATTTCCTCGATATATATGTCCCGCTGAACGCTTAGTGACAGCAACTGTCCGGTTTCGATGATCTTGACGATCGGCCGGGCTGGCTCGTCCGAAGGAATAAACATAACTTCAGCCATTTCGCCGTTGGAGAGTTTGACGACGGCTCCTGTTTGTAGGCCGATGAGATTGTTCACCAGCGCGGCGACAGCTTCTGTACTCAGTTTGCCGAACTGCTCCCTTTGCATCGTTTCAATGGCCCGAAACGGCGACTGTTTGCGACGGTATAACCGTTCTGAAGTCATGGCATGGTAGACATCAGCGACGGCAACGATCTGGCTGTAAGGGTGAATTCTTTCTGCTTTTACTCCGAGCGGGTAGCCGCTGCCGTCATTTCGTTCATGATGTTGCAACACAGCAAGTTTTGCCCCATGGTTTAGCGCAGGGATTTTTTGCACCATGCGGTAGCTGAAGACAGGGTGCTGCTTTACTTCATTGAACTCGGCTTCAGTGAGCGCCGACGGATTTGTCAAAATTCTCTTACTTACTTTCGCCATGCCACAGTCTGCTAGCACACCGGCAAGGGCGATTTGGTGGCATTCCCCTTCGCTGTATCCAAGCTGCATGGCCAAAAAGCCCGCGAGCAGCCCGACGCTGACGGCATGATGGTGCAAATATTCGTCCTTTGTTGCGTAATGATGCAACATAAGCAACTCCCGTTTTTGGCCCGCCATTCGTTCAAAAAGCGAAATGATGACCCCTCTGATTTCGCCGATATCAACCGGCAAACCGGCTTGCCACGATTGAAACCATGTTTTGTATCGTTGGACCGCCTCTAAGTAGAAAGCCATCGGCTGTTTGGCAACCGCCGTTGATGCGGAATCGACGTTGGGAAATGGTTCACCGTTAGCAAGCAATGGTTCAACGTCCACTTCCTCAACGAGGAATTTTTCAAGTACGAGTAGCAACGGTTTCGTGATCACGGTGTTTTTCGGTATAATTGGACGTTTCGTCTTGCCGAGCACATCTTCAGCGAGCACGCATCCTTCGCGAAGCTGGGAGCGTTTCACACGGACCATCGATTAGTGCCCCCTTTGTCTTTTTTTTTCTCTGTATTTCTATCGTAACATGATTTTGGCCGCGATGGCAGGCTTTTGAAACAGAAAAACGACGCCCCGCGCCTATAGGCGAAGCGCCGTTTCCGTTAGGCTGAATGATCTTCTTCTTTATTCCTCGTCCCTTTCTTCCTCAGGCACTTTCGCCACCGTAGCGACGCACTCATGCCCATCTTCGCCAGAGAGGCGAATGAGCTTAACGCCTTGGGCGATTCTTCCCGTCCGAGAAATATCGCTGACGGCAATGCGAATGAGTACGCCGCCGGTCGTGATCACCATGACGTCTTCATTGCCGACGACGGTTGTCACCGCAACGACAGGACCGTTTTTATCCGTGACGTTGCACGTTTTCAATCCTTTGCCCCCGCGGCTTTGCACGCGGTATTCCGAGGCCGGAGTACGCTTGCCGAACCCTTTTTTCGTGACGACAAGCACATCATGATGGTCTTCTAAAATTTCCATGCCAACTACTTCATCCCCGTCATCAAGCGTGATCGCTTTGACTCCAGTCGCGCTGCGGCCCATCGCCCGCACGTCGGTTTCCGGAAAACGGATGAGCATGCCGTTTTTCGTACCGATGATCAAATGCTTTTTGCCATCCGTCAGCCGGACAGAAATCAGTTCATCCCCTTCGCGCAAATGGATGGCGATAAGCCCGTTGTTGCGAATATGGGCGAACGCTGAAAGCGGGGAACGTTTGGCAATTCCTTGCTTTGTCGCAAACACGAGGTAGCGTTCATCGCTAAACTCGCTTTCAATCGGAATCATGGCGTTGATCCACTCATCTTTATCGAGCTCAAGCAAGTTGATGATCGGCAGCCCTTTGGCTGTGCGGCCGAATTCCGGAATCTCGTAGCCTTTTGCCTGATATACTTTCCCTTTATTCGTGAAAAACAGCACGGTGTCATGAGTCGACGTAATGAGCAAATGTTCGACAAAATCGTCTTCCGCCGTATGCATGCCTTGCACGCCCCGTCCGCCGCGTTTTTGGCTCCGGTACGTCGATAAAGGCAAGCGCTTGATGTAGCCTTTATGAGTAAGCGTGATGACGACATGCTCTTGTGGAATTAAATCCTCGTCATCGAACTGCTCAACGGCTCCTGAAACGATTTCCGTGCGCCGCTCATCGTTGAACCGCTCCTTAATTTCGCTCAGTTCATCGCGAATGATTTGCAATACTTTCTCTTCGTCGGCCAATACGCCTCTCAGTTCTGCGATCAGACGGACAAGGTCTTGGTATTCTTGTTCGATTTTTTCCCGCTCAAGGCCGGTTAACCGTTGCAGGCGCATATCCAAAATCGCCTGCGCTTGCCGTTCACTGAGTGAGAACCGCGCCATCAGCCCTTCGCGTGCCGCCTCCGTTGTCTGTGAGCGGCGGATGAGGTCGATCACTTCATCCAAATGGTCAAGGGCGATGCGCAACCCTTCCAGAATGTGAGCACGCGCCTCGGCTTTTTTCAGCTCAAACGCCGTCCGCCGGCGGATGACGGTTTTTTGATGGTTTAAATAATGCTCCAAACACTCTTTTAAGTTCAGCACTTTCGGCTCGCCGTTTACCAAAGCAAGCATGTTGATGCCAAAACTCGTTTGCAATGCCGTATGTTTGTACAAATTGTTCAACACAACCTTCGCGTTGGCATCGCGCCGCACTTCGATAACGATGCGCATGCCGCTCCGATCCGACTCGTCGCGCAAGTCGGTGATGCCGTCAATTTTTTTGTCGCGCACAAGTTCGGCGATCCGCTCGATCAGTTTCGCCTTGTTTACTTGGTAAGGTAGCTCGGTCACAATGATCGTTTCCTTGCCGTTTGGCTGCTGCTCGATTTCGGCCTTGGCGCGCAATGTAATGGAGCCGCGACCCGTTTCGTACGCCTTGCGGATGCCGCTGCGGCCGATAATTTGTCCAGCGGTTGGAAAGTCAGGTCCTGGGATGTATTCCATCAAATCGGCAACCGTCATCTCCGGATTTTGGCTTAATGCCAACAAGGCATCAATCACTTCGCCAAGCTGGTGCGGCGGAATGTTCGTCGCCATTCCGACAGCGATGCCGGATGAACCGTTGACAAGCAAATTAGGAAACCGGGACGGCAGCACGACCGGTTCTTTTTCCGAACCGTCATAGTTGTCTTGATAGTCAATCGTGTCTTTGTTGATATCGCGCAAAAGCTCCATGGCGATTTTCGACATGCGCGCTTCCGTGTAGCGCATCGCTGCTGCCGCGTCGCCGTCAATCGATCCGAAGTTGCCATGTCCGTCGACAAGCATGTAGCGGTAGTTGAAATCTTGCGCCATGCGCACCATCGTGTCATACACGGCGGCATCCCCGTGCGGATGATATTTCCCGATCACTTCGCCGACGATGCGAGCCGACTTTTTATACGGTTTATCGGCAGTCATGCCGAGGTCGTGCATGGCATATAAAATGCGGCGATGCACCGGCTTCAGCCCGTCGCGCACGTCCGGCAGGGCGCGCGAAACGATGACGCTCATCGCATAGTCAAGAAACGAAGAACGCATTTCCTGGCTGATGTTCACTTCGCGGATGCGCGGTTGTTCGTGTTCTGCCATTCGTTCAAACCTCCCTTTGAAACCTCCTCCAGTCCGGACCGCCCGGCCAGGCGGACGCGGACGGACGGCGGGCGCCGCTTCGCTCGCGCGCCGGGTGTCCCCGTCGGCAAGGTGAAGCGAGGAGGGCGGCTGATTCCCTCTTTTTTTATCCTAAATGTCCAAGTTTTTCACATAACGGGCATTTTCTTCGATGAACTGGCGGCGCGGCTCAACTTTATCGCCCATTAAAATTTCAAACGTTTCATCTGCGTCAATGGCGTCTTGCAAGCTCACTTGCAGCAACGTTCTCGTTTCCGGATTCATCGTCGTTTCCCAAAGTTGCTCCGGATTCATTTCGCCCAGTCCTTTATAGCGTTGAATCGTCGGTTTTGGCTGGTCCGGCAGCTCGGCAAGGATTTTCTCAAGCTGGCGGTCGTTGTAAGCATAACGCACCTGTTTTCCCTGCTCGATTTTATACAGCGGCGGCTGAGCGATATAAATGTAGCCGTGTTCAATCAATTCCCGCATATAACGGTAAAAAAATGTTAAAAGAAGCGTGCGAATATGGGCCCCGTCAACATCGGCGTCGGTCATGATGATGACCTTATGGTAACGCGCCTTTGAGATGTCAAACTCTTCGCCAATGCCCGTGCCAAGGGCGGTAATAATCGCCCGCACCTCATTGTTCGACAAAATTTTGTCCAAGCGCGCTTTTTCCACGTTAAGGATTTTCCCGCGCAGCGGCAAAATCGCTTGGAAATGGCGGTCGCGCCCTTGTTTCGCGGAGCCGCCGGCCGAATCGCCCTCGACGACGTACAGCTCGCTGATCGACGGGTCTCTTGACGAACAGTCAGCCAGTTTGCCCGGCAAATTGGAAATTTCAAGCGCACTTTTGCGCCGCGTCAGTTCGCGCGCTTTTTTCGCCGCCAGCCGCGCCCGCGCCGCCATCATGCCTTTTTCGACGATTTTTCGGGCAATCGTCGGATTTTCAAGCAAAAACGTTTCAAATTGTTCGGAAAAGACAGCGTCGGTCACCGTGCGCGCATCGCTGTTGCCGAGCTTCGTTTTCGTTTGCCCTTCAAACTGCGGCGATGGATGCTTGATCGACACGATGGCCGTCAGCCCTTCGCGCACATCTTCGCCAGTCAAATTCGTGTCGTTTTCTTTAAAAATTTGCTGCTTGCGAGCGTAATCATTGATAATGCGCGTCAGCGCCATTTTAAAGCCAGATTCATGTGTGCCGCCTTCATGCGTATGAATGTTGTTGACAAACGAATAAATATTGCTCGTATAGCCGTCGTTGTACTGCAAGGCGATTTCTACGGCAATGCCGTCACGCTCGCCAGCGATATAAATTGGCTCTTCGTGCAGCACTTCTCGTGTTCGGTTCAAATGACGGACGTATGAACGAATGCCGCCTTCGTAAACATATTCGTTTTTTCGGCTGTCAACCCGTTCGTCCGTCAGCGTGATTTTTAAGCCGCGATTTAGAAAGGCGAGCTCACGCAACCGAGTGGCCAGCGTTTCATAGTCAAATTCGGTCGTCTCAGTGAAAATTTCCGGGTCCGGCTTAAAACGGGTCGTCGTTCCGGTCCGGTCTGTCTCGCCGATGACTTGCAAGTCGGTGCACGGTTCTCCGCGCTCGTACCGCTGGTAATGGATTTTTCCATCCCGATAGACGTAAACTTCGAGCCATTCCGATAAGGCGTTGACGACCGAAGCGCCAACGCCGTGCAAGCCGCCGGACACTTTATAGCCCCCTCCGCCAAATTTCCCACCGGCATGAAGGACGGTCATAATGACTTCGACGGCGGGACGCCCGGTCGCCTCGTGAATGTCAACCGGAATGCCACGCCCGTTGTCGGCGACGGTGATGCTGTTGTCTTTGCCGATCGTCACATCGATGTTTGTGCAATAGCCCGCCAACGCCTCGTCGATGCTGTTGTCGACGATTTCCCAAACGAGATGGTGCAGTCCTTTCGGCCCCGTCGAGCCGATGTACATCCCCGGGCGCTTGCGGACCGCTTCAAGGCCTTCAAGCACTTGGATTTGGCTTGCATCGTACGTCTGCTCAACCCGTTGTTCCATTGTCATGCCTGATCACCTACGCTTTCTTTGCAAACGTTCAACGGTCTCGCGGTCAAGAAGGAGCGGTTACCGAGCCAGAATGGACTCGATAAATGGCCGCTTCTTGAATGATATCGTGCTTAATGCCGTCAATGCTTGTTGTTGTGACAAAAGTTTGCACTTTTTTCCGGATGGCATCAAGGAGGTGGGTTTGCCGAAAGTCATCAAGTTCTGACAACACATCATCCAGCAATAAAATGGGGTAATCGCCTAACTCGGAAAAGATGAGCTCAAGTTCTGCCAGCTTGACCGCTAGCGCGGTTGTACGTTGTTGCCCCTGGGAACCGAAAGTTTGCACGTTTTTTCCATTCACGAAAAACGCGATGTCATCGCGATGCGGGCCGACCAACGTTGTTCCCCGCAGAACTTCCCGTTCCCTCATGGCGGCGAACGTTTCACTGTATGCTTCTACTATTCTCGACAATTCCGCCTTTTCTGATACGTCGACCGACGGTTCGTATCGGATGCAAAGCTGTTCGGCGCCGCGGCTGATTTCATAGTGGATTGGCATCGCCCATTGCTCAAGCAGCGACAAAAACTGGCGGCGCCGCAGCGTAATTTTGGCCGCCAGCAATACAAGCTGCTCAGTTAACACATCAAGAACCGCCTCATCGCTCCGCTCGCGCGCCTGCATCATTTTTAAGTAATGATTGCGTTGTTGCAGCAGCTTTTGGTATTGGCTCAAATCATGTATATACACAGGCGACACTTGCCCGATTTCCATATCGACAAATCGGCGCCGCACTTGCGGACTTCCCTTGACTAAATTCAAGTCTTCAGGAGCGAACATGACGACATTCAAATGGCCGACGTATTGGCTGAGCCGTTGCTGTTCAATATGGTTGCATCTTGCTTTTTTTCCTTTTTTTGAAATAAGCAACTCAAGCGTTAACGACCCGCTTCGTTTTTCCGCTCTTCCTTCTATTTTAGCATACTCTTCATTCCAACGGATAAGGTCTTTATCGTTGGACGTGCGGTGCGACTTCGCCATAGCCAAAACATAAATGGCCTCCATCATGTTCGTCTTTCCTTGGGCATTTTCTCCTAAGATGACGTTCACGCCCTCGCCGAAATTCAGCGTTTCATACTCATAATTCCGGTAATTCGTCAACGTTAAGTTGGTCAAAAACACCGAACCTTCACCTACTCCGCTTTTACGACGACGAACGTGCCAAACGGTTCAATGTCGATCCGGTCGCCGTCTCTCAGCTTTCGCCCGCGCCGGTTTTCCCGTTCTCCATTGACAAGCACGTGATGTTCCTGCAAAAACCATTTGGCCGCACCGCCAGTATCGATCAATCGCACAAGTTTCAAAAGCTGCCCCAGCGTAATCGTTTCCGTTGTAATCGTCACCCGTTGTTCCATCCGTGTCATCGCTCGCTTTCCTTCAAACTGCCTATTCTTTTATTTTACCGGAAAATCCGCCCACTCGCAAAGAAAGCCGATGAGAAGGATGGGCATAGATGTTGCCCGCCTTCTCATCGGACTTGAGAAAAAGCAGCGTTGTCGGGCGGCTTTTGCCCTTGAAGCTGAATGGTTTTCGCCAATAGGAGGGCGGTGGGTCAATATGTTCTCACCGGCAAAATGAGCTGAAGCATCGAATCGGTATAAAGCGGGCGCAACAGGAACGGCCGCATGGCCCCAGTGAAGCTGATTTGAATGTCTGTTCCATCAAGCGCCCGCAACGCGTCCATCATATATTTCGCGCTGAACGAAATGTTCAACTCTTCCCCTTCAAGAGACTCCGTTTGCAGCTGCTCCGTCACTTTCCCGATCTCCGGAGAAATCGAAGAAATTTCGAGCATTCCTCCAGGAAGCGTCGTCAGTTTCACAACGTTGTTCCTTCCTTCTCGAGCAAGCAAGGACGCTCGGTCGATTGCCTGCAGAAACTCTTTTGCATTGACGATCATGGTCGTTTTGCTTTCTGTTGGAATCAAGCGGGCCGTCTCCGGATAGTTGCCGTCAAGCAGCCGGGAAAAGAAGAGAAGGTGCTCGGCCTTAAATAGCACTTGATTGGCTGTCATGACGATGTCCACCGGGTGGTTGCCGTCATCCAAAATTTTGCTGAGCTCATTAAGACTTTTTCCAGGGATGACGACGTTGTATGATACTTCATTTTCCGACTCAATTTTCACTTTGCGCATGGCTAAGCGATGACTGTCGGTCGCTGTGCAGACAAGCTCGCCATGTTCAACTTTCCAGTTGACACCTGTCAAGATTGGGCGCGTTTCCGATGTAGAAACGGCGAACACCGTTTGCCGAATCACGGTTTTCAATAAATCAGCCGGGATTTGAAACACGTTTTCTTCTTCAATTTGCGGCAGGCGCGGATATTCGTCGGCGTTTAGCCCATTGAGGCGGAATTCTGAGTGCCCCGAGCGGATGATCGTCAAAAAGTTGTCTTCCGTTTCGATTTCCACCATTTGTTGCGGCAGTTTTTTCACGATTTCAGAGAAAAAGCGCGCCTGCAGTACGATGCTCCCCGGTCTTTTCACATCAACGAGCAACTTGCCTTCTTTTTCAAGCGGAATAAACGATTCAATTGAAATGTCGGAATCGCTTCCGGTCAGCGTTACTCCCGAGGCGGTTGCTGTTAGTTTGATTCCGGTCAAAATCGGAATCGTCGTTCTTGTCGATACGGCTTTCATCACGTCTTGGACGCTCTTGGCCAACGCTTCGCGGTCAATGGAAATGTTCACGTTGCTGTTCCTCCCTGTTTCTTTAGATCGTCGGAAATAAATTATGAAAATATAAAAACAAAAACCGTAGTACTAGTCGTATGGCTTGTTAGTATGTGGATAAACAAAAAAAGCGAAGCAAGCACAGCCTGTCCACATGTGGATAAGCTGTGCATAAAACCGAGACAGTTGTTCACAGTTGCTTCAGCTTTTCTTGAATCTCTTGTATATGCCTTTGCAGCTGCGTATCGGTTTGCAAAAGCTTTGATATTTTTTCATGGGCGTGGATGACGGTTGTATGATCGCGTCCCCCAAATTCATCGCCGATTTTCGGCAACGAACAGTCGGTCAGTTCGCGGGAGAGATACATGGCAATTTGCCGAGGGAACGCGACCGATTTTGTTCGCTTTTTCGCTTTAAAATCTTCCATCTTGATGTTGAAATGCTGTCCAACAACGCGCTGAATGTCTTGAATCGTGATTACCTTCGGCTTTGCGCTCGGGATGATGTCTTTCAATGCCTCTGCTGCCAAGTCAGCGGTGATCTCTTTGTTGATGAGCGACGAATAAGCGACGACGCGAATGAGAGCGCCCTCAAGCTCGCGGATGTTCGAGTCAATTTGATTGGCGATATAAAGCATTACCTCGTTTGGAATGTCAAACCCCTCCGCCTTCGCCTTTTTGCGGAGGATAGCGATCCGCGTCTCCAGATCAGGCGGCGTAATGTCGGTGATGAGCCCCCACTCAAAGCGCGAACGCAAGCGGTCTTCGAGTGTTGGGATTTCTTTCGGCGGTCGATCGCTTGAGATGACGATTTGCTTGCTCTCCTCGTGCAGCGTATTAAACGTATGGAAAAATTCTTCTTGCGTTTGTTCTTTTCCGGCCAAAAACTGAATATCATCGATCAGTAGGACGTCAACGTTCCGGTACTTGTTGCGAAAGTCGTCAGGGCGGTTGTCTCGGATGGCGTTAATAAACTCATTCGTAAACTTCTCTGAAGATAAATAGACCACTTTCGCCGATGGGTTATGTTCAATCACGTAATGGCCGATCGCGTGCATTAAGTGTGTTTTTCCAAGTCCGACGCCGCCATAGATAAACAAGGGGTTGTATGCTTTGGCCGGAGCCTCAGCGACCGCCAATGAAGCGGCATGGGCGAACCGGTTGCCGGAGCCGATGACAAACGTATCGAATGTGTATTTCGGATTTAACATGCTTTGTGGGAAATCGTTTGTCTCTTCATACGGTTTCCGTTGCTTTTTCTTAGATGACTGGAACTCTAGTTCTTCATCATCCTGATTTGGCGGAATGATAAACTTGACGGCCAATTCTTCGCCCGTGATGGTGTAGATCGTTTCCGCAATCAAATGAGAGTAGCGAGAATCAAGCCAATCTCTAGCAAACTCGTTCGGGGCTACGATGACGAGCGTGTCACCTCGTAAAGAGTGGGCTTTTGTTGACTTGAGCCAAGTTTCAAAGCTCGGCTTGCTGATTTTTCGTTCAATCTCCGCGAGCACGCGATCCCATAAGTCATGGATATTTTCCACCCGTTGCCCCTCCCTTAAGTCAGAGGATGATCGTTTGTTTAAAAAAATAAGTTTGTGGAAAAAGCGTATTAAGGAAATAAAGAAGCTTTTCGACAAAATCCACCATCTGTGGGTAATATTATTAACGCGTTGTGAAAAAACTATCCACAATCTATCCACAAAATGTGGATAGAATCATCTTATCCACATAATTATCCATAGTGAAAACACAATAATAATAGCAAATAAAGCGGCTTGTTGCAACGGGATTTTTTTGATTATCCACAAAATGGACAGGGTGTGAAAAAATCATTATCCACACCATTGAACATGTGAAAAAAATGTCGATAAATGTTGTGGATTGTTGATAGGGAGAAAAAATTTATCCACAGCGCTGATCAGAGTTGGAAAAACGAAGAGGCGGTTGACATTTGCTAAGATTGTTCAATATAATGAGAAAGACTGCCCGTAACTGTTATTCCCTAGGGAGGTGTCATAGATGAAACGGACGTATCAACCGAATAGACGGAAACGAAGCAAAGTGCACGGATTCCGCGCGCGCATGAGCACGAGAAACGGCAGAAAAGTGTTGGCGCGCCGCCGCCGCAAAGGAAGAAAAGTTTTGTCTGCATAATAGGCCACTGAAGTTTCAGTGGTCTTTTTTCTCAATATTTTGCCGCCGGGAAATTAGGCAAATGGAGTGTTTGGGGAGAATGAAAAAAAAGTATCGGATCAAGAAAAACGAAGAGTTCCAGGAAGTGTTTCAGAGGGGCGCTTCAACGGCCAACCGCCAGTTTGTCATCTACACGCTTGACCGCCCGGAGCAGCCTTATTTTCGCATCGGGCTGTCTGTCAGCAAAAAACTTGGCAAGGCTGTCGTCCGAAATCGAATCAAGCGCTACATCCGCCAATGCTTCCTCGAATTGAAAGAGGAGATTGCCCCTGGCAAAGACTATGTCGTTATCGCTAGGCAGCCGGTGGCGGAGATGAATTATGCGGAAGTAAAAAAAAGTTTAATCCATGTGCTCCGGAAATCCGGAGGGCTGAAAAAAGGAGGCCAACCGTCGCATTCGGCTTGAAAAAATGCTCCACGCGGCAAAAAAAATGGTAAAATACATACGTGAACTTGTATATGTGGGAGGAAAAAGAAGGTGAAAAGGCGAATCAGATTCATCATTTTGTTCGGTGCGTTAGCGGCTGTGCTGGCCGGATGCACGGAAATTCACAAACCGATCACCCCGGAAAGCAAGGGGTTTTGGAACGAGTATATCGTTTATCCGCTTTCTTGGCTGATCAAATATGTCGCCGGGCTGCTCGGCGGAAGCTTTGGGTTGTCCATCATTGTCGTCACCATTTTGATCCGCTTATTGATTTTGCCGCTGATGATTCAACAGACGCGCAACGCGAAGGCGATGCAAGCGCTTCAGCCGGAAATTGAAGCGCTCCGCAAAAAATACAGCTCAAAAGACGCGCAAACTCAACAAAAGCTGCAGCAAGAGATGATGCTCTTATTCCAAAAGCACGGCGTCAACCCAATGGCCGGCTGCTTCCCGATTTTGATCCAGATGCCGATTTTAATTGGATTTTACCATGCCATCATGCGGACGAGAGAAATTGCCCAACATAATTTTTTATGGTTTGACCTTGGCGAAAAAGACCCGTACTACATTTTGCCGGTCATTGCCGGCGTGACGACGTTCATCCAGCAGAAAATCATGATGGCCGGCTCCGCTCAGCAAAATCCACAAATGGCGATGATGCTTTGGATGATGCCGATTATGATCGTCATTTTCGCGATCAACTTCCCAGCTGCTTTGTCGCTTTACTGGGTCGTCGGAAATATTTTCTCCATTGTGCAAACGTATCTCATTAAAGGGCCGGAGATTGCCGCCCATTCAGGAGGAGCGAAAAAGTGAAAGAAGTGACCGCGACTGCCCGGACAGTCGAAGAGGCGGTGCAGTTGGCGCTCGCGCAGCTTGGCGTGCCTCGAGAGCGTGCGGTTATTGTTGTGCTCGATGAAGGGAAAAGAGGTTGGTTTGGCTTGTTTGGCGGCCGGCCGGCGGTTGTGAAAGCCGTGCTGAAAATCGACCCGGTTGAGGAGACGGTTCGCTTTTTGCAGCAAGTCATCGCGCAAATGGGGGCGGAAGGGGCAAGCATCGAAGCCGTCCGCCGCGGCAAGCAGGTGACGCTTCATGTGCACGGGGGGCCGGTCGGTCTATTGATCGGCAAGCACGGGCAAACGTTAAACGCTCTTCAGTTTTTGGCGCAGCTCGTCGCCAACCGCCATGCTGACGAATACGTGTCGATTGCCGTCGATGTCGAAAATTACCGCGAACGAAGGGAAAAGGCGCTGATCGAACTGGCGCACAAGCTGGCCGCCCGGGCGGTGAAGACGGGAAAAGAAGTAAGGTTGGAGCCGTTGCCGGCGCATGAACGGAAGATCATCCATGCAGCGCTGGCTGACAACAAGCACGTCTTGACCTATTCCGTTGGCGTTGATCCGCACCGTTCGATTGTCGTCGCTCCGAAAACAGGCAAAATGTCGCCGAAAAAAGAGGCGCCTCGCTAAACTGTAGAGAGGCGGCCTCTTTTTTTACGGTATTGGCGCCGCCTGGAAGATTGGCGATGGAAATGGGGAAACGCTCCAGCAAGAGCTTCTTCAAATGGGGAAACAGCGCAGCAACTGTCTTTTTTGCCTATCCGTCCAGATGATTGTGAAGCAATCACTAGTTTCCACCAACTTTTTTTTTGACGGCCGCCGCTTATATTTTTCAACAACCGCGTTGAGCGCGCCGTATTGTTATTCACATGTGGATAAGTTAAAATTGAACTAAGTGAATATGCACAAGGAAAAAAAGCGGCCAAAACGGGCTGTGGATATAGAGAAAGCGGAGCAAAGAGAGGTGAACAGCTTTGACGGAATTTGATACGATCGCCGCCATTTCGACGCCGATGGGCGAAGGGGCGATTGCCATCGTTCGGTTGAGCGGAGATCAAGCGGTTGAGATCGCTGACCGGCTTTTCCGCAGCCCGAGCGGAAAGCGGCTCAAAGACGTTCCATCACACACGATCCACTACGGGCATATCATCGATCCGAAAAGCGGACGGGTCGTTGAAGAAGTAATGGTATCAGTTATGCGCGCACCGAAGACGTTTACGCGCGAGGACGTGGTCGAGATCAACTGCCATGGCGGGTTTGTTTCCGTCAATCGGGTGCTGCAGCTCGTGCTGGCAAACGGGGCGCGGCTCGCCGAGCCGGGGGAGTTTACGAAGCGGGCGTTTTTAAATGGGCGCATCGATTTATCTCAAGCTGAGGCAGTCATCGACCTGATCCGCGCCAAAACCGACCGAGCGATGAACGTCGCCCTACAGCAAATGGAAGGGCGCCTGTCAAAATTGATTCGCGAGTTGCGGCAGACGATTTTGGAGACGCTGGCACATGTTGAAGTCAATATCGATTATCCGGAATACGATGATGTCGAAGAAATGACGCCGCGCCTTTTGCGGGAAAAGGCGGAATATGTGCGCGGGCAAATTGAAAAGCTGCTGTCGACCGCCGCGCAAGGAAAAATATTGCGCGAAGGGCTGGCAACGGTCATCATCGGGCGGCCGAACGTCGGCAAATCGTCGCTTTTGAATGCGCTCGCCCATGAAAATCGGGCGATCGTCACCGATATTCCGGGGACGACGCGCGACGTCATCGAGGAATATGTCAACGTCCGGGGCGTACCGCTTCGCTTGATCGATACGGCTGGCATCCGCGAAACCGAAGATGTCGTCGAACGGATCGGCGTCGAGCGCTCGCAGCAAATGTTGAAGCGGGCCGACTTAATTTTGCTCGTTTTGAATTATCATGAACCGCTGACGGAAGAGGACGAGCGGCTGTTTGCCATGATCGAGGGAATGGACGCCATCGTCATTGTGAATAAAACCGATTTGCCCCGGCGGATCGATATGGAGCGGGTCAAGGAGCTGGCGGCCGGCCGGCCGGTCGTGGGGACATCCCTGTTGCATGAACAAGGAATTGATGAACTGGAGAAGGCGATTGCTGACCTGTTTTTTGGGGGTGAGCTGGAAGCCGGCGATTTGACGTACGTTTCAAACTCTCGCCATATCGCCTTGCTCGAGCAGGCGAAAACAGCGATCGAGGATGCCTTGGCCGGCATTGACGCCGGCATGCCGGTTGATCTCGTCCAAATCGATTTGCGCCGGGCATGGGAGTTGCTTGGCGAAATCATTGGTGATACGGTCCATGAAAGCTTGATTGATCAGCTGTTTGCTCAGTTTTGTTTAGGAAAATAAGCGAGGAGGAAATGCCATATGGATTACCATGGAGGAACGTATGACGTCATTGTCGTTGGCGCTGGCCATGCCGGCTGCGAAGCGGCATTAGCTTCGGCGCGCATCGGGGCGAAGACGCTTGTCATTACGCTCAACCTCGATATGATCGCGTTCATGCCGTGCAACCCGTCGATCGGCGGCCCGGCGAAAGGAATCGTCGTGCGCGAAATCGACGCTCTCGGCGGGGAAATGGCAAAAAACATTGACAAAACATACATTCAAATGCGGATGCTAAACACCGGCAAAGGGCCAGCCGTCCGCGCGCTTCGGGCGCAAGCCGATAAAGTGCTGTACCAGCGGGAAATGAAAAAAACACTCGAAAATCAAGAGAATTTGACGCTTCTGCAAGGAAAAGTCGAGCGGCTGATCGTCGAAGACGGCGTTTGCAAAGGTGTCATCACTCACACGGGGGCGCATTATTACGCCAAGGCGGTCGTCATTACGACCGGGACGTTTTTGCGCGGGGAAATCATCATCGGAGACATTAAATATTCGAGCGGCCCGAACAACCAGCAACCGTCGATTAAGCTGTCCGAGCATTTAGAAGAGCTTGGGTTTGAGCTTGTTCGCTTCAAAACGGGCACGCCGCCGCGCGTCAACAGCCGGACGATCGACTACAGCAAAACGGAAATTCAGCCGGGAGACAAGGAGCCGCGCGCGTTTTCGTACGAGACGACAAAATACATCACTGATCAGCTGCCGTGCTGGCTGACGTACACGACGGAGGAAACACACCGCATCATCGATGAAAACTTGCACTTGTCGCCGATGTACTCCGGCATGATCAAAGGAACCGGGCCGCGCTATTGCCCATCGATCGAGGATAAAGTCGTCCGGTTCCACGATAAGCCGCGCCATCAAATTTTCCTCGAGCCGGAAGGGCGGGAAACAGAAGAAGTGTACGTGCAAGGGTTGTCAACAAGTTTGCCGGAACATATCCAGCGCAAGCTGCTCGAGACGATCCCGGGACTTGAGAAGGCGCAGCTCATGCGGGCTGGCTATGCGATCGAGTATGATGCCATCGTGCCGACGCAGCTATGGCCGACGCTCGAGACGAAGCTTGTGAAAAACTTGTATACCGCAGGGCAAATCAACGGCACGTCCGGCTATGAAGAAGCGGCAGGCCAAGGCATTATGGCCGGCATTAACGCCGCCCACCGTGCGCTCGGCCGCGAAGAAATCATTTTAAGCCGTTCTGATGCCTATATCGGCGTTTTAATCGACGACTTGGTGACGAAAGGGACGAATGAGCCGTACCGCCTGCTGACGTCGCGTGCCGAGTACCGGCTTTTGCTTCGCCATGACAACGCCGATTTGCGCCTGACCGAGCTCGGCTATCGGATCGGTCTCATTTCCGAAGAGCGGTATCAAAAATTTTTGGCGAAAAAAGAGGCGATCGAACGAGAGAAAAAGCGGCTGCAAACGGTGATCATCAAACCGACGCCAAAAGTGCAGGAAGTCATCCGTGAAGCGGGTGGAAGCGAGCTGAAAGACGGCATTCGCGCCGCCGATTTGCTCCGACGCCCGGAGATGACGTACGAGCACATCCGAAAACTGGCGCCGGCTGACGAGGAGATCGCTCCGGAAGTGGCTGAGCAAGTCGAAATTCAAATCAAGTACGAGGGCTACATCCAAAAATCGTTGCAAGAAGTCGAACGGCTCAAAAAAATGGAAAACAAAAAAATCCCGGAAGATATCGATTACGACGCCATCCAAGGGCTTGCAACCGAGGCGCGGCAAAAGCTCAAACAAGTGCGCCCGCTTTCGATCGCCCAGGCGTCGCGCATTTCCGGCGTCAATCCGGCCGATATTTCGATATTATTAGTGTATTTGGAACAAGGAAGAATCGCGCGCGTGTCGAATGAATAAACAATGAGGGAAAGGATTGGCTTATGGAGGCGACACAATTTCAAACCATGCTCGAAGAGAGGGGAATTCTCCTCTCTTCCCGGGCGCTTGCGCAGTTTGAGCGCTATTACGAACTGCTCGTTGAGTGGAACGAGAAAATGAATTTGACCGCTATTACGGACAAGCCCGGCGTCTATGTGAAGCACTTTTTCGACTCGGTGTCCCCGGCTTTTTACTACGACTTTTCAGCGCCGCTTGCGCTTTGCGACGTCGGATCCGGGGCGGGATTTCCGAGCCTTCCGCTCAAAATTTGTTTTCCGCATTTGCGCGTTTCCATCGTTGATTCGCTGCAAAAACGCATCCGTTTTTTAGAGCATCTGATCACCGAGCTCGGGCTTGCGGACGTGGCGCTTTACCACGAACGCGCTGAGACGTTCGCCCGTCAAAAGGGGATGCGCGAATCATTTGACGTCGTCACGGCCAGAGCGGTGGCGCGCATGCCAGTGCTTGTCGAACTTTGCCTTCCGCTCGTGAAAATGGGCGGGACATTCATTGCGATGAAAGCTGCTTCGGCGCTCGAGGAGCTGAAAGAGGGAAACAAGGCGATTTCTGTGCTTGGCGGAGAAGTGACGGCGACGGAAACGTTCACGTTGCCGTTTGACGAAGGCGAACGAACGATCATTTTCATCCAAAAAATGAGAAAAACGCCGAACCAATACCCGCGCAAACCGGGAACGCCGAACAAACAACCGATTCAGTAGCGTCTTTGCGGGCGGGGGAGGGCTTTGCCGGCTGAAAGAGAGAAACAAGCTGTTTCGCTCCCCGCCTTCGTCCCGCGCCAAAAAACCGACCGTAAGGCGGCGTATGCCGGGCGAGACAGAGACATTTTGGCCAAGTATGTCCAAAGGTGGTGTAGGGGGATGAAGCATCCATTTTCGCGCTTGTTCAGCTTTGGAGAAAAAGAACAGGAAGAAATGGAGGAAAAGCAAGAGCGGGAGGAAGTTCGCCACATTCCGGTCAAAAGCATTATTCCGAACCGCTTTCAGCCGCGCACGATGTTTGATGAAGAGAAGATCGACGAGTTGGCGCTGACGATCCGCACGCACGGCATCATCCAGCCGATCGTCGTCCGCGAATGCGGGAACGGACGGTTTGAAATCATCGCTGGCGAGCGGAGATGGAGAGCGGTGCAAAAGCTTGGCTGGACGGAAATCCCCGCGATCATCAAAAACTTAAATGACAAAGAAACCGCCTCCGTCGCCCTCATTGAAAACTTACAGCGCGAAGAGTTGACGCCGATTGAAGAGGCGATGGCGTACGCCAAATTGATCGAGCTCCATGATTTGACGCAAGAAGCGCTCGCTCAGCGGCTCGGCAAAGGACAGTCGACGATCGCCAATAAGCTGCGTCTGCTGAAACTCCCGCAAGAGGTGCAAGAGGCGCTCTTGCAACGGGCGATTACGGAACGTCATGCGCGCGCGTTGATTGCCTTGAAAGATAAAGAAAAACAGCTGAAACTGCTGCAAGAAATCATCGACAAACAGTTGAATGTCAAGCAGACGGAAGATCGGGTGTTAAAGCTGCTCGAGGCGGGGGAACGGAAGCCAAAACCGAAGCGAAAGGCGTTCAGCCGCGATATGCGCATCGCCGTCAACACGATCCGCCAGTCGCTTTCCATGGTCGAAAGCAGCGGGGTGTCCGTTCAATCGGAAGAAGAAGAATTCGATGACTACTATCAAATTACGATTCGAATCGCGAAAAAATAACGAAAGTCACCTTTTGCCTCATCAAGCACTGCTGATGGGGTTTTTTCTTTCAGAAAACAAAGTCATTTTCCTGTTTTCGTGCTAAAATAAAATGGATTGAGGAAGAGATAGAGGTAGGTGGCATCGTGGGAAAAGTCATTGCTATTGCAAACCAAAAAGGCGGAGTTGGAAAAACGACGACGGCGGTCAATTTATCGGCATGTTTGGCGCATCTTGGAAAAAAAGTGCTGCTTGTTGACGCCGATCCGCAAGGAAATGCGACGAGCGGCATCGGCATTGAGCGAGGCGATGTGGACGAATGCATTTACAATGTCATCATTGGCGACATGAAAGCAAAAGATGTCATTCGACCGACGGACATCGAAAATTTATACGTCATTCCAGCGACGATCCAGCTCGCCGGCGCAGAAATTGAGCTCGTCTCGGTCATTTCCCGCGAAATCCGGCTGAGAAACGCGATCGAGCCGCTGAAAGACAAATACGACTTCATTATTATCGATTGTCCTCCTTCGCTCGGCTTGCTGACGCTCAACGCGTTGACAGCGGCCAATTCTGTGCTCATCCCTGTCCAATGCGAATATTATGCGTTAGAAGGGCTCAGCCAGCTGCTTAACACGATCCGGCTTGTGCAGCGGCACTTAAACTATGATTTGCGCCTCGAAGGCGTTCTGTTGACGATGCTTGATGCAAGGACGAATCTAGGCTTGCAGGTCATTCAAGAAGTCAAAAAGTATTTCCGCGAAAAGGTGTACCAGACGATCATCCCGCGAAACGTGCGGCTGAGTGAGGCGCCAAGCCATGGCAAGCCGATCATTTTGTACGATGTGAAATCGCGGGGGGCGGAAGTGTATTTGGAACTGGCGAAGGAGGTGCTTGAACGTGGCTAAAGGTCTCGGCAAAGGCATCAGTGCGCTGTTTGACAACCTTTCTCTCAATGAACTTAATGGGAAAGAGGAAACGGTGCGGGAAGTAAGCATTCACGACCTTCATCCAAACCCGTACCAGCCGCGGAAAACGTTTCAGCCTGAGGCGATTGAGGAGTTGAAGCAATCGATTCTGCAGCACGGCATTTTGCAGCCGCTCATCGTCCGCCGTGTACCGAACGGATTTGAAATCGTCGTTGGTGAACGGCGCTATCGGGCGGCCAAAGAGGCGAATTTGCCGTCAGTGCCGGTCGTGGTGCGCGAGTTGACTGATGAGCAAATGATGGAGTTCGCCCTTCTTGAAAACTTGCAGCGCGAGGATTTGAACCCGATCGAGGAAGCGATGGCGTACAAAATGTTGATGGACAAGCTGCACTTAACCCAGGAGGAAGTCGCGAGCCGTGTTGGGAAGAGCCGTCCGCACATCGCTAATCATTTGCGTTTGTTGTCCCTCCCTTCAGATGTGCAAAAGCTGCTCATTGATGGCACACTTTCGATGGGACATGGCCGCGCGCTTTTAGGGCTGAAACAAAAAAGCAAAATGAAATCGATCGTGGAACGGACGATTCGCGAAGGGTTGAACGTCCGCCAGCTTGAAAAACTGATCCAACAAGCGAACGAAAATGTTTCACGTGAAACATCGAAGCGGAAACCGCCGGAAAAAAGCGTGTTTATTCGGGAAAGCGAATCGTTGCTGCGCGAAAAATTCGGGACGAACGTCACGATTAAACAAACGAGGAAAAGAGGAAAAATTGAAATTGAGTTTTTTTCTCCGGAAGATTTAGAGAGAATATTAGAACTGCTCGATGTGCGGTTCGACGAGTAAGTCGGCCCTTTGATCAAGGCCGGTTTATTTTTTTGCAAGAGAGGGTTGGACATCATGGTGTTGTTAGGAACGATTGTCAATGGAGTGAGCATTATCGCCGGGGCGTTGATTGGAAAATGGCTTCATCGCATCCCCGAGCGAGTGAAGGAAACGGTGATGGGGGGGATTGGGCTTGCGGTGGCGCTGCTTGGCATACAAATGGGAATGAAAAGCGAACAGTTTCTCGTTGTTATTTTCAGCCTTGTTTTCGGCGGCATTCTCGGGGAGTGGTGGAACTGGGAGGAAAAGCTGAACCGGCTCGGTCAATGGCTCGAGGTGAAAGTGAGCGGAAACGGGCAAGGAAGCATCGCTAAAGGGTTTGTCAGCGCAACGTTGTTGTTTGTCATCGGGGCGATGGCCATCGTCGGAGCGCTTGACAGCGGGTTGCGCGGCGACCATAGCGTCTTGTATACGAAATCGATTTTAGACGGCTTTGCCAGTGTCATTTTGACGACGACGCTCGGCATCGGCGTCATCTTCTCCGCCTTGCCGGTCGTTGTTTATGAGGGGAGCATCGCGCTGTTGGCGACGCAAATCGAACGGTTTGTGCCGAAGGAAGTGCTCGATTCGTTCATCGCCGAATCAACGGCGACCGGAGGCATTTTAATTATGGCCATTGGACTCAATATGCTCGGTTTGACGAACATTCGCGTGGCCAATTTGCTGCCGAGCATTCTCATTACGGCAGCCGCCGTTTTCATTCTTTCACTCGTTTAACGACCGGTTGTTTTGGCCGGACAGAAAAGAAATCCCCTCCTTGAACAGCTGACCAAGAGGGGGATTTGCTGCCTACCATAATGAATGCCGGTCTGTTGAGAGCGGAGGGGCAGCGAGCCGCTCTTTTCGGAGGATGAACCGCTCCGCTTCGTAAATGCCATTGGCGATCGTTTTCGCCATATTCATGACAAGATGGAGGCGCGTATTTTGCAGGACGAAAAACTCCATAAACCCGCTGACATTGACAACCCCAGTAATATGGGCGTCGCCGACGGGAAGGAGCTGTTTGTTGACCCCAGCCCCAGGGCGGACGGGTCCTTTGGCAATCGTGATGGCGCCGACGCTTTTCAGCCGCCCGAGGCAGGCATCGACCGCGATCATGAACGGATCGTTATGAATGAGTCGAATGGCTTCTACCTTTTCTTCCAAATTAACGGCATGGATTGGTTCTTCGAGTGTTCCGTACACGTGGAAGCGAGCCAACGGCTTCTCTTTGAGCATCGTGCCGACGAGCGGTCCAAGCGAATCGCCGGTCGAGCGGTCTGTGCCGATGCAAACGATAGCGACCGGCTGAGCGAGCGGGTCGGGAAGCAGTGAGGCGACCCGCCAAGCGATCGACGACACCGCCCCTTGCTCATCGTAAAACACGCGGTCCCTTTCCTCCTTGGATGAGTAAAATATCGATGGTATGCTCATTCGCTTCACTCCTACTTTCGTTTCAAAAGTATTAACAGTATACGGAAAATAAAAGAATGATATACATTTCATTGTTCGTTTTCTTGCCTTTTCTTCGCGATAACGGGATATCGGGCTACAAATCAGCGGCCGGTCTTGTTAAAATAAAAGCGCAGAACAAGAAAAAAGATTGAGGTGTCGCCAACGTTGAACACGATGGAAAAAACGATGAGCCGATTGTTCGCATTTTTGATAGATGAGAAATTGTGGCTCCAGATCGGAAAAGGGACGCTGAAGATTGTTCTTATCCTACTCATATGCGCCATTGCGGTGAAAGTGTTGAAAATTGCCGTTCATAACATGTTCAAAGTGCGACAGAAGGCGCCGATCCGCATTTCCGAACGGCGGGAGGCGACGCTCGTTCGGCTGCTCGACAACGTCATTACGTACGTACTATATTTTATTGCGCTCTTGATGATTTTAGATACGTTTGGTGTTCCCGTCAAAGCGCTGCTCGCCGGGGCTGGGGTCGTCGGGCTGGCCGTGGGTTTTGGCGCACAAAGCTTAGTGAAAGACATCATCACTGGATTTTTCATCATTTTTGAAGACCAGTTCGCGGTCGGCGATTATGTGCGCATTGGCAATTTTGAAGGGTATGTTGAAACGATTGGGCTTCGGGTGACGAAAATTAAAAGTTGGACCGGGGAAGTGCACATTTTGCCAAACGGCAGCATCACTCAAGTGACGAACTATTCACTGCACAACAGCCTCGCTGTCGTTGACGTCAGCATCGCCTATGAAGAAGACATTGAAGAGGCGGAGGAAGCCATCCGCGAGCTTCTTCCGCAGCTGCCGGCGAAGTATGAAGACATGGTCGCCCCGCCGGAATTGCTTGGCGTGCAAAATTTAGCCAGCTCGGAAGTCATATTGCGCATCACGTGCGAAACGAAGCCGATGCGCCATCTGGCGGTCGCTCGGGCGATCCGCAAGGAAGTAAAGCTGCTGTTGGACGAACGGGGAATCGAAATCCCATACCCACGGCTTGTGCTGCATCGCCGCGACGAACAAGAGCAGCCCGAGGCAAAGCCGCAACGGGAGCAATCGTTGTCATAGGGAGGTGGATCGATGGAAGAGAAACAGTTCGGCCTATACGATATCGTCGAAATGAAAAAGCCGCACCCATGTGGAACGAATCGTTGGAAAGTGATTCGCTTGGGCGCTGACATCCGCATTAAATGCGAAGGGTGCGCCCATAGCGTTTTGTTGCCGCGCAAAGAGTTTATCCGCAAAATGAAAAAAGTGCTCGTCAAGCATGAAGAATAAGCAAATGAATCATGGTGGCGAGGCCATGCTCTTTTGTTGCGAAGGGGAGGGAGAAAATGACGGAAACGACGCATGTAACATCATGTCCGCTCAACTGCTGGGACGTATGCGGGCTGAAGGTGACGGTGAACGAGGGAAAAGTCGTACGGGTTGACGGCGACGAACACCATCCCATCACGAAAGGGAACATTTGCGGACGCGGGCGGATGTTGAAAGAGCGGGTAAACGCCAAAGAACGCCTTCTCTATCCGTTGAAAAAAGTAAACGGGCAGTTCGTTCGCATTTCTTGGGAAGAGGCGCTTGATGACATCGCCGGGAAAATGCGGAAGTTGAAAGAACAATTTGGGCCGACAGCCGTGCTTCACAGCCATGATTACGCCAACAACGGGCTGCTGAAAAACCTGGACCGCCGTTTTTTTAATTGTTATGGTGGGGCAACAGAGCTTATCGGCAGCCTTTGCTGGGGCGCGGGCATTGAGGCGCAGACATGGGATTTTGGCAACGCCTACAGCCATGCGCCAGAAGATATCGACAACAGCCGCCACATCGTCATTTGGGGGCGAAACGTCGCCCGCACGAACATGCATTTATTCGAGCGGTTGCTTGCCGCGAAAAAACGCGGGGCGACCATTGTGGTCATTGATCCGCTGTTTGGCCCGACGGCGCGCATCGCCGATCAGTACGTATGCATCAAGCCGGGAATGGACGCTTTTTTGGCGATGGGCATTATGAAAGAGCTGCTTCGACTCGGGTTGGAGGACCGGGCCTTTATCAAGCAACACACAATTGGGTTTGATGATGTCAAACAACTATTGCAGACAATTTCGTTGGCGGAGATTGAGCGGCATACCGGTGTTAGCCGCGATCAAATGACGAAGCTGGCCCGGCTTTACGGGGACCGGCCGACCGCAACGTATCTTGGCCTTGGCATGCAACGCTATGCGAACGGCGGCAATACAATCCGATGGATCGATGCCCTTGTCGCCGCAAGCGGCAACGTTGGCATTCCGGGTGGAGGGGCGAATTTTGGCAACTTGCAGGTGGGCGAGTGTTTTGATAAAGCCGCATTGACGCTCCCAGAGCGGAAAACGGCATCGCGCACATGGACGATGATGAAGCAGGGAGAAGAGATATTGCGGGCGGATGATCCACCGATCGGCATGGTGATCGTCACGTGCGGCAACCCGCTCGCTCAAGTGCCGAACACGAACTTGATGAAAAAAGCGTTCGCTTCCATTGAAACGGTGGTTGTGTTTGAGCAGTTCATGACCGATACGGCTGCAATGGCTGATTATGTTTTGCCAGTAGCGGCTTCGTTTGAAGAGGAAGACGTCTATTGTTCATCGATGTACCATGCGTATTTGAACTACGGGCCGAAGCTTGTCGACCCGCCGGGTGAGGCGAAGCCGGACTTGTGGATTTGGACGGAGCTGGCAAAAAGGCTCGGGTTTGGGGATGATTTTGCCTATACGCGTGAGCAGTTTCTTGCAATGGCGCTCCGGCCGTTGGAGCATCACGGCATTACGCTGAAGCGATTGAAAACAGAACACCGCGTCCTTTTGCCTGTCGAACCGGTGCCATGGCGCGACCGCCGGTTTCAAACGCCAAGCGGAAAATACGAATTTACGTCAACCATCGCCAAGCAAAAAGGGATGGATGGCCGGCTGCAAATCATGTATCCGGCCGAATCGGAGGAGTCCAATCCGGCACTAGCCGCCAAATATCCGTATCGGCTGTTGACGATCCATCCGCTCCGTTCGAATCATTCGCAACATTATCCGCTCATCCCAGCGCTTCAGACAGTCCGCATTGAGGTAGCGGCTGATGTTGCTGCGGCAAAGGGTCTTGCCGATGGCGACCGGGCGCGTGTTTACAACGACCGTGGATCGCTCGTGGGAACGGTCAAGGTGCTTGATGGCGCCTACCCAGGCACGATCAACATTGACGAAGGACAATGGGGAGTGTTCGGCGGGCCGGTCAACGTCCTCACGTCCGATTTGGAGTCGGATAACGGCTGCGGCAGCGCGCTGTATGACTGTTTGGTCAATATTGAAAAAGTCACGTCGGAAGCAAAGTAAGCGGTTCACAGTTGCTTCGGATCAGTAGAAAAAAGATATGGTCGACGACAAAATGCGGTTTGAGGCTGTTGATCCGAAAAGATGATTTTGTCATTCAAGTGTTGGGAAAAGGGCGCAAACTTCCGCCTTTTTTGAAGCGGGTGGGAGAGGAAACATTCCCCGCTTGCGGCGCGCTTGTCATTTTCTTGGCCAGCCCATATAATGAGGAAAGATGTGAACGGGAAAGAGGAGTGGAACGAATGGGATTGACAGCAGGAATCGTCGGATTGCCGAACGTCGGCAAATCGACGCTGTTTAACGCCATTACAAAAGCAGGTGCTGAGTCAGCCAACTATCCGTTTTGCACAATTGAGCCGAACGTCGGTGTCGTCGAAGTGCCCGATGAGCGGCTCGATGTATTGACGGAAATGTTTCGGCCGAAGCGGACGGTGCCGACTGTTTTTGAATTTACCGATATCGCGGGCATCGTCAAAGGGGCGAGCAAAGGAGAGGGGCTTGGCAACAAGTTTTTGTCTCACATCCGCCAAGTCGATGCAATTTGCCAAGTCGTCCGCTGCTTCAGTGATGAAAACATCACCCACGTGGCGGGCAAAGTCGACCCGCTCGCCGATATCGAAACGATCAATTTGGAGCTCGTGTTGGCTGATTTAGAAACGATTGACAAACGAATCGAGCGGGTCGGCAAAATCGCCAAGCAAAAGGATAAAGAGGCGGCGTTTGAATACGACATTTTGCGGCGGTTGAAGGAGACGCTCGAAGACGGCAAGCCGGCGCGCACACTCGAGTTCACTGATGAAGAGATGAAAGTCGTCAAGCAGCTGCATTTGTTGACGATAAAGCCGATGCTTTACGTCGCCAATGTCGGCGAGGAAGATATCGCTGACCCTAGCGGCAATCCGTTTGTCAAGGACGTGCGCGAGTTTGCGAAGCGCGACAACGCTGAAGTCATTGTTGTCTGCGCCAAAATCGAAGAGGAAATCGCTGAGTTCAGCGATGAGGAAAAACGGCAATTTTTACAGGAGCTCGGCATCGAGCAGTCCGGCCTTGACCAGCTTATCCGCGCCGCTTACAGCTTGCTCGGATTGGCGACGTTTTTCACCGCCGGCGAGCAGGAGGTGCGGGCGTGGACGTTCCGCAAAGGGATGAAAGCGCCGCAATGCGCCGGCATCATCCATTCCGACTTTGAGCGAGGGTTTATTCGCGCGGAAACGGTGTCGTACGATGACCTTGTCGCGGCTGGATCGATGGCGGCGGCGCGCGAAGCCGGAAAAGTGCGCTTGGAGGGAAAAGACTACGAAGTGCAAGACGGCGACATTATGCATTTCCGGTTCAACGTGTAACCATCGGTTCGAGGGCAGGGCGGATGCAGCAGGTCACGGCATGGGGCCGTTTTTGGCTTGGTCATACGGATGGAAGATGTTTGCGCCGACGGAATGCGGCAAACTGCCTTGCTTATCGTTGTCGGTCATGGTATAATCAACAAATGTGAGTAATGGTGATTGCTCCTTGCTCTTCGAATGGAAGGGCCGCTTAGACCAAAAGGAGGTGACGAGCGTGAGAAAGTACGAAATCATGTACATCATCCGCCCGAACATGGACGATGAAGCGAGACAAGCTCTCGTGGAACGGTTCAACAACGTGTTGAAAGAAAACGGCGCGGAGATTACGAACGTGACGGATTGGGGCAAGCGCCGCTTAGCCTATGAAATTCAAAAATACCGCGACGGCTATTACATGATCGTCAATGTCGTATCGGAGCCGAAAGCGGTGCAAGAATTCGACCGCTTAGCGCGCATCAGCGAAGACATCATCCGTCATATCGTCGTCAAAGAAGAAGAATAATCTTTTCGACATGATGAAGAGGTGGTTCTGATGATTAACCGCGTCATTTTGGTCGGCAGGTTAACGAGAGATCCGGAGTTGCGTTACACTCCAAGCGGAGTGGCTGTTGCCACGTTTACGCTCGCGGTCAACCGTCCGTTTACAAATCAGCAGGGCGAGCGGGAAACGGATTTTATTCAATGTGTCGTTTGGCGCCGCCAGGCGGAAAACGTCGCCAACTTTTTGAAAAAGGGGAGCTTGGCTGGTGTCGATGGCCGACTGCAAACCCGCAGCTATGAAAATCAAGAAGGTCGGCGCGTGTACGTGACGGAAGTGGTGGCTGATAGCGTCCAATTTCTTGAGCCGAAAGGAACGAGCGAGCAGCGAGGGGCAACAGCAGGCGGCTACTATGGGGATCCATTCCCATTCGGGCAAGATCAGAACCACCAATATCCGAACGAAAAAGGGTTTGGCCGCATCGATGACGATCCTTTCGCCAATGACGGCCAGCCGATCGATATTTCTGATGATGATTTGCCGTTTTAATAAACAAGTCGCTTGAAGCCCCTGTCTCTAAACAACGCGCAGGCAGCGGGCCATTCCACCGATGAGGAAACGATGGCAACGGAAAGGAGGAAATAGCATGGCAGGACGGAAAGGCGGCCGCGGCAAACGCCGCAAAGTATGTTACTTCACGGCGAACAACATTACGCATATCGACTACAAAGATGTCGATTTGCTGAAAAAGTTCATTTCTGAACGCGGCAAAATTTTGCCGCGCCGTGTAACGGGAACGAGCGCGAAATATCAGCGCAAATTGACGGTCGCGATCAAACGCGCGCGCCAAATGGCGCTTCTGCCGTACGTTGCGGACGAGTGAGCCGAAAGCAAGCAGTAAGGGGGGATCCTTACTGCTTTTTTTATCTCCTCTGACTGAGCGGACTCCCACTCCCAAGCAGAGTGAAAGTGGGGAAGGAGGTCAAATCACCAAAAAACAAAGAAAGGGGAACGTCCATTGCGAAAAACGCACGCCCTCACCGAAGCGGCGATTGAGCTCGCACTGTTTGCTGTTTTGTTTTTGCTTGCGCTGTACGCGCCGGTCATTGGGATTGTCGCCGCTTTGTTTTTAGCGCTTCCGTTTATGGTGTTTACGATGCGCCATGGGTGGATTCCAGCTATGTTGCTGCTGGCGGCGGCCCTGGTCATCTCCGGTTTGATCGGCTCGCTTTTGTCGCTGCCGATGGCGCTTATGTTCGGCACCGTCGGCATGGCAGTCGGCGCGATGCTTTCGAAACAGAAAAACCGTTATCTTGTTCTTCTTGTCGGCGCGCTTGTATTTTTGGCGAATATCGTGCTTGATTACATCATCTCGATTCAATTTTTGCACGTCGATATGATCCAAGATACGCTTGCGCTCGTGCGAGAATCGTTTGACACGGCAATGAATCTAATGAAGGGAATGGGACAAGCGCCGCCTTTGGAGATGCAAAGGCAGTTCGAACAAGGGCTGAAGCTGATCGGCTATATGGTTCCGACGCTGTTTGTCATCGCTTCGTTTGCGCTGGCGTACGCGACGATCATCGTCTCGCTGCCGGTGATGAAGAGGCTGAAGCTGCCGGTCGGTTCATGGCCGCCGTTTCGCGAGCTTATGTGGCCGAAAACTGTATTGTGGTTGTATGTCTTTGTGCTCCTTCTCTCCTTGTTCCCGTTCAAAGAAGGATCGTTTGCCTATATCGCCGTGTTGAACTTATCGTATGTGTTGCAGCTGGCGATGATTGTGCAAGGATTTTCGTTTCTTTACTACGCCACTTACAAAAAAGGGGTTGGCAAAGGTGTGGTGGCGGCAGGGACGGTCGTTTGCTTATTCCTGCCTTTTCTACTTTATCTTGTGGCGATATTCGGTATAATTGATTTAGGATTTGATTTGCGCCGCCGCATATTATAATTGGATAAGGCGAGTCATTTCTTCAGTGTAGGAGCTGACTTGAATGTCCCATTTTTATGAAAGGAAAGCGTATCGCTATCCGTTATATGCGTTAGCCGCCCTGGCGGTGCTTATGGCGATTGGCTTGTTTTACTTCCAATGGCTGCTTGGCCTCGTCGCCCTTCTTGGCGTCGGGTTTGTGCTTTATTATGTCATTGGGGCGCAACGCTCCTTGCATAAAGAGTTGGAGCACTATATTTCCAATTTGTCGCACCGGGTGAAAAAAGTAGGCGAGGAAGCGTTGATGCAAATGCCGATCGGCATTATGCTCATCGATGAAGGGGGAGAAATCGAGTGGTCGAACCGTTTTTTGGCCGCCTGCTTTAAGGAACAGACGCTTGTCGGCCGCTCTCTCGCCGAGCTTTCCGAATCGTTGGCCGCTTTTGTGAAAAGGGGAAAAACGGACGAAGAGATCGTCGAATTGAACGGAAAGCAGCTGAAAGTGGTCATTCGCCGCCCTGAACGGCTTCTTTACTTTTTTGATGTTACTGAGCATTTGGAATTGAAGCGGCAGTATGAAGCGGAACGGCTGGTGCTCGCCATTATTTTTCTTGACAATTATGATGAAATTACGCAAGGGATGGACGATCAGGCAAAAAGCCAACTAAACAGCCTCGTCACTTCCGTGTTGAACCGGTGGGCGAACGACTATGGCATTTTTTTAAAGCGGACGTCATCCGACCGATTTATTGCCGTATTGAACGAACATATTCTTGGGCGGCTCGAGAAAAGCAAATTTTCCATTCTCGACGAAGTGCGAGAGCAGACGGCAAAACATCATGCCCAGCTGACGCTGAGCATTGGCATCGGCGCCGGCGTGTCCCAGCTCCCGGAGCTCGGGGCGCTCGCCCAATCAAGCTTGGACTTAGCGTTGGGGCGCGGGGGCGATCAAGTCGCGATTAAGCAAGGAAATGGAAAAGTGAAGTTTTACGGCGGCAAAACGAACCCGATGGAAAAGCGGACGCGCGTCCGCGCCCGCGTTATTTCCCATGCGCTTCGCGAACTGATTGCAGGAAGCGACAAAGTGCTCATCATGGGCCATAAATATCCCGATATGGACGCCATGGGAGCGGCGATCGGCGTTTTAAAAGTCGTCCAATCGAACCAAAAGGAAGGGTTTATCGTCGTCGATCCGGCCAAAACGGATGCCGGGGCGCAACGGTTGCTTGAGGAAATGAAAAAACATGCTGAGTTATGGTCAAGATGCCTAAAGCCGGAGCAGGCGCTTGAGCTCGTCACCGAGGATACGCTTTTGATCGTCGTCGATACGCATCGTCCGTCGCTCGTCATTGAAGAGCGGCTATTGTATCGCACCGACCATATCGTCGTCATTGATCACCATCGCCGCGGCGAAGAGTTCATTGAGGCGCCGATTCTCGTCTATATGGAGCCTTATGCTTCTTCGACATCGGAACTCGTCACCGAGCTGTTAGAGTACCAACCGAAACGGATGAAGCTGACGATGCTCGAAGCGACCGCCCTGCTTGCCGGCATCGTCGTCGACACGAAAAGCTTTACGCTCCGCACCGGCTCGCGGACGTTCGACGCCGCGTCATACTTGCGCGCCCAAGGAGCGGATACGGTGCTTGTGCAAAAATTGCTGCGGGAAAGCATCGCCAACTACGTCAAACGGGCGAAATTGATCGAACGGGCGGTGATCGATGAGCATGGCATCGCCATCGCCAAAGGGGGCGAGAACGAGGTGCACGACCAAGTGTTGATTGCGCAAACGGCCGATACGCTTCTCACTTTAAGCAGCGTCGTTGCTTCGTTCGTCATTTCCAAGCGGTCCGACGGGACGGTCGGCATCAGCGCCCGCTCGCTCGGCGATGTCAACGTGCAAGTCATTATGGAACGGCTTGGTGGAGGCGGACATTTGACAAACGCCGCCGCCCAATTGTCCGAAGTGACGGTGGAAGAGGCGGAGCGGCAGCTGCGTGAAGCCATTCATGACTATTTCGAGGGGGGGAAGCCATCATGAAAGTCATTTTTTTAAAAGATGTGAAAGGAAAAGGGAAAAAAGGGGAAATCAAAGACGTCGCCGACGGTTACGCAAACAACTTTTTGTTCAAACAAGGGCTCGCCATTGAAGCGACGCCGGCGAACATCAAAGCGCTCGAGGCGCAAAAACAAAAAGAGCAGCGCCAAGCGGCGGAAGAATTGGCCAATGCGAAAAAACTGAAAGAAGAGCTCGAGAAGCTGACGGTGGAAATTCCGGCGAAAGCGGGCGAGGGAGGCCGTTTGTTTGGCTCGATCACGAGCAAGCAAATCGCTGAGGCGCTTCAGGCCCAGCACGGCTTGAAGCTTGACAAACGGAAAATCGAGCTTGCTGATGCCATTCGCTCCCTCGGATATACGAATGTGCCGGTGAAGCTCCATCCGGAAGTGACAGCGACCTTAAAAGTGCACGTCAAGGAACAAAAATAACGGCAGCAATGATGCCCCCGCCCGCTATGGCGGGGGCATTATCGACGGAGATGAAACGGGGGAAAGGCGGTGAGACGATGAGCGAACTTTTTTCAGAACGAATTCCTCCGCAAAGCATTGAAGCCGAGCAGGCCGTGCTTGGCGCTGTGTTTTTGGATCCCACTGCGCTGACGCTCGCCTCGGAACGATTAATTCCCGAAGACTTCTACCGCGCGGCCCATCAAAAAATTTTCCACGCCATGCTTCGCGTCGCTGATAAAGGCGAGCCGGTCGATTTAGTGACGGTGACGGCGGAACTGGCCGCTTTGGAGCAGCTGGAGGAAGTGGGCGGTGTCTCCTACTTAAGCGAGCTTGCCGATTCTGTGCCGACAGCGGCCAACGTCGAATACTACGCCCGCATTGTTGAAGAAAAATCATTGCTTCGCCGCCTCATTCGCACGGCGACATCGATTGCCCAAGATGGCTATACAAGGGAAGATGAAATTGACGTTTTGCTCGATGAAGCGGAACGGAAAATTATGGAGGTTTCCCAACGGAAACATTCAGGCGCCTTTAAAAATATTAAAGATGTTCTCGTACAGACGTATGACAACATTGAAATGCTCCATAACCGGAACGGGGACATCACCGGCATCCCGACCGGATTCACTGAACTCGACCGGATGACGTCCGGATTTCAGCGCAGCGACTTGATTATCGTCGCCGCCCGGCCATCGGTCGGGAAGACGGCATTCGCATTAAACATCGCCCAAAATGTGGCGACGAAGACGAACGAAAATGTCGCGATTTTCAGCTTGGAAATGAGCGCCCAGCAGCTTGTGATGCGGATGCTTTGCGCCGAAGGCAACATCAACGCCCAAAACTTGCGCACTGGCAAGCTGACGCCGGAAGATTGGGGCAAGCTGACGATGGCGATGGGCAGTTTGTCAAACGCCGGCATTTATATTGACGATACGCCGAGCATCCGCGTCAGCGACATTCGCGCCAAATGCCGCCGCTTGAAACAGGAAAGCGGCCTCGGCATGGTGGTGATCGATTATTTGCAGCTCATTCAAGGAAGTGGGCGCAACCGGGAAAACCGCCAGCAGGAAGTGTCGGAAATCTCCCGTTCGTTAAAGGCGCTCGCCCGCGAGCTCGAAGTGCCGGTCATCGCTTTGTCACAGCTGTCGCGCAGCGTTGAGCAGCGCCAGGACAAGCGGCCGATGATGTCCGATCTTCGCGAATCGGGGAGCATTGAGCAAGACGCTGATATCGTTGCCTTTTTGTATCGCGACGACTACTACAACAAAGATTCCGAGAACAAAAACATCATCGAAATCATTATCGCCAAACAGCGGAACGGCCCGGTCGGGACGGTGCAGCTCGCCTTTATTAAAGAGTACAATAAATTCGTCAACTTAGAGCGCCGTTTCGATGAGGCGCAAATTCCACCGGGGGCGTAAGACGGACCGCGCTGCCGGCGGCGGGCGCCTTTTTGTTCTTTTGGCCTTTGACTATTTCTTCGTTTACACCCGCGGCGTTAAAGAGGGAGCCTTCCTGATCATTGATAAACGAATAAAAAAGACGATATTTTCTTTTAATGTTCGTGTTTCATTGACTTTATGGCTGAAAACTGGTACACTGACAATGTTTAGACCGAGGAAACTGGAGGTGCTCGCCATGTCGTCAGTCGTTGTTGTCGGCACGCAATGGGGCGATGAAGGGAAAGGGAAAATTACGGACTTTTTATCGGAAAATGCGGAAGTGATTGCCCGGTATCAAGGGGGAAACAATGCCGGACACACGATCGTGTTCAACGGGGAAAAGTATAAGCTGCACTTGATCCCGTCGGGCATTTTTTATAAAGATAAAATTTGCGTCATCGGCAATGGGATGGTCGTCGATCCGAAGGCGCTCGTTGCGGAGCTTTCGTATTTGCACGAGCGCGGCATTTCGACTGATAATTTGCGCATCAGCAACCGCGCTCATGTCATTTTGCCGTATCATTTGAAATTGGACGAGCTTGAGGAAGAGCGGAAAGGGGCAAACAAAATCGGCACGACAAAAAAAGGAATTGGGCCGGCGTACATGGACAAGGCGGCGCGCATCGGCATCCGCATTGTTGATTTGCTTGACCGCGACGTGTTTGCCGAAAAGCTGGAGCGCAACTTGAGGGAGAAAAATACGCTGCTTGAAAAAGTGTACGGGGTCGAAGGCTTCCGGTTGGAGGACATTTTTGAGGAGTATTACGAGTACGGCCAGCACATCGCCAAATACGTCTGCGACACATCGGTCGTATTGAACAATGCGCTCGATGAAGGGCGCCGCGTCTTGTTCGAAGGAGCGCAAGGCGTCATGCTTGACATTGACCAAGGAACGTATCCGTTTGTCACGTCGTCGAATCCAGTCGCTGGCGGGGTAACGATCGGCGCCGGTGTCGGGCCGACGAAAATCAAGCATGTCGTCGGGGTGGCGAAAGCCTATACGACGCGCGTCGGCGACGGGCCGTTCCCGACAGAGCTGCACGATGAAATCGGCGACCGCATTCGCGAAGTCGGCCGCGAGTATGGGACGACGACCGGCCGTCCGCGCCGCGTCGGTTGGTTTGACAGTGTTGTTGTCCGTCATGCCCGCCGGGTGAGCGGCATTACGGACTTGTCGCTTAACTCGATCGATGTGTTGACCGGCATTGAAACGTTGAAAATTTGCGTCGCCTATCGCTACCGCGGCCAAGTGCTCGAAGAATTTCCAGCCAGCTTAAAAGTGTTGGCCGAATGCGAGCCGATTTATGAAGAACTTCCTGGCTGGACGGAAGATATCACCGGGGTGAAAAGTCTAGACGAGCTGCCGGCGAACGCCCGCCATTACGTCGAGCGCATTTCCCAGCTCACCGGCATCCCTCTTTCGATTTTCTCCGTCGGACCGGACCGTTCGCAAACGAACGTCGTCCGCAGCGTCTACGCGTAAGCGGCAACAGTGGACGGTGGCAGGCAGCGTATAAACAAGGCAAACGACAGGCATAGATGCGCGCGCGTCTATGCTTTTTTCTTTGATAGGCTCCTCAAAATGGCAATCGGCAAAGGATGATTTCATGTTCATAACATGGTAAATTAGTAATGATAGGATTCCATCGCAAAAGGAAGGATGTGAGCGAGATGGAAAAACGCATTTTAGTCGTTGATGATGAAAAACCGATTGCCGATATTTTGCAATTTAATTTGCAAAAAGAAGGATATGAAGTCATTTGCGCCTACGACGGCGAAGAAGCGCTGCAAAAAGTTGAAGAAACGATGCCGGACTTGATTTTATTGGATATTATGTTGCCGTTAAAAGATGGCATGGAAGTATGCCGTGAAGTGCGGAAAAAGTATGATATGCCGATCATTATGCTGACAGCGAAAGATTCCGAGATTGATAAAGTGCTTGGGTTGGAGCTTGGTGCGGACGATTATGTGACAAAGCCGTTCAGCACGCGCGAGCTCCTGGCGCGGGTGAAGGCAAACTTGCGTCGCCATGCGCAAACGGCCAACCAAGAAGAAGGAGAAAACGAAACAAATGAAATCGTCATTGGCCCGCTCGTCATCCGTCCGGACGCGTATGTCGTGCAAAAGCGGGGGGAAACAATTGAACTGACCCACCGCGAATTTGAACTGCTTCATTACTTAGCGAAGCATATCGGCCAAGTGATGACGCGCGAGCATTTGCTGCAAACCGTCTGGGGCTACGATTACTATGGCGATGTGCGCACCGTGGACGTGACGGTAAGACGTCTGCGTGAAAAAATTGAGGACAACCCTTCCCACCCGAATTGGATCGTCACAAGACGGGGAGTCGGCTATTACTTGCGCAATCCGGAACAGGAGTCATGAGCCAGCATGAAAAAAGTAGGTCCATTCCGTTCGATTCATTTTAAGTTTGTCATCATTTATGTATTACTGATTCTCGTCGCCATGCAAATCATCGGCGTGTACTTCGTTCGCAAGCTGGAAACGGAGCTTGTGCAGAACTTTAAAAACTCATTAAACGAACGGGTGACCTTGCTCGCCTATAACGTCGAGCAGGCGATGAATCGGGAGCGCGATGAAAAAAGCCCGACATTGGAAGAAGACATCCGTTCGCTTCTTCATGATTTCGTTTCCCAAGACATTTCCGAAGTGCGCGTCATCGATGAGAAAGGGAAAGTGCTTGCGACATCCAATCCGTATATGCAAAACATCGTCGGAAAGCGGACGACCGAGATTTATGTAAAACGTTCCCTCGTCACCGGCGAAATCGTCGACCGGATGCTACTCGATTCGAAAACAGGTCATCGCATGTACATTTCGTCGACTCCGATCAAAACGAGCGGCGAAATCAAAGGTGTCATTTACGTCATCGCCTCGATGGAAAACGTCTTTTCGCAAATGCGGCAAATCAATATGATTTTGGCGACCGGGACGGGGATCGCTCTCGCCATTACCGCCGTGCTCGGCATTTTTTTGTCCCGCACGATCACCCGGCCGATTTCCGATATGCGCCGGCAAGCGCTGGCGATGACGAGGGGAGATTTCTCCCGCAAGGTCAAAGTGTACGGCTATGATGAAATCGGCCAATTGGCGATGACGTTCAATAATCTGACCAAAAAACTGCAGGAAGCGCAGGCGACGACGGAAGGGGAACGGCGCAAGCTCGAGTCCGTCTTGACGCATATGACTGATGGCGTCATTGCGACCGACCGTCGCGGGCGCGTCATTCTCATTAACGATGCAGCGTTAAACATTTTGAATGTTTCACGTGAAACAGTGCTGTCGAGTTCGATCGTCGACGTGCTTGGCATTGCCGACCAGTATACGTTTGAAACGCTGCTTGAGGAGCGCGATTCGCTCATTTTAGATTTCAGCACGGATGAGGAACTGTATATTTTGCGCGCGTCGTTGTCGGTGATTCAAAAAGAGGGCGGATTTGTCAACGGGTTGATCGTCGTTTTGCACGACATTACCGAACAGGAAAAAATCGACCGCGAGCGGCGGCAGTTTGTCGCCAATGTGTCGCATGAATTGCGCACGCCGCTCACCACGATGAAAAGCTACTTAGAAGCGCTCGCTGACGGCGCTTGGCAAGATAAAGACATCGCGCCGAGGTTCATTCAAGTCGTGCAAAATGAAACGGAACGGATGATTCGGCTTGTCAACGACTTGCTCCATCTGTCCAAGCTCGACAGCAAAGACTACAAGCTGAAGAAAACGTGGATCAATTTTTCAGCCTATTTCCATAAAGTTATTGACCGATTTGAGTTGACGAAAAGCGACAACATCCGGTTCGTTCGCAAAATTCCGCGCGAGGCGATTTTTATTGAAGTTGATGAAGATAAAATTACGCAAGTGTTAGACAACATTATTTCGAACGCTTTGAAGTACTCTCCGCAAGGAGGGACGATTACATTTCGCGTCCGCAAACTTGCTGATGAAATTATTGTCAGCGTCAGCGACGAAGGAGTCGGCATTCCGAAAGCCGACTTGGCAAAAATTTTCGAACGGTTTTACCGGGTCGACAAGGCCAGGTCGCGCAAATTGGGCGGTACGGGGCTTGGGCTGGCCATTGCCAAAGAAGTCGTTCTTGCCCATGGCGGGACGATTTGGGCAGAAAGCAAGGAGCATAAAGGAACGACGATTTATTTTACGCTGCCGCTAGAACGCGAGCAAAAGGATGACTGGTGCGATGTATGAAACGATCAAAACCATCGTGTTGACGTTGTTTGTGCTCATCAGCATTACCTTAACGTTTGCCTTATGGACATATCATCCGAAATACGACGTGCTGCAAAACGACGAATACATTCAACACGTCTCCGTGAGCAATACGCAAGTGGATACAGCGATGGTCGTGCAGCCAAAGCAGATTCTCATTCATAAAAACGGCGTCCCCTATGCTGTGACGAAAGACGAAGAGAAAAATGAAGTGCTGAAAGAAATGAGAAGATGGACGCTTGATGATTTCGAAGATGTTTCGTCTTCTGTTCCGCAAGGGAAGTTTTTATCGTTTTTAAACGGCAAAGAGCGGCTTGAGATCATTTACCCCGATGAAGTGCCGATCGACATATACCGATTGATTTTCACGATCGATGACAGGGGGCTCGACGGCTTGGCGTTTGACCGCCTGCTCGTCCCGCTCGGCGGGAAGGACGAGTTCCCCATCTACTTCATCGCGACCGACAAGCGCAAAATTTACAAGGCGATTGCCAGCGATGCCTCCTTATCGGCGATCGGCCGGCTGGCGAAAGAAGCGAGCCATTTTCCGCGTTATTTCGCTTATCCGGTCAGCGAAACGAAGCAGTTGTATTTGCCGGAAAAAGAAGTGGTGCTCAGCAGTCTGCAATATTATACCGACGAGCTGGACGCAGACAAGTTTAAAGAAGCGCTCTTTAGCGATCCAAGCTTTGTCAAAAAAGATTTGATTCCGTTTGGCGAAGAATATACAGACGGTTCGCGGCTGATGGACGTCGATTTTCTTCAACGGATGCTGCTGTATGTGAATCCAGCGGCGCGCGTCTCGAATATGGGACAAACGGAGCAAGAAACCCATATCATCCAAAAAAGCATTGATTTCGTCAATGAGCATGGCGGTTGGACGGATCTGTATCATTTCGCCCGCTGGAGCGAGGAGGATCGAAAAGTCACGTTCCGGCTTGTCGTCAACGGCTATCCAGTCTTTAATGAATACGGCATGTCAGAAATCGTGGAGACGTGGGGAGCGTCCGATTTGATGAAATACCAGCGTCCGCTCTTCCGCCTTGAAATCGCGGATCGCAACCGCACACCAAAAACGCTGCCGTCCGGCCATGAGGTCGTCAACTGGTTCGAACAGACGAAAGGCGTTCGCAAATCGCTCATCAAAGATATCGCCATCGGCTATGAGCTCATCAAAGATCCGGAGCGGGAAAAAGTCATCCGCCTTGAACCGGCATGGTTCTACTTGTACGGACAAACGTGGAAAAAGGTAAACATGGGCGATGAGGCGGGAGGAGGGGGAACAAATGGACTGGAGTAAAACGAAGACGATTTTTATTATCGTGTTCCTCATCCTCGACTGCTTTTTAGGCTATCAGTTTATGGAAAAACGAAACAGCAGCCAGCTCGATGTCATTTTGGAAACGACGATTGAAGAGCAGCTTGAGGCGAACGGCATTACGTATGTGGATCTGCCTAAAGAAGTGACGAAAGCGGCGTATGTCAGCGGCAAAAGCCGCTCATTCACCATGGCGGATGTAAAAAAGCTGCCCGGGCAAAAAGTGAAAATCGAAGGAGAAACGAAAGTCAAAGGGACGTTCATCGATCCGGTTGCGCTGCCGATTGACGATCCATACCAGCTGCGTGAGTTTTTGCAGCGCTACATCATCGGCGGCGGGCAATATGCCTTTTGGTCGTTTGATGAAAAACAAGGAATCTTGACCTGCTACCAAATGTATGACGGCAAGATGATTTACGGCAATGAAAACAGCAAGCTCGTCATCCATGTCAACGGGAGACGGGAAGCGCTGTCGTATGAACAGACGATGCTCAGCGACTTGGAAAAGTACGAGCGGAAGCAAGATATCGTCCCGGCGATTAAAGCCATTGAGACGTTGTACCGAAAAGGGCATTTGCAGCCGGGCGACCGCGTCACGAAAGTGGAGCTTGGCTATTACGGGCTTGTTCAATTTACTGCATCCCAAGTGTTGACTCCAACTTGGCATATTGTTGTCAATCGGAAGGAAGACTATTTCGTCAATGCGTTTGAAGGGCAAGTGATCAATGATCAAGGAAATGTGCTGGAGTGAAAGAACATGACGATGCGATTTAGTGTGCTGGCCAGCGGCAGCACCGGCAACGCCTTTTACATTGAGACAGACCGCCAGCGCCTGCTTGTTGACGCCGGTTTGAGCGGCAAGCAGCTTGAGGAGTTGTTTGCTGAGATCGGCCGCCATCCAAAGCAGCTTGATGCGCTGCTTGTCACCCATGAACATAGCGACCATATTAAAGGGCTCGGGGTGCTTGCCCGCAAGTATCGGCTGCCGGTGTATGCCAATGAAAAAACGTGGCGGGCGATGGAACAAACGGTCGGCGACATTCCGCCCGAGCAAAAATTTGTCTTTCCGCTCGGCGCGGTAAGGACGTTCGGCGATGTTGACGTCGAATCGTTCGGCGTCTCTCACGACGCCGCCGAGCCGATGTTTTACGTTTTCCACTATGAAGGGAAAAAGCTTGCGTTGCTCACCGATACCGGCTATGTGAGCGAGCGGATCAAAAAGACGATTGAAAACGCGGATGTGTTCGTGTTTGAAAGCAATCATGACGTCGGCATGCTGCGGATGGGGAGATATCCATGGAGCGTCAAGCGCCGCATTTTAAGCGATGTCGGCCATATTTCGAATGAGGAAGCGGGTTTGGCGCTTGCTGACGTGATCGGCGACCGGACAAAGCAAATTTATTTGGCCCATTTGAGCCAAGATAACAATATGAAAGAGCTGGCGCGCATGACCGTGACGCAAGTGTTGGAACAGAAAGGCTTAGCGGTCGGCGCCCGCTTTCGTTTGTATGATACCGATCCGCGTCGGGCGACGGCACTAGCGTATGTATAAAGCCCGTTTTGCCGAAACTGAGGGAGACACATTTGTTGGATTTTTTCTCCTGTTCATGATTATAATGAGGGATGGAGACGAATGTGGAAAGGAGGGTGAGCATGGGATACTACGACGACCATTATGAGCCGTACGAACAAACGAGGAGGAAGCGGCGCAGCGGATCGTTTGTTTCCGCGCTTGTCGGCGCCGTGTTAGGAGGGCTGCTCGTCCTCATGTCCATTCCGGCGCTTTCCCGTTGGGATATCCTCCCGTATGATGTTGTGCCGAATCAAAGAGCAGAGGAAGAGCCAAAAACAGAGGAAAATGGAACTCCACCGATTCGGCAGAGTGTTTCCGTAGATGTGACGACGGCGGTGACAAAGGCGATCGACCAAGTGTCGGATGCGGTTGTCGGCGTTGTCAACATTCAAGAAGCCAGCTTCTGGTCGCAAGGAGGCGAGGCTGGCGTCGGATCGGGCGTCATTTACAAGAAAGCGGGAGGCCGGGCGTTTATCGTCACGAACCATCATGTTGTTGAAAACGCCAGTCAGCTCGAAGTGAGCCTCAAAGATGGGACGAGAGTGCCGGCGAAGCTGCTCGGCAGTGATGTGCTTATGGATTTAGCCGTCTTGGAAATTGACGCGAAGCATGTGAAAAAAGTCGCCCAGTTCGGCAACTCCGATACGGTGAAGCCAGGCGAGCCAGTCATTGCCATCGGCAACCCGCTCGGTTTGCAGTTTGCCGGCTCGGTGACACAAGGCATTATTTCCGGAACGAACCGGACGGTCGAAGTCGATTTGGACCAAGACGGCGCTCCAGACTGGAACGCAGAAGTATTGCAGACAGATGCGGCGATCAACCCGGGCAACAGCGGCGGCGCTCTTGTCAATATCAAAGGGCAAGTCATCGGCATCAACTCGATGAAAATCGCCCAAGAGGCGGTTGAAGGCATCGGGTTCGCGATCCCGATCAACACGGCCATTCCGATCATTTCGGACTTGGAAAAATACGGACAAGTGCGCCGTCCGTACATGGGCGTTGAACTTCGCTCGCTGAGCGACATCCCATCGTACCATTTGCAGGCGACGCTCCATTTGCCGCCGAACGTAACGGAAGGAGCGGCGGTCATTCAAGTCGTGCCGATGTCGCCGGCCGCACAGGCGGGCTTAAAACAGTTTGATGTCATCGTGGCGCTTGACGGCGAAAAAATCCGCAACGTGCTTGATTTGCGCAAATATTTGTATACGAAAAAATCGATCGGCGACCGGATGGAAGTCACGTTTTATCGTGATGGGAAAAAACGCACGGTCACGATGAAGCTGGCGCGTGAGTCGTATTAAACGAATGGAGGGAGCGAAAACGCTCCTTCTTTTTTCCACAAGGAGAGGGGCGAGAATGATGATATTCACATGTGAAGAACATGTCGACATCGCTATTGATCAATATGTAGATGAAACGGAACAGGCGCCGGATCTCCTGCCTGTGGACAACAGCGAAAAACAGTGCTATTTTTGCTCGAAACAAGCTGTATATGTCGTAGGAGGATAACAGTTTTTTCACAACATGTGGATATGTGTTGTGTATATGTGGATAAATCTTGTTGATAAGCTGTTTATAAGGCAGGGGTTGTTTGTGCATATTTCCATTGTCGCTGTGGGTAAATTGAAGGAAAAATATTTAATCGCTGGAATTAATGAATATACAAAGCGTCTGTCCGCATACGCCAAAATCGACATCATCGAAGTCGCTGATGAAAAAACGCCGGAGCGGGCGAGCGAACTTGAGGAGGAACAAATCAAAGAGCGCGAGGGAGGACGGCTGCTGGCGAAAATTCCGCATGACGCTCACGTCATCGCGCTCGCGATTGAAGGGAAGATGCAATCGTCCGAGCAATTCGCCGCCCGTCTCGATGAGCTCGCCACCTACGGCAAAAGCAAAGTGGTGTTCGTCATCGGCGGCTCGCTTGGCTTAAGCAAACAAGTGATGGCGCGCGCCGATGAGACCCTGTCGTTTTCGAAAATGACGTTTCCACACCAGCTGATGCGCCTCATTTTGCTCGAGCAAATTTACCGCGCATTTCGCATTAACCGCGGGGAACCGTATCATAAGTAAATGGGGTTTTTCCATTTCTTAGTTTCATGATGGGATGAAGACGTTCTATCGCAGATTTATCCATTACGGTTGAATATGGGGGATAAAGTATGAGACATTTGATTCAAATAGCCGTTGCCGCCAATGCAGCACAACGGCTATCCTTCATCAATCACCGTTTGTGTAATGATGAAGCGGTCTCATTATTTTATGGAAATCTTTTTCAATTAAGGAATTTTTACGTTATTCACTCAAGGGGCGCCGCATTGGTTTGACAGATCGCGAATCTTGATTAAGGTGTTATGCCAAATGACGTTTAGGGAAATATAGCAGGAAAAGAGGGTTGCGCTAAGGAAAAGTCAGGGGAGAGCCGCCTAATTTATGCAACTCCCCCGCATTGGGCTGATACTTTATTTTTGCCGCTTTCTTTCGAACGGAGCAATAAATGGTCGGCATAAATGTACGCTTTTTCAATTGACATCGTTCCTTCTGCTTGACAAAAGTAAAGACCGAACGACGACGTATAGGCAATGGGACGTTTTGCCGCCATATAATCGACCAACACAGTGCTATGGCGCACTGCTTCTCGAATCTCCTCGACAAGCCGGACGCTCTCTTCAAATGTGCGATTACGCAAAAACATCGTAAATTCTTCACCGCCGCTGCGGAACAAAAAATCGCCCTCTTTGAGAAACTGTTTCAAGGTTGAGGCGAAATGGCGGATCACCTCGTCGCCGACGGCATGGTTATACGTGTCGTTGATCGTTTTAAAATTGTCGATATCGGCGACGACGACGCCAATCCATTCACCGGATCCGTTTAGCTTGGCGATCGTTTGATCCATGTAGGCGCGGTTATGGATGCCGGTCAAAAAGTCGGTGTAGGCCATTTTTTCGAAGTGGTCGCGTTCTAGTTTATGCTGGATGCTTTGCGATTTGGAAAAGAACGAGCGGCTGACGAAGTAATTCAGCAAAAATAAGCTCAAAAGCATATCCCACCGCTGTTCTTGCAAAAAGAGAAATAACAGACCGTTTGTCAGCGCCGTTTTTCCCATGTCCATCCAGCTTCTCGTCTTAATAAAGTCCAACGCCTCGCGCTGTGTCTGAATGTCGCCGGTTATATAAAAAATGATGATCAGGCAACAGTCAGTCAAAAAGGAAACGACGATGACGAGCAGGAATAAAAGCAGCCAGAAGCCAATGAACGGAATAGACTGAAACAGCGGACCAAGGAGATTGTATAAGGCAAACGCGAGCGAATTGAACGTCACAAACGAGCCGATGTTGTACAATGTGTGCAGCCATTCATCGGGTTCCGCTGTTTTCAAATATTTTTTTGCTATATGTTCAGTCAAGCGAAACAACGCTTCAAAGATAAACAGCCCGAACGGGCCGGCAAATAAGGCGAACGATAAACTATAGTTAATGCCGTAATCAACGGGAATATTGTTTTTCGTTTTGTCTATGACGCGCAAGTGTGAATACAAGCTGGAAAACAGCCAATAAAACAGCAAAGCGATGACATAGGTGCGATCGAAGGAAGGCGGTTCTGACACAAAAACAACAACAATGGATGCGGAAAAAACAGCAAAAATCATCGGTCGTGCTCGGAGTAACATCACAGCTCTCTCTCCTATAAATCTGACCTCTGACAACTTCGGCGTTGATGAAGTGATTCCAAAAAGAGGAAGGCCGCTCACATGCCAGTGGCTTTCAGCAAAAATACGGATTATAGCCGCCGATGGCGAACGGTGAATTTGGAAACCGTCTTTTTTATAGAATCAAGATGTTCCCAATTGGAACAAACGAACATATGGTTACATCTATTATAGTACTATATACACAATTGTGAAAATAGACGAAATGGCATTGTTTTTCGCCTTTTTTCCACAAAATTTGACACATATTGAGTGAAAGTTGGTTCCAATCGATGCCGATTCTTTCGTGAACTATACAGCTGGATCGTGCTTGTTTCGCTGAATGAAAAGGGAAGCAGATAAAGCATAGGTGGTTCTTCCAGTACAGCTAGCGCGATTGCGACGTTGTCGGCGACGGAAAGGACGGAAATATCATATCGCCGAATCCGAATACGATTGCGGCGGCTGAGGTGTTTGGCGCTTCTCTTTTCCCGCTTATGGCGGCTACGAGCAGCCATGATTTGTTCGTGGCGTAAGTATGTTGGCGATTTGTTTGCGCTCAAAGGAAGCAGCGCTTCGGTTGGCGAACAACTTATAGTGGAGGCTATTGTCATCGTTTGTGCCAAGACAGCCGTTTCCGATGACTTTTCGTTTCCAAGGTTTGGATGGAGACAAAAGAGGAGGGAAAAAGAATGAAAATCGTTATTGCCCCTGATTCATTTAAAGAAAGTCTTTCTGCGCTCAAAGTCGCCGAGGCGGTCGAGCGTGGGTTTCGCACGGTGTTTCCGGAGGCGGAATACGTTAAGGTGCCGATGGCCGACGGCGGGGAAGGGACGGTGCGGTCGCTCGTTGATGCGACCGGCGGCCGCATCGTCGAAACGGAAGTGACCGGGCCGCTCGGCGAGCCGGTGCGGGCGTTTTTTGGTTTGCTTGGCGATGGGAAGACGGCGGTGATTGAGATGGCCGCCGCCTCAGGGCTGCACCTTGTCCCGCGCGACCGGCGTAACCCATTGGTGACGACGACGCGAGGGACAGGGGAGTTGATCCTTGCAGCGCTGGATGCCGGCGCCACCCACCTCATCATCGGCATTGGCGGCAGCGCGACGAACGACGGTGGGGCCGGCATGGTGCAGGCGCTCGGGGGAAGGCTTTTGGACGAAGACGGCTGCGACATCGGTCCGGGCGGCGGCGCGCTGGCCGATTTGCATGCGATTGACCTTTCCGGTCTCGACCCGCGTCTTGGGGGAGTCCGCATTGACGTGGCGTGCGACGTCGACAACCCGCTTACCGGTCCGAACGGAGCGTCGGCCATTTTCGGTCCGCAAAAGGGGGCGACACCGGACATGGTCGCCGTTCTCGACCGGAATTTGGCGCATTACGCAGATGTCATCCGACGCGATCTCGGCAAACAAGTCGGCGACATCCCGGGAGCGGGTGCGGCCGGCGGGTTGGGGGCGGGACTGCTCGCGTTTCTCCCGGCCGAGCTAAAGCGCGGCGTAGAGATTGTGATCGAGACGGTTCAGCTCGCGGAGCGCGTCAAAGACGCTGACTTGGTCATCACCGGCGAAGGGCGGATTGACGGACAGACGGTGTTCGGCAAAACGCCGATCGGCGTCGCCAAGACAGCGAAACAGTTCGGCGTCCCCGTCATCGGCATCGCCGGGTCGTTGGGCGACGACAGCGCCGTCGTGTTGGATCATGGCATCGACGCGCTGTTTACGATCGTGCCCGGCGTCGTGCCGCTTGAAAAAGCGTTGGAGCAGGCAGAACATTATGTGACACAAACGGCGCGGCATATTGCCTCTGTGTATCGTCTCGGTCAAATGAAAGGGACATCTTTCTCCTAAGCGGGGAAGATGATGGGATTTCTTCATGGGTGAAATCCTATTGTTGAACGGCATGTTCTGTTCAGCCGTCCCCTTCTCGGGTGGACAATAGAAAAAGGTGTCCCAAAGGCAAGAGGACACCTTTTTTGTATGTTGCAACCCATTGGTTGAGGAAGTCAGTCGTTTATTTGCCTGCCCGCGGCCATGAGGCGATCGCCTCAAGCATCCCACGGATCGTGAACCGGCCAAATTGGTGCGGCAAAATAAAGTGGCCGCCTTGGCGGATCGCGTATATCCGCTCATTATGAACGAGCTCACCTTCACCTTTTAGGATGCTGACGATGAGAAACGGTTTCGTCTGTTCTGACGCGAACGCGTCATGGACGTCCCATTTTTGGACGCCGAAGTAGTCTCCTTCCACGAAGGTCGTCACCGTCGCGCCGGGAAATTCGGCGACATGGGGGTGGACATCGATGTCGCGATGCGGGACGGTCGTGACGTCAATCGCTTTCTCGAGATGAAGCTCGCGCTTCCGCCCTTGGCTGTCGACGCGGTCGTAATCGTAGACGCGGTAGGTTGTATCTGAGCTTTGCTGCGTCTCAAGGACGAGCGTCCCTTCGCAAAGGGCGTGGATCGTGCCGCTTGGGACATAGAAGAAGTCGCCGGGGCGGATCGGCACTTTCCGAAGTAAACGATCCCATTCCCCCGCTTCCATCATCGCGCGCAGCTCTCCTTTCGTTTCTGCATAATGGCCGTAAATCAACTGAGCGCCCGGCTTGCAGTCGATGATGTACCAACACTCCGTTTTGCCGAGTTCTCCGCCTTCATGCGTTTTGGCGTATTCATCGTCCGGGTGGACTTGGACTGACAAGTCGGCGTTGGCGTCCAAAATTTTGGTCAACAGCGGGAAGCGGTCAGACGGGAAGTGGCCGAACAAATCGCGGCGTTCCTCCCATAATTGTCCGAGCGTCATCCCGGCAAACGGTCCGCGGGCGACGACCGTCTGCCCGTGCGGATGGGCGGACACCGCCCAGCATTCCCCTGTTTGCGAAGACGGAATGTCGTAGCCGAATCGTTCGGCGAGCTTCGTGCCGCCCCAAATCCGTTCTTGGAAGACAGGGGTGAGAAAAATCGGTTCAAGGTCCATGCGTCATCCCTCCCGAAAACATCATACAACATGCAGTCCACTCTAATTTTCATCTTATCATGAAATGCGCTATCGGCAAATGAAAACGATAAGGGGGTTAGGAACATACGCTCCCAACCCCCATTGGAACTCAAGGTCGACATGCCGATTGCGACGATGTTCTGCACGCGCCGCCGTCCTGCGTCAGCGCGTCACTTCGCGTCATCAAGTTCAATGCGCGCGAGCGGCTGTTTCGCCGGTCCTTCGATAACATCGCCATCGATCGAGAAGCGCGAGCCATGACATGGGCAGTCCCATGTCCGGTCGCCGCTGTTCCACTCCAGCTCGCAACCCATATGGGTGCACGTCGTGTCGACGACATGGAGCACCCCGGCTTCGTCCTTATAGGCGCCAGCCCGCTTTCCGTTGACCGAGACAACCGCCCCTTCGCCATGCGTCAAATCTTGCGGCCGGCGGACAACCGGTTCGATCTTTCCCTCCAGCAAATGTTTGGCGACGTCAAGGTTTGTCGTGAAAAACTGCTTCATGCTTGGATCAGCGTAAAAGCGCGACGGGGAGTACAAGTCGCGGTATCGGTTGTCGCGGTCGAGGATGAGGTCAGACAAAAGCATCCCGGCGACCGTCCCGTTCGTCATCCCCCACTTCCGGTACCCTGTCGCGACATAAATGTTTGGCGTCCCTGCCGTCATCGGGCCGATGTACGGCACTTTGTCCAGCGTCGTCAAATCTTGGGCGGACCAACGGTAACGGATGTCGTTCACCGTAAACAGCTGCGAAGCGAACGAGGACAGCGCCTCGTAATGACGCATCGTCGGCACGCCTTGGCCGGTTTTATGGTTTTCGCCGCCAATTAGGATAAGCGTCTCGCTGCCTGCCGCTGCGGAGCGGATCGAGCGTTTCGGTTCATCGGCGCTTAAATACATGCCGCCCGGGTACGGTTCAGTGATCGTCACTCCCAATACGTACGACCGTTCAGCGTACATGCGCGAAAAGTAAAACCCGCCGTCGTAAAACGGAAAGTGAGAACAGACGGCGACATGGTCGCACTCAACCCGTTTTTTGTCTCGCGTAATGACTGTCATCCTTTTTCCTTGTTCAATATCCGCCGCTGGTGTGTGTTCGTAAATGGCGCTGCCAGCCTGTGTGATCGAATCGACGAGTTTGGCCAAATATTTGAGCGGATGAAATTGCGCCTGCCTCTTCATCACGACCGCTGCCGCCACCGGCAGCGGGAGCGGGATCGACTCAACGAAGGCGCCGTCAATGCCGAGCCGTTCGTACGCTTCCCATTCTTTCACTAGTTTTTGGAAAGAAGAGGAAGACATCGTATAAATATAGGCATCTTGCTCGCAAAAGTCGCAGTCTATTTGTTGTTCTTCGATCGTGCGGCGGATAAACTGGAGTGCGTCCATGCAGGCGTCATAATAGAGTCGCGCCTTTTCTGCACCGAAATGGTTGAGAAATTCATCATAGACGAGATCGTGCTGGGCCGTGATTTTCGCTGTCGTATGGCCGGTCGTGCCGTTCAGGAGCCGGTCGGCTTCCAGAAGGGCGACGCGCGCCCCTTGCGCCGACAACAAATACGCTGTTGTAATCCCGGAAATGCCGCCGCCGATGACTGCGACGTCGGCGGAAATGTCCGCATCGAGCTTCGGAAACGACGGAAGCGAAACGGAGTCGCGCCAGTAAGGCTCTACGGTGGAAGGAAGGGACGACATGATGACCTCCTCCTTGCATGTCAATGTTGTCTTCTGTAGTTTTCCTTTTATCGGGCGAACTATTCCACATATCCACAACCGTTTTCTTTTTTTGGCAACTATCCGCAAGGAGAAGGAAAGATGGTACAATAGAAAAAGAGAATCAAACTGTTTTGCAAAAATAACGTCAAAGGAAGATCGGGAGTGAATAAATATACAAATTCGTTTCATGAACGCCCCCATGCGCTGGCAGACAGCCTGATTTTAGAGCATTACAGCTTAAGTGAGCTCAATTTCGAGACCGTCAGCCATTACCGCGAGCGGTTTGCTCGGGTGAAACCGGGCCATCCGTGGAACGGGCTCGAGACAAAAGAATTTTTATACAAAATCGGCGCGTGGGGCAAGCTGCGCGACAGCAGCAAAGAAGGGCTGACGCTCGCGGGATTGTTGATGTTCAGTGAGGAGCGGATCATCACCGAGGTGCTGCCGCAATACTTTTTGGAATATCGAGAGCACACTGACGGTGAAGCGGCAGGATGGACGAAGCGGTTCACATCACAAGACGGCACATGGTCGGGCAACATTTATGATTTTTATTTTCGCGTGTTGGCTGAGCTGGAGCGTCACGTTTGGTCGGATGAAGGGCGCGCTCTGCTTGGCGAGGCGCTCGTCAATGCGCTCGTTCATGCCGATTATGGGGAGGAAGGCGGCATCACCGTCGAAAAAGAGGATCGTTCATTTCGCTTTGCCAACCCGGGACGGTTTCGCATCCCGATTGAAGCGGCAATGGCGGGGCATACAAGCAATTTGCGCAACCCGAATATTTTTAAAATGTTTTTGCTGATCGACGTATGCAAACGCGCGGGATCGGGCCTTAAGCGAATGTGTGATATGCAGGAACAGGCGCTTGTCTGTCCGGTCGATATCTCGCAGCAAACGAATCCAGACCGTACAATCGTTGTGTTGTGTCCGCTGCAATTTCCAGCTGAAATTAGCGCAACAATGGAAACAGAACCGGCTGGACAGCTGGAACAGTCGGAACCCGAATGGCTGGATCCGGACAGCGGACAGGAAACCGAGAGCTTCATAACTAACGAACTAAACTTCGTAAGTATAGACACCAACTCCGTCAACAACGAAGAAAACTCCGTAAATATAACCAAAAACTCCGTAAACATCGGGTCGAACTCCATAAAAAATGAGTCTGACTCCGTAAATAGAACGTCGATCTCTATAAATAAAGAGTTGAAGTTCGTAAATAGCTTGCTTAGCTCCGTAAACAACGACATCAGTATGCATGACAGCAACGAAAAAGGGGAAACGATCGACGAACGGCTATGGAAGATGGCAGAATTGGCACGGCGAAAAAAACGGTTGGCTCCAGCGGTCATGGAACAATTGATCGTTCGGTTATGCCGCGAGCGGCCGCTGCGTCTGAAAGAGCTGGCAGAGCTGCTCGAACGGACGCCGGATGGATTGCGCAACAATTATTTAGGAAAGCTGTTGGAGGAAGGGAAAATCCGCTTAAAATACCCGGATCAGCCGAATCATCCGCGCCAAGCCTACATAGCGGTTGATGAATGAAAGGATTGGAGGGTGAAAGCGAGTCATGATCCAAACGGAAATAGACCGATCGGAAGGATGGGGTCTGCGATTGCACATTTCCTGCTTTTTGTTTTAGAAAGAGGGTGTCCCGCAAGGATGGGGACACCCTCTCTTTTGATCGGACTTGTCATCCAGCTTGCTTTTCTTCGGCTTGGCCATGCTGGCGACGATGCATTCCTTTGGCGAAGTATACTGCCGTCAAAAGCAGCAGCCAGGCTGGGCCGATGATCAAAGCGATGCGCGTATCCGGGAAATACGCCATTAGGGCGGCAACGCCGATCAAAAAGGCAAGCGACACGTATGAGCTGTATGGATAAAGCGGAAGTTTGAACGTGAGACGTTGTGCTTGTTCCGCGCTCAACTGTTTGCGGAATTTCAGCTGGGACAGCAAAATTACCGCCCACGTCCAAATGGCGCCGAATGTGGCGATGCTTGTCACCCATTGGAACACTTTTTCCGATACGTAGTTCAAATATACGCCGACAAGCATGACAAGCGCAGTGGCGATCAAGGCCGCGCCCGGAATGCCGCGCTTTGTCAGCCGGCCGAATGCGCTCGGCGCTTCTTGCTGTTCAGCAAGGTTAAACAGCTTGATAATAAATAATATTTTTTGAAAAAGTATTTTTGAAGCGCTTACATTATAATACTAACCGATAGATAAAGAGGTTGTAAATGAGCAATGTTTTCAAGTTATTATATATTTAATAATCTGAATAGTATTTAAAAATACATGAATTGCCTTGGCATCCTGTCATTTTGTACAATGGGAAACACAGAATACGCTAGGCTTGGAAAGGGGGATGCGTTGTGGAAGAACGGGAAGCGACATCATTTTTGGAACAGCTGCGGCAAGAAGGGCTGATCACCGAATCGACGCGTCCGGTTTGGGAAATGATTTTGCCAAGGCGGCTTCGGCGGATGTATGAGGTTTTGAATGAGCGCACCCGCTATATTACCGTCTTGATCGAAGCGGTCGATGACCCGCATAACCAAGCGGCGGTGCTGCGGACGGCTGAAGCGTTTGGCGTTCAAGACGTTCATATCGTGACGGGAAAGGCGCCGTTTTCGCCGAACCGGCTTGTGACGCGCTATGCCGATCAGTGGCTGACGCTCCACCATAAGCCAGATATCAAAACGGCCATTGCCGATTTGAAAAGTCAAGGGTATCAAGTGTATGCAAGCTATCTTGGTGAGGAGACGATTCCGGTTTCCGACATCGATCTGTCCCAACCGACAGCGCTGTTGTTTGGCAACGAGCATAGCGGCGTGTCGGAAGAGGCGCTCCGCTTGGCGGACGGAACGTTTGTCATTCCGATGTACGGCTTTGTGCAAAGCTTTAACATTTCCGTCGCCGCTGCGTTAGCGCTCTATGATGTCACCGAGCGGGCGCGCCGCCAGGCCGGCCGACACTACTATTTATTGCCTGGAGAGAAAAAGGCGTTGTATGAACAATGGATGTGGCAAACGTTAAACCCACGCATTCGCAAACAGTTGCAGCAACAAGGATATGCCATTCAAACGAACGAAGGACAGCTGGGTTCTTTTTCATAAAGAATTCAGCTGTCTTGTTTTATGGCGGGCTTTTCCGCAACTCTCCTTTCTCATCAATATTTCCCTAAACGAGGAAAACAAGTGGCGATTTGTTGAACAATGATTGAACAGTTTGTGACAAATGTTTTGCTGATTTATGAACTTTTTCGCTCATTCGTTTCAAACATTTTCAATTTTGATATGGTAGAGACAAAAGAAAATGCATGGAAGGCCCCGAAATGGTTGGGGCAGAAGAGGGAGGACCGATAGCGATGAAACGGGCGAGATGGCGCGCGGTGCTGGTTTTGCCGTTTTTGTTTTTGCTTGGGGGCTGCGTGGAGCGCACGGCCGTGCTCAATCCGCAAGGGCCGGTGGCGCGCATGCAGTATGATTTGATCATGTGGTCTGTCGGCTTTATGTTGTTCATTATTGTTGTTGTATTTACGTTGTTTGCCGTTTTTCTCATTCGTTATCGCGAGAAGCCGGAAAATGCCGGCTATGAGCCGCCGGATGAGGAAGGAAACACGTTGCTTGAAGTCGTCTGGACGGCCATTCCGATTTTGATTGTCGCTGCGCTCGCTGTTCCAACAGTGAAGGCGACGTTTGCGTTGGAAAAGCCGCCGACCGAGAACGTGAAACCGATCACGATTCATGTGACGGCGGCGAACTGGAAATGGATTTTCAGCTATCCGGAAGAAAACATTGAAACGGTCAACTACGTCCATATTCCGGCCGGTGTGCCGGTCAAATTCAAGCTCACGTCCGTCGGACCGATGAATTCGTTTTGGGTGCCGGAGCTAGGCGGACAAAAATATGCGATGGACGGCATGGAGACAGAGCTGATTTTACAAGCTGATAAACCAGGATCGTATATGGGGCGGAGCGCCAACTTTTCCGGGGAAAAGTTCGCACATATGGAATTTGAGGTTGTCGCCCAAACGGGAACGGACTTCCGCAAATGGATAAATGAAGTGAAACAAACCGCCCCGAAGCTCGATGAGGAAAAATACACACAAATTTTAAAACCGGGGCTTGTTGGGCGAATGACGTTTTCGAACACCCACTTGCAATGGATTGACCATGCGAAACAGAACAGCCATCATGCAGATGGAAAGCCAATGAAAAATGACGATCAACATGATGAAACGATGACAAACGGTCACCATCATGGGGAGTAGGAAAGGAGGAGCGAAAGATGAAATGGAGCGAGTTTTTCGTAACCGGAGAGCCGCTCATTTACGCGGCTGATGTCGCGATCGTTTTAACGATAATCGGCATTGTGTTCGTCTTGACGTATTTTAAAAAATGGAAATGGCTGTGGAACGAATGGCTCACTACCGTCGACCATAAAAAAATCGGCGTCATGTACATTATTTGCGCAGTTTTGATGCTCTTCCGCGGCGGCGTCGATGCGCTTTTGATGCGGGCGCAGCTGACGGCTCCGAATATGAAATTTCTTGATGCCCAGCACTACAATGAAATTTTTACGACGCACGGGACGATTATGATCTTGTTTATGGCGATGCCGTTCATCATCGGTTTGATGAACATTGTCGTTCCGCTGCAAATCGGGGCGCGCGATGTCGCGTTTCCATATTTGAATGCGTTAAGCTTTTGGCTCTTTTTCTTCGGTGCGTTGCTGTTTAACATTTCATTCGTCATCGGCGGATCGCCGGACGCCGGTTGGACGGCGTATTTCCCGCTCGCGGGGAATGAGTTCAGCCATGGCGTCGGCAACAACTACTATGCGGTTGCCCTGCAAATTTCGGGAATCGGGACGTTGATGACGGGGATCAACTTTTTGGTGACGATTTTGAAAATGCGTGCGCCGGGCATGACGTTGATGCGCATGCCGATGTTTACGTGGACGATTCTCATCACATGCGTGCTCATTATTTTCGCCTTCCCGGTGTTGACGGTCGCCTTGGCGCTCATGACGTTTGACCGGCTGTTTGATACGCAGTTTTTCACGATGGCCAACGGCGGCATGTCGATGCTCTGGGCGAACTTGTTCTGGATTTGGGGCCATCCGGAAGTGTATATCGTCATTTTGCCGGCGTTCGGCATTTTCTCGGAAGTGGTCAGCACGTTTGCGCAGAAACGGCTGTTCGGTTATAAGGCGATGGTCGGTTCGATCGTGGGCATTGCGTTTTTAAGCTTTATCGTCTGGGTGCACCACTTCTTTACGATGGGCGCAGGGCCGGCCGTGAACTCTGCCTTCTCGATCACGACGATGGCGATCGCGATCCCGACCGGGGTGAAAATTTTCAACTGGCTGTTTACGATCCGAAAAGGGAAAATTCGTTTTACAACCGCGATGCTTTGGTCGCTGGCGTTTATTCCGAACTTTGTCATCGGCGGCGTGACAGGCGTGATGCTGGCAATGGCCGCGGCCGATTATCAATACCATAACAGCTATTTTCTCATCGCCCACTTCCATTACGTGTTGATCGCGGGTACGGTGTTCGCCTGCTTTGCTGGCTTGCATTACTGGTATCCGAAAATGTTTGGCCATATTTTAAACGAGCGGCTCGGCAAATGGACGTTTTGGCTGTTTATGATCGGGTTTAACGTCTGCTTCTTCCCGATGTATTTCCTCGGGTTGATGGGGATGACGCGCCGCATGTACACGTACTCGGCTGGTCTCGGCTGGACGCCGCTCAACGTCGTCGCGACGGTCGGGGCGGTTTTGATGGGCATCGGGTTTATCGTGCTTTGTTACAACATTTATTACAGCGCCCGCTACGGCGAGCGCGACATGACCGGCGACCCGTGGAACGGACGGACGCTTGAGTGGGCGACCGCGTCGCCGCCGGTGCATTACAATTTCCCGGTGACGCCGGTTGTCGAAGATGTGGACGCGTATTGGGTGATGAAGAAAAAGTATGGCGGCTTCCACGTGAAAGAAGAAGACTTGAAGCCGATCCATATGCCAAGCAACTCAGGACGCCCGTTTTGGATGTCGGTGGCGTTTTTCGTCGCCGGGTTCGGCCTTGTGTTCAAGTGGTTTGCGTTGGCTATCGTTGGTGCGTTGTTCATTGTGCTTGGATTGATTCTCCGCTCATTTGAAGACGATGATGGCTACCATATTCCGGTTGACGAAATCAAACGGATGGAACGAGCGGCGCGGAAGGGGGCGTGACGAATGGGAGAAGCTGCACATCGCTATGAGGAAACGGTGCCGCTGGAGTATCGGACGCAAGAAAGTCGGTTGAACATATTGGGTTTCTGGATTTTCCTCGGGGCGGAAGTCGCGCTGTTTGCGACGCTGTTTGCGACGTATCTCGTCTTGTTCCAACGGACCGGCTCGGGGCCGACGGCAGGGGAGCTGTTTGAGGTAAAAGACGTTTTGATCGAAACGTTGTTGCTGTTGACGAGCAGTTTCACATGTGGGTTGGCCATTTTTGAAATGCGCCGCGGCCGCATGAGCGGGCTGATTGCCTGGCTGCTCGTGACGCTTCTGCTTGGGGTGGGGTTTATTACGGTTGAAATTCGCGAGTTCATCCATTACGTCCATGAAGGAGCGACGATGCAGACGAGCGCATTTTTATCAAGCTTTTTCGTGCTCGTCGGCACGCACGGCGCCCACGTCAGTGTAGGAATTGGCTGGATGATTTTGATCATCATCCAGCTCCTCCAGCGCGGCTTTACGCCGAAAACGGCGCGCAAAGTGTTTATCGTCAGTTTGTATTGGCACTTTTTAGACGTCGTTTGGATTTTCATCTTCACGCTCGTCTATTTGTTAGGGATGGTGATCTAACATGGGCGCAAACAGCCATCGCGAATCATTTCCGTGGAAACATATCATTGGGTTTTTGTTGTCGCTCGTCTTGACGTTTGCGGCTCTTTGGGTGGCGCTCTCGTCTGGGCTGCCGCTTAAAGCCGTGATCGTCATCATCGTCTTGTTCGCGATCATCCAAGCGAGCTTGCAGCTGTTTCTATTCATGCACGTCAACGAAAGCGACAGCGGCAAAGTGCAAACGTTCAACATGGTATACAGCTTCTTTATTGCTGTTGTCGTTGTCGCCGGTTCGATTTGGGTGATGCAGTTTGTGTTGTAAAGCGAGGCTGGCCGGGGTTCGGCCGGCTTTTTATGTTCAGAAGAGCTTTTGTGGTGTCATAGATGCCTGAAATGGGGGAGCCGTTGACGGAACATTGAAGAGATGGAGAGGCAACGTGGTTGCATTATAGGGGGCATGATATGTGCCTAAAAAAGTCGTCTTGCCTCAAACAGGCAAGACGACGTTTTACAGCACTTTTGATAAAAACGCTTTCGTCCGCTCATGCTGCGGGTGGTCGAACAAGTCTTCCGGCTTCCCTTCCTCGACAATGTAGCCGCCGTCCATAAACAGGACGCGGTCGCCGACTTCACGGGCAAAGCCCATCTCGTGGGTGACGACGACCATCGTCATCCCTTCATTGGCCAGCTGCTTCATGACCGAGAGCACTTCCCCGACCATTTCCGGGTCAAGCGCTGACGTCGGCTCGTCAAACAGCATGATTTTCGGTTCCATGGCCAATGCCCGGGCGATGGCGACGCGCTGCGCCTGCCCACCGGAGAGGGAGTCCGGGTAGACGTGCGCTTTGTCTTGCAGCCCGACTTTGGCGAGCAGCTCCATCGCCTTCGCTTCCGCTTTTTCACGCGGCCATTTCCGCACTTTCATCGGTGCCAGCGTGATATTGTTCAGCACCGTCATATGCGGAAACAAGTTAAAGCGCTGGAACACCATTCCGACTTCTTCCCGCACTTTATTTAAGTTCGTGTCTTTCGCCTTTAAATTAATGCCGTCAATAATAATTTCACCTTCATCGAAATCCTCAAGCAAGTTTAAACAGCGTAAAAACGTCGATTTTCCCGACCCCGATGGGCCGATGACGACCACGACTTCTCCTTCGCGAATATGGACATCGATTCCTTTTAAAACTTGGAGCGAACCGAACGATTTTTTCAGCTGGCGTACGTCAATCATTGGGTCGAATACTTCCTTTCAAGATAGTGTGACAGTTTGCTTAACGAAAGCGTTAAGAGCAAATAGATGAACGCCACTGTTAAATACGGCTCCCAAACGCGGTAATACTCACCCGCGGCCGCTTTCCCCCAATACATGATTTCCGGGGCGGCGATGACCATCCCAAGCGACGAATCTTTAATTAAGACGATAAACTCGTTCGCAAACGGCGGAATCATTCGCTTTAACGCCTGCGGCAAAATAATGTAGCGCATCGCCTGCGCATGCGTCATCCCAAGCGAGCGGGCCGCTTCCATTTGCCCTTTGTCGATCGACTGGATGCCGGCGCGGAAAATCTCGGCCACATACGCGGCCGAGTTGAGCGACAGCGAGACGGCCAGGGAAGCGACGGCATTTGGCTGGGCGAAAAAGAGCGGCATGGCGCCGAAATGGACGAGCAAAATTTGCACGACAAGCGGCGTACCGCGGAAAAAGTTAATGTACCACGAAAACGGCAAACGAATAATCGGGTTGGACGACATTTTGCCAAGGCCGATGAACAGGCCGAGAATGAGGCCGAACACGATGCCGGCTAATGATACGCCGATCGTTACGAGCAGCCCTTGCCAAAAGTAAGGGGCGTATTCAACAATAATATCAAAACGAAAATCCATCGATCTCACCTTTCTCTAAGAAAAATGCGTAACTTGCTAGCAGTTACGCATTTTTCTATGTTCGTGCGCTTATTGTTGTTGTTTTAAGCCTTCCATATTCGGTTCTTTGCCAAACCATTTTTTGTAAATCTCTGCATATTTGCCGCTGTCGATCACTTTTTGCAATGCTTCGTCCACTTTGGCTTTCAATTCGCTGTCTTTCGGGAAGATCATGCCGTAGTATTCCGAAGCGAAGTTTTGTGGATCTTCAATGACTTGCAATTTTTTGTCCGGATTGTTTTTCACGTATTCGTTTGCCACCGCGTTGTCCGTGATGACAGCATCAACACCGCCGTTTAGCAGTTCCATAATGGCAACAACACTCGTTTCGAATTTTTTAATATGATCGCCTTTGCCAAATAGCTTCTCCGCAGCTTCTTGACCGGTTGTCGCGTTTTGAACGCCGATCGTTTTCCCTTTTAAGTCAAGGGCGTTTTTCACCGGGCTGCCTTGTTTGACTAAGATGACTTGTGTTGCTTCAAAGTACGGAGCTGAGAAATCATAAGATTGTTTCCGCTCGTCCGTAATCGTAATGCCGGAAATGCCCATGTCGATTTCTTTGCTTTGCAGCGAAGCGAACAGCGGATCCCAGCCGATGTTTTTTAATTCATAATCCAAGCCGGCTTCTTTCATCACCGCATCCAAAAGGTCGGCGTCAAACCCAACAATTTTTCCTTTTTGCATATATTCAAATGGCGCAAACGCCGCGTCCGTCCCGACGGTGATTTTTTGCTTCCCTTCTTTTTCAGCGCCTGACGGAGAGCTTGTTTCTGTCGACTTGCCACAAGCGGCGAGCGCCATAAACAACGCAGCAACGACCGCTACGATCAAACCTTTCTTCATTTTTAACATCCTATAAAATCCCCCTTTGGAATCATTGTCGATGAACGATTATCATACTATCAATATTTTTGTTATTATGCAATAGGTTTTATAAAAATAATTGTTTGAACATTTTGGTACTGCCGTATAAATGGGGAAAAGGCGCATTTTTCAATGTTTTTCGCCAAATTAACTGAAGGGCATATGGCTAATATCATTTCGTGTGCATTTTTATAAAATAATTTTTTATGTATAAAAAGACATAAACGATTGATTTCGAATTTACAGAATATTATACCAGAAAGAGGGTAGAGTTGGCAAAGGTTTTGTCAATTTGTTTATTATAGCGGTATGGAAAAATAAATACTATTGTGTAAATACTATCAATTTCGTTATGATGAAAGTGGTGACAAGACAGTAGAGGAAGGAGAGTCCATATGGTTTTATTTTCCATCATTGTGTATTTAGTCGGCATGCTTTGGATTGGCTATTGGGCGTATAAACGGACGTCCAATTTGTCCGATTATATGCTTGGCGGCCGGACGCTCGGACCGGCGGTGACGGCGCTCAGCGCCGGGGCTTCCGACATGAGCGGCTGGCTACTCATGGGGCTGCCGGGGGCGATGTATATCGATGGAGTGAGCGCCGCATGGATCGTCATCGGCTTGACGCTTGGCGCTTATGCAAACTGGCTGTTCGTTGCGCCGCGCTTGCGCGTCTATACAGAAGTGGCGAACGATTCGATTACGATTCCGGAGTTTTTGGAAAACCGTTTCGGCGATGCGTCGAAATTGTTGCGGATGGCATCTGGGATTGTCATTATGGTCTTTTTTACGTTTTATGTCTCGTCCGGCCTCGTTTCGGGGGGCGTTCTGTTTGAAAACTCATTTGGTGTTAGCTACCATACGGGATTGTGGATCGTCGGCGGTGTTGTTGTCGCCTACACGCTGTTTGGCGGCTTTTTGGCCGTCAGCTGGACGGACTTTGTGCAAGGGACGATTATGTTCATTGCGTTGATTCTGGTGCCGGTGGTGACGCTGTTCCATACAGGCGGGCCGGTGGATACGATGGAGACGATTCGCGACATCGATCCCAACTTGTTGAATATATGGAAAGGAACAAGTTTTCTTGGCATCATTTCATTATTCGCCTGGGGGCTTGGGTATTTCGGCCAGCCGCACATTATCGTCCGCTTTATGGCCATTAAGTCGGTGAAAGAAATGAAAAGCGCCCGCCGCATCGGCATGGGCTGGATGATTTTCTCCGTTGTCGGGGCGATGTTGACCGGTCTTTTTGGAATCGCTTACTTTTCGCAGCGCGGCATGAAGCTTGATGATCCGGAAACGGTGTTTATTCAACTCGGACACATTTTGTTCCATCCGATTATTACTGGGTTTTTGCTGGCGGCGATTTTAGCGGCGATTATGAGCACGATCTCGTCACAGTTGCTCGTCACGTCGAGCTCGCTGACCGAAGACTTGTATAAAGTCGTGTTCCGCCGCGCGGCTTCGGATAAGGAGCTTGTCTTCGTCGGGCGTTTGTCGGTGCTCCTTGTCGCCATTGTCGCGACAGCGCTGGCGTATACGAAAAACGACACCATTTTAAACTTGGTCGGCTATGCGTGGGCTGGATTTGGCGCATCGTTTGGCCCAGTTATTCTGTTGAGCTTATGCTGGCGGCGGATGACGAAATGGGGGGCGCTCGCCGGCATGGTCGCTGGGGCATTGACGGTCATTCTTTGGACGCAATCCGCCTACTTAAAAGGGCTGTTGTATGAAATGATCCCCGGTTTTGCCGCCAGCTTGGCAGCGATTGTGATCGTCAGCTTGCTGACGAAGGAGCCAGAAGGGAAAGTAGCTGAACAATTTGATCGATTCAAGCAGTTGCTGTCCTAAAAATAGGCAAAAGGGTGTCCCCTTGCGCAGGGGCACCCTTTTTGTCGTTTAGGACTATTTCACTTGATTCCAATCCGGGTACAAGTCGATGCGCCGGTCGCGCCATGTCGCGACCGATCCTTTTTCCCGCACTTTGCGAAGAAGCGATAAGTCGAGGTCAGCCGTAATGACCATGTCGTCGTTGATCTCGCCGGCCGCAAGCACGCCGCCGGGTGGGAACGGGATGTCGTTGGGCGTGATGACGGCCGCTTGGCCGAAATTGGCGCGCATAAAGTCGACCGTCGGAAGCGACCCGATCGTGCCGGTCGTGACGACATACACTTCGTTTTCGATGGCCCGCGCGTGGCAGCAATACCGTACACGGTAAAACCCGTGCCGGTCATCGGTGCACGACGGACAGAAGATGACATCTGCCCCTTTGGCGCGCGCCATACGAACGATTTCCGGAAACTCGATGTCATAGCACGTCAAAATGGCGATCGTCGCTTTGTCCGTTTCAAACACATGCACGCCGTCGCCTGGAGCGATATTCCACTCGTTCACTTCCGTCGGGGTGATGTGCAATTTCGCCTGCTGATGGATGTGCCCATCCGGCGTGAATAAATGAGCGACATTGTACAGCTTGCCGTTTTGGCGGATGACATGCGTGCCGCCGATCAAATACATGCCGGTGTCTTTGGCGAGCGACACAAACAGTTCAGTGTATTTTTCGGTATAATTCGGCAAGTCATCAATCGTCGCTTGCCGTCCGTCATCAAGTGGAATGGAAAGCAATTGGGTCGTGAAAAATTCTGGGAACAAGACGAACTCGGCGTCAAACTCTTGCGCCGTTTTGACGTAATGCGTCACTTGCGCGGCAAACTCGTCAAACGAACGGATGGTGTGAAGATGATATTGGACAGCCGAGACGCGCAATGGCGGCACCTTCCTTTCTATTTCCATATGGCATCTATTTTAGCACCATGCAAACCGTTTCGAGGCATTTGATTTTTCAATATGCGCAGGCCCCGCTCCCTTCCTATTTCAAGGAGGGGAGTTGCGGAAAAAGACAAGGACGAGGTCTTGTCTATTATTGTTCGCCGTAGCGGCGGTACGCACCGTGATGTGTGGGCCCGACGTATTCGTTGAGCGGGAACGAGTGGCGGATGGCGGTGGTGATGAACGCTTTTGCCGTCGCAATGGCGTCTTTCACCGGCCGGCCTTTCGCCAGTTCGGCGGCGATGGCCGCCGAGAACGTGCAGCCTGCTCCGTGCGTATACGTCGTGTCAATCCGCTCCGATTCGAGGAGTTCAAACGTTTTGCCGTCGTAAAGGACGTCAACCGCATAGTCATGCGGAATTTTCCGCCCGCCTTTGACGATGACATATTGGGCCCCGAGTTCATGAATGCGCCCGGCCGCTTCCTTCATGTCCTCGATCGTTTCAATGCGCGGCAGGCCGGCTAGCTGCGCCGCCTCAAACAAGTTCGGCGTCACGACCGTTGCTTTTGGTACAAGCGTTTCCCGGTAGCACACTGTATTTTCCGGATGGAGCGGCTCGTCCGCCCCTTTGCACACCATAACCGGGTCGATGACGGCGTTTTTCAATCCATGTTTTTCAATGGTGCGCGCCGCTAATTCAATGATATCCGTCGTTGGAAGCATCCCCGTTTTGAGAGCATCAACGCCGACGCCGACGATGATCGTCTCAAGCTGGGCTTCGATCGTCGCGAGGTCGACGGGAAACACTTGATGTGCCCAACGGTTGTGCGGGTCCATGGCGACGATTGTCGTGATTGCCGTCATCCCGTAGACACCGAGTTCTTGGAATGTTTTCAAATCCGCCTGCAGCCCGGCGCCGCCGCTACTGTCTGACCCGGCGATCGTCAATGCTTTTGGCATCGTCATCGTCATCACTCCTTTGTTCTACAAGATTATACCATGAAGCCGCCCTCAAGGACGAAATAGTTGTTCTACATCAACAGAAAAACCGTCAAGCGCGCGCGAACATGCCATGCCGGTTTCTTTCCAGACGCCGGCTTGTTCATATTGTCCGTCGTCATTGAGCGAGTAGATTTGCACAACAGAGTGCATAGGGTTCACGATCCAATATTCACCGACTCCGTATTGCATATACAAGTTCAATTTGAACACGAGATCATACGCCTGGTTGGAAGGGCTTAAAATTTCAATGATCAGCGTTGGGACGCCGACAAATTTGCTGTCCGTTAATCCGCTTCGATCGCAGATCACGGTTAAATCAGGGACGACAATTTTCTTGCCTTCGATTCGTTCGTTCTTTAGTTCGATATCAAAAGGGGCATGAAACACTTCACACGGCTTTCCTTCTAAAAAATGGAACAGTTGGACGTACAGCCGTCCCGATAGGCGTTGGTGCTGGGTCGAAGGGGAGGGAGACATCAACACAGCGCCATCAATATATTCTAAAATACGATCGGTTGTTTCCCGCATGCGATAAAATTCTTCAAGCGATACCGCCTGTTTTCCCGGAACGTTCACGAAATCACCTTCTTTCCAGCTTTCTATTTTCATTATACACTGGCCGCTTTGCCGAACGAAAATGATTTGGCATAACGCAACGGGTGACATACTCCCGCCGCCTACGCTCACTTGTAGAAATGGCGGCCTTGTCGGTTTAGGACGATAAAAAAAAGCCGCCCGCTATGAGCGGGCGATCATGGGAATGGACAATGATGAACAGGCGGCCGGCAGCGCGTGTTGCCGGCCGTGTCCATCACGGTTAGTTGGCGGCCAACGTTTTCCCGAGCGCTTCGCGGGCCGGAACGTAGCGGTAACTGAGGTCGCGGGCGACCGCTTCGTACGTGATTTCGCCGTTGGCGACGTTGACGCCAAGCTCAAGCGCCGGGTTGTCTGTAATGGCTTGGATGACGCCTTTGTTGGCGATTTGCAAGGCGTATGGGATCGTGACGTTCGTCAAGGCGATCGTCGAGGTGCGCGGGACAGCACCCGGCATGTTGGCGACCGCATAATGGACGACGCCGTGTTTGACGTACGTCGGGTCGTCGTGCGTCGTGACGTGGTCGCTTGTCTCAACGATGCCACCTTGGTCGATGGCGACATCGACGATGACCGACCCCGGTTTCATCGCTTTCACCATGTCCTCGGTGACGAGCTTCGGCGCCCGCGCTCCCGGGATGAGGACGGCGCCGATGACAAGGTCGGCCTCTGCGACCGCTTCGGCGATGTTCATCGGGTTGGACATGAGCGTCGTAATTTGGTTGCCGAAAATGTCGTCAAGCTCGCGCAGGCGATCCGCGTTCAAGTCGATGATCGTGACATCTGCCCCGAGGCCGACCGCGACTTTTGCTGCGTTCGTGCCGACGACCCCGCCGCCGATGATGACTACTTTGCCGCGGGCGACGCCTGGGACGCCGCCAAGCAAAATGCCTTTGCCGCCGTACGGCTTTTCCAAAAATTGCGCCCCGATTTGCGCCGCCATCCGCCCGGCGACTTCGCTCATCGGCGTCAACAGCGGCAGCGTGCGGCCGACTTGCACAGTTTCATAGGCGATGGCGATAACGCCGCTTTCTTTTAACGCGCGCGTCAACTCTGGGTCGGCGGCCAAATGCAAGTAGGTGAACAAAATGAGACCTGGGCGGAAATAGCCGTATTCGCTTGGCAGCGGCTCTTTCACTTTCATCACCATATCGGCTTGCGCCCACACATCTTCCGCTCGCTCGATGATTTGTGCTCCGGCACGGGCGTAATCGCTGTCGCTGAAACCGCTTCCAACCCCTGCCTCTTTCTCAATGAGCACCGTATGTCCTGCCTGAACGAACGACAATACGCCAGCCGGCGTAATGGCGACACGGTTTTCGTTATTTTTAATTTCCTTTGGCACTCCAATAATCATGGATATCGTTCCTCCTCGTCAGAAGTGGCCTTACTTATAGTATAAAAGAGACGGAACGGGCCGGGCATTGTTCAAAAAAGAGAAAGAAGCGCGTGGGTTTTGTGGATTTCCACAAATTCAACCGCGCGCTTCGTATTTCGCTAATTTAATATCGATGTATAATTTGATTTTTTGATTCATGTCATTGAGATCAAGCTCGGCGATGTCGGCAATCCGCTTGAGCCGATAAGCAAGCGTGTTCGGGTGAACGTTGAGGACGTCGGCGGTTTCTTGCACATTTTCGTTATGGTCAAAAAATGTTTCAAACGTTTTGACCAAGTCGCTGTGGTGTTTCTGGTCGTACGATTGCAGCTTCGTTAACGCTGGGTTGGTCCATTCTCCTTGCCGCTTTTGTTCAAGCAAAAAATCAAAAAATTGGTAAATGCCAAGCTGGGCATAGCCGTAAACCGACTTGATTTCATCGCCGAGCTTTTCTTTCAGCGCCAGGACGGCGAGCGCTTCGCGGTAGCTTTTTTCAATGAGGCGATAGGCGCCGTACACGCCGCCAAACCCGCACTGCACATCGTGGATGTGAAATCGTTCTTTCATTTTGGCGGCGAACGACTCGATGAATGCATTCAGCTCTTTGAGCGGCTGGTCGGTTTTGGGTGCCGCCAGCAAAATCACATCGCGGCCGTCGGTCGTATAAAGAAGGAGCGGGAGTTGCTGGGTTGTTTGCAATAAGTAGGAAATTTGCCGCTCCATTTCGGCGATCAAATCGGCGGCAAAGCGGAAGACGACAACGGCAAACTGCGGTGCGGTCGGGATTTGCATCGCGGCGAGATGAGCGCGGATGTCGTCTTCACGAGCAATGTGGCCGGTGAGCAGCTTCCAAAACAGCTCTTGCACCCGCTCTTCTTTTTTGTTTTTGCGCATATACAGTTGCAGCACTTTGTTTTTCGCCGCTTTCGCCGCCAGCTTCAGCCATTCCATCTCCTCGGGTGAAAGCGTCCGGTTTGTTTCGAGCACCCAGATGAAGCCGATCACCTCATCGTTTTTCCAGATCGAGACAGCGACGCGGCTGCCGAGGCCGACATCATGAATTGGCGGCACGCGCACCGGCTCGCGGCTTTTGAGTAGCGCCGGGATGGCGCCTTGTTTCCATAAGCTGTTGATCACTTTTTCCGGAACGCGCCGGCTGATGATCGTCGCCGTCCGCGCCGGGTCGGTGTAATCATCATGGGCGCTGTAGGCGATGAGCCGATGGTTCGCGTCTTCGATCGTCACCGGGCATTTCAGCACGTCGCTGACACGGTCGGCAAACTCTTCAAGGCTGTCAAATTCGCCGCGGAACGGGTCGGTATAGTGAGACATATTTGTTTCCCCCGCATCGTCCATAGGATTGTAGTTTGATTTTACCACAAATAAGGGTTGCCATTGTGTATTCTATAACGGAGAGGGTTCGGTGCGCTTTCTGTCGAATTAGGGAAAGGAAATGATTCATCAAGGAGGAGACTGTTGTGAAAAAATGGGAAATCGCCGTCATTCCTGGCGACGGCATCGGCAAGGAAGTTGTGCCCGCGGCGTTGGATGTGTTAAAAACGGTTGCGGATGTCCATGGAGGGATTTCCTTTTCTTTCACTGAATTTCCATGGAGTTGCGACTATTATATGGAGCATGGAAAAATGATGCCGGATGATGGACTGGAGACGCTGCGGAACTTTGACGCCATTTTCCTTGGAGCGGTCGGCAATCCGAAGTTTGTCCCTGATCATATTTCATTATGGGGATTGCTTCTGAAAATCCGCCGCGAATTTGAACAAGTGATTAACATTCGCCCGGCGAAATATTTCCGCGGCTTATCCTCGCCTCTGACCGAGCCGCGCGACTTTGATTTCATCGTCGTCCGCGAAAACAGCGAGGGGGAATATAGCGAAGTCGGCGGGCGCATTCATCGCGGTGAGGATGAAATCGCCATTCAAAACGCTGTCTTTACCCGCAAAGGGACGGAGCGGGCGATGCGATATGCGTTCGAGCTGGCGCGGAAGCGGAAACGGCATGTGACGAGCGCGACGAAATCGAACGGCATTTTCCATACGATGCCGTTTTGGGATGAAGTGTTCGCCGACGTCAAGCGCGACTACCCGGATGTCGCGACCGCGTCGTACCATATTGATGCATTGGCCGCCTTTTTCGTGACAAGGCCGCATACGTTTGACGTCGTTGTCGCGAGCAACTTGTTTGGCGACATTTTGACGGACCTTGGCGGCGCTATTATGGGCAGCATCGGCATCGCCCCGGCGGCGAACATCAACGTCAACGGCAAGTACCCGTCCATGTTTGAGCCGGTGCACGGCTCGGCGCCGGACATTTACGGCAAAGGCATCGCCAACCCGATCGGGCAAATTTGGACGGCGAAACTGATGCTTGACCATTTCGGCGAAGAAGAGCTCGGCGCCCTTTTGTTGCAAACGATCGAGGATGTCACCGCTGACGGCATCAAAACGCCGGATCTCGGCGGCACGGCGACGACAAAGGAAGTGACGGAAGAAATTTGCCGGCGGTTGCGCAAACGCGGCTGATGAAGACGGGTTGGGGCGGCGCGGTTGGCACTGTCCTTTTGTTTCAGTATACTTGTTGTCAGACAAATCGAATAGAAAGGATGACGCCCGTTGTTCAAAAAATGGTTTGGCAAGCAGCAGCTGAAAGAGGAGACGATCACCGCGCCGCTTGACGGGACGATCATGCGGCTTGAAGACGTGCCGGATCCGGTGTTTGCGCAAAAAATGATGGGCGATGGCATAGCCATCGATCCGGCGGATGGGGATGTCGTCGCTCCGGTCGATGGTGAAGTCATCCAGCTCTTTCCGACGAAACACGCCATCGGCTTGCGTTCGGAAGCGGGTATGGAGCTGCTCATCCATGTCGGCATCGACACCGTGTCGATGAACGGGGAAGGATTCACCGCCTATGTCAAAGCCGGCGACCGAGTGAAACGGGGCGATCGGCTTCTTTCTGTCGACTTGCCGCTTGTGCGCGAGAAAGCGAAAAGCGCGGTGACGCCGATCATCATCACGAATGGTGATGCGCTTGAAAGTTTGGAGAAAAAAGCAGGGACATCGGCAGCAAAAGGTGAGACGGTCTTGTTTCATGTGAAAATGAAATAAGGGCGGCAGGGAGGACATATGGCGTTTCGCATCCATAAGATTTTAAACAACAACGCCGTTGTCGTGCTCGATGAAGGCAAAGAGAAAATTGTCATGGGCCCGGGGATTGCGTTTCAAAAGCGGAAAAACGATCTCATCCCCCCGGGCCGCATTGAGAAAATTTTCGTCATGGAAGAAGAAAATGAGAAGTTCCAGCAATTGCTTCGCACGTTGCCAGAAGAACATATCGATATTGCCGAAGAAATTATCAGCTATGCGGAAGGCAAACTGCAAGCACCGCTCAGCGACCATATTCATATTGCGCTGACTGACCATTTGTCGTTTGCCATCGAGCGGTTGAAGCAAGGTTACCGCATTCAAAACAAATTGCTCAATGAAATTAAAGTGCTATATAAGGCGGAGTATGAAATTGGGCTATGGGCGAAACAGTTGATCAAAGAGCGGCTTGGCATCGAGATTCCCGATGACGAGGCGGCCCATATCGCCCTTCATATTCATACGGCGAAACTCGATGCCGCCAGCATGAACAAAACGATGCGCGAGACGACGCTCATTCATGAACTCGTTGACCTTATCCAAACGGAGCTCGGCATATTGATCGATAAGGAAAGCATTTCATACCAGCGGCTGCTCACTCATTTGCGCTTTGCCTTAAGCCGCATCGAAAACGGGGAGCCGATTCATTCGATGGATGAGGAGATGCTTGCGCTCATTCAGACAAAATATGCAAAGGAATGGGCGTGTACACAAAAAGCGGCAACCTATGCAGAGAAGGAATATGGCATCCGTTTTCCGGAGGAGGAACTCGCCTATATCGTCCTCCATATCCAACGGTTGCGAAAGCGTTGACAAAAACAGCAGGTTGCCGTATAATGCAAAACAGACAACGAAATATTGCGGGATTGTAACTGCTTCGAGCAGGCAAGACCTAAAACGTATGAAGGGAACGGCAAGTGAGTCATGCCGCTAGATCGCCCTTTGTATGTTTTAGGTCTTTTTTGTTTTTCATTTCACCATCATTCAGAAGGAGAGGAGTTCACCGATGAATTATGAACACATTGCTAAACAACTCATCCCGCTCCTTGGCGGGAAAGAAAACATCATTAGCGCAACTCATTGCGCGACACGGCTTCGCCTCGTCTTAAAAGATGACAAAAAGGCCGAGGCGAAAGACATTGAAAACATTGAAGGGGTTAAAGGGGCGTTTTCCAGCTCCGGACAGTTTCAAATTATTTTTGGCACCGGCGTGGTGAATAAAGTGTATGAAGCGTTTGTCCGGGAAGCAGGGATACAGCAAGGTGATGCTGATGCCCATCAAGAAGCCATCAAGCAAAAAATGAATCCGCTCGCCCGCTTTGCGAAGACGTTGTCAAACATTTTTGTCCCAATCATCCCAGCCATTGTCGCGAGCGGTTTGTTAATGGGTTTGCTTGGGATGATGAAGGCGTTCAAATGGGTGGCGGCAGACAGCCCGCTGTATATTTTGCTTGATATGTTTTCGAGTGCGGCGTTTATTATTTTGCCGATTTTAATCGGCTTTAGCGCGGCGAAAGAATTTGGCGGCACGCCGTTTTTAGGGGCGGTCATCGGCGGTATTATGACTCACCCGGCGCTATTAAACCCGTGGGGATTGGCCGAGGCCAAGCCAAACTATATGCATTTTCTTGGCTTTGATATCGCTATGGTCGGGTATCAAGGGACGGTCGTGCCGATTTTGCTGGCGACGTATGTGATGAGCAAAGTGGAGCGTGGATTGCGCAGAGTTGTTCCCCATGCGGTCAGTTTGCTTGTTGTTCCTTTTGTGACCGTCATTTTGACGGGATTTATTACGATTTTGGCCATTGGTCCGCTCGGCAATTTGCTTGGCGATGGGATTACGACGGTGTTGAACTTTGTTTACCATTATGGCGGTGCGTTAGCCGGCCTTATCTTCGGCGGATTGTACTCGATGATCGTCATTACCGGTGTGCATCATAGCTTTCATGCCATTGAAGCGAACTTGTTGGCGAAACTTGGGGTCAACTATTTACTGCCAATTTGGTCGATGGCCAACGTCGCCCAAGGCGGCGCCGGTTTGGCTGTATTTGTCAAATCGAAGCGGACAAAAACAAAAGAGATTGCGTTGCCGGCGGCCTTGTCAGCTTTTTTAGGCATTACCGAGCCAGTCATTTTCGGGGTGAACTTAAAATACCGGAAGCCGTTTATCGCTGCGGCCATTGGCGGCGCGCTCGGCGGAGCGTACATCGTATTTACGAATGTAGTGGCTAATGCCTACGGGTTGACCGGCATCCCGATGATCGCCATCGTTGCGCCGGAAGGGCTCACGAACTTAATGCACTACTTAATCGGTTTTGCCATTGCCGTCGTTTCAGCGTTTGTGGCGACATGGCTCTTGAAGTTTCGCGAAGAGGAAGAGTGAGGGGCGTGTGGATGAAATCCGAACGCGAACAGAAACTTATTGAACAAGCATACGCTGAAGTCGAAAAATATGAGACTCTTGTCAATCGCGACCGGTATCGGCTTCGCTACCATCTCATGCCTCCTGTCGGGTTGATGAACGACCCAAACGGGCTGATCGACTGGAACGGAACGTATCACGTCTTCTACCAATGGATGCCGTTTCGCACCGGCCATGGCGCCAAGTTCTGGGGGCATTATACATCCCCAGACTTGGTTCATTGGCAAGCAGCGCCGATTGCGTTAGCGCCAAGCGAATGGTATGACAAAGATGGCTGCTATTCCGGCAGTGCGATTAGTTGCGATGGAAAGCTCGTGCTGTTTTACACTGGCAATGTGAAAGATGAACAAGGAAACCGCCAAACGTACCAATGCATGGCCGTATCGGAAGATGGCATTCATTTTACAAAAAAAGGCGTCGTCATTACACTTCCGGACGGATATACGGCCCATTTCCGCGACCCGAAAGTATGGCGGTATCAGGGCCATTGGTATATGATCTTGGGGGCGCAAAGCGAAAGCGGCGATGGAAAAGCGGTGCTGTTTCGTTCCGCTGATCTTTGTCATTGGGAGCATCTTGGCCCAATTGCTGGCGGCAACATGAACGGGCTTGGTCCGTTTGGCTATATGTGGGAATGCCCAGACTTGTTTCCATTAGATGGGCAAGACGTGCTCATTGTCTGCCCGCAAGGATTAAAACTGGACGGCATGCGCTACCAAAACGTCTACCAGTCAGGTTATTTTGTCGGCCGCTTCGACTACGAACGGGCCGAATTCCTTCACGGGACGTTTGAGGAGCTTGACCGCGGCTTTGAATTTTACGCTCCGCAAACGATGCTTGACCGACGCGGACGAAGAATTTTAATCGGTTGGATGGGCGTGCCGGACCAGGATGAAGACCGTCAGCCGACAGTGAGCCACCGCTGGGTGCACGCGCTCACCTTGCCGCGCGAACTTCGCCTCACTGGCGGCAAGCTGAGACAGACGCCAGTGGAAGAGCTGAAACAGTTGCGCAAACAAAAAGTAGCATATCCAAGCGCCAGTGTGGTGAATGAGCTGAGGTCATGGGCGGGACTCGAGGGAGATGCGATCGAACTTCGCCTCGACAATATTGAACTGTTCGGAAGCATGATGGAAATTTACTTTCGCCATGCGGCCCGCCTTGTTTACAATAGCGATGAAGGGGTATTGACGCTTGAACGAAAAAGTTTTGTGAATGGGCTGACGGAGAAGCGGCAATGTCGATTGCCACGTCTTCGTTCGCTTCATGTTTTCCTTGATACGTCATCGATCGAACTGTTCGTCAATGACGGCGAAGAGACGTTCACTGCGCGGTTTTTTCCGCATCCGGACGACCGAACGATTTTATTTGGAACTCATGGACATCTTCATATGGACATCGAGAAATGGGAATTATAAGATGGGTTGGCACGAGCAAAGCTGCCGAGAGCAATCGCTTTTCGGCGGCTTTTTTATGACTGTTGCGGTTCGTTTTGTGAGAAAATGAGCAATACGGGATTGAATTTACTTCCGTCCCCCTCTATAATGAACAGTAGATGATGTCTTTACATCGATAATGACAGGAGGATACACATGAACGAACCGACGATTTCCCAGCGCAAGCTGTTAGGCATTGCCGGGCTCGGTTGGCTGTTTGACGCCATGGACGTCGGGATGCTGTCGTTTTTGATGGCGGCCTTGCAAAAAGACTGGAATTTGACGGCCGGCCAAGTCGGCTGGATCGGCAGCGTCAACTCGATCGGCATGGCGGTTGGAGCGTTCGTGTTCGGGCTGCTCGCCGACCGGATCGGGCGGAAAAACGTTTTTATTTTCACATTGTTGCTGTTCTCGCTTGGCAGCGGGTTGTCGGCGCTGACGACGACGTTGGCGGCGTTTTTGGCGCTCCGCTTTTTGATCGGCATGGGACTTGGCGGCGAGCTGCCGGTCGCGTCAACGCTCGTTTCGGAGGCGGTGCCGGCTGCCGACCGCGGCCGGGTTGTCGTGCTGCTTGAGAGCTTTTGGGCTGGCGGTTGGCTATTGGCAGCGCTCATCTCGTATTTCGTCATACCAGCTTACGGATGGCGAACGGCGTTATGGCTGGCGGCGATTCCAGCGCTGTATGCGATCTATTTGCGCCTCCGCCTGCCCGATTCGCCGCGGTTTGCGGCCGCGCAAAAAGAGGAGACGGTGTGGAGCAATATCGTCAAAGTATGGTCCGCTCCCCATCGGAAAGAGACGGTCATGCTTTGGCTGCTTTGGTTTTGCGTCGTCTTTTCGTATTACGGCATGTTTTTATGGCTGCCGAGCGTCATGGTGATGAAAGGGTTTAGTTTAATTAAAAGCTTTGAATATGTGCTCATCATGACGCTGGCGCAATTGCCCGGCTATTTCAGCGCCGCATGGCTGATCGAGCGGGCGGGGCGGAAATTTGTCTTGGTCACGTATTTGCTTGGCACCGCATTGAGCGCCTACTTTTTCGGCACGGCCGAGTCGCTCGTTGGGCTGATGGCATCCGGCATTTTCTTGTCGTTTTTCAACCTCGGCGCTTGGGGAGCGCTGTATGCGTATACGCCGGAGCAGTATCCGACGTCGATTCGTGCGACCGGCGCCGGCATGGCGGCGGCGTTTGGCCGCATTGGCGGCATTTTTGGCCCACTGTTGGTCGGCTCGCTTGTCGCCCAAGGGGTGTCGGTGACGGCCATTTTCACGCTGTTTTGTCTATCGGTCCTTGTCGCCGTTTTGGCGGTCGCGGTGTTGGGCAGCGAGACGAAGCAGCAAGAGCTCGCTTAAGTTGACAAATCAAACGGAGGGCTATACCTTAAGGGTAAGCCCTTTTTTGTTCGGATCATGAAGAGAGGCGGTGGATTCCTTGCGCCCGTTCGTATCGGTCGTCATCCCGACGTACAATCGCCCGTATCCGCTTGCCGAGCTGCTCGAGGCGTTGAGCCGGCAGACATACCGCCATTTTGAGGTGATCATTGTCAATGACGGCGGCATCCCCGTTCATGATGTCGTCGCCTTGTACCCGGAGCTTGACGTTCGTCTCATCGACCGCCGCGACAACGAAGGACATGTCGCCGCCCGCAACATCGGCGTCAAGGCGGCGCGCGGGGAATACATCATGCTTTGCGACGACGATGACCTCGTGCTGCCGTGCCATCTCGAGCGGATGGTCACAGCGCTTCGTGACGCCGATTTTGCCTATGCCGATGCGGAAATTGTTCAGTATCGAACCGAAAACGACCGACGCATCCCGTCGGCACGGTTTTTGTTCGCTTATGAGTATGATTTGGAGGCGATGCGTACGTTTTCGACGTATGTGCCGTCCGGGAGCGTTTATCGGAAGGCGCTTCATGACAACATCGGCGATTTTGACCCGTCCGTTCACCATTATTGGGACTGGGACTTCTTTTTGCGCGCGGCGGCCGCCTGTCGCGTCACCCGTGTCGCGGCGGCGACCGTGTTGTACGCGTTCAGCCCGGACGGCGACAACGTGTCGCGACATATGAACGACAAGCGGCGCCAATATTTGCGGCGGCTGTGTGAGAAGCATGGGCTTGGGGACTTGCCGATGAAAAATTTTTGGCTCTTGCTTGACGAGCCGGAAGTCGCGAAGCGCCGGGCGAAAAGCGAAGTCATCTGGGACGGGAAGCCCGTCGTGTCGCGGTTTTGGATGCAAAAAAAACAGGATGGCGTTGACAAAAGGTTTTGGGGTTTGCTATGATAATGGACAAAATCATATATGGATCGCGATGACGGATCAATAGTAGTTAACCCTCTCTTCCCAAGCGAGCCGGGGGCGGTGGGAGCCCGGTGAAGACGGTTAATGAAACGGCAGTCCGGAGCGGAAATGGCAAAAAGGGGATGCGTGATTTGCGCATCAACTAGGGTGGAACCGCGGGAGCTACGCTCTCGTCCCTAGGCACAAGGCCTAGGGGCGAGGGCGTTTTTCATGGTAACAAATGATGAATGGAGGAGGATGAACAGATGGCTGTGACAATGGAAGAAATCGTCGCACATGCCAAGCATCGCGGCTTCGTGTTTCCGGGGTCGGAAATTTACGGTGGGCTGGCGAACACGTGGGATTACGGCCCGCTTGGCGTTGAGCTGAAAAACAACATTAAACGGGCGTGGTGGAAAAAATTCGTTCAAGAGTCGCCGTACAACGTCGGGCTCGACGCCGCCATTTTAATGAACCCGAGAACGTGGGAAGCGTCCGGTCACTTAGGCAACTTCAACGATCCGATGGTCGACTGCAAACAGTGCAAAGCGCGCCACCGCGCCGACAAGCTGATTGAGAAGGCGCTCGAGGAAAAAGGGATCGAGATGATCGTTGACGGGTTGCCGCTTGCCAAGATGGATGAACTCATCAAGGAATACGACATCGCCTGCCCGGAATGCGGCAGCCGCGATTTCACGAACGTGCGCCAGTTCAACTTAATGTTTAAAACGTACCAAGGCGTCACCGAGTCGAGCGCCAACGAAATTTATTTGCGTCCAGAGACAGCGCAAGGCATTTTCGTCAACTTCAAAAACGTCCAGCGCACGATGCGCAAAAAATTGCCGTTTGGCATCGCGCAAATCGGCAAAAGCTTCCGCAACGAGATTACGCCGGGCAACTTCACATTCCGCACGCGCGAATTCGAACAGATGGAGCTCGAGTTTTTCTGCAAGCCCGGTGAGGAGCTGCAATGGTTTGACTATTGGAAACAGTTTTGCAAGGACTGGCTGCTGTCGCTCGGCATGAAGGAGGATAACATCCGCCTGCGCGACCATGCGAAAGAAGAGTTGTCCCACTACAGCAACGCCACGACGGACATCGAGTACCATTTCCCGTTCGGATGGGGCGAGCTGTGGGGCATCTCGTCGCGCACGGATTACGATTTGAAGCGGCATATGGAATACTCGGGCGAGGACTTCCATTATCTCGACCAAGAAACGAACGAGCGCTACATCCCGTACTGCATTGAGCCGGCGCTTGGTGCTGACCGCGTCACGCTGGCGTTTATGATCGACGCCTATGACGAAGAAGAGCTGGAAGACGGCACGACGAGAACGGTGATGCACTTGCATCCGGCGCTTGCGCCGTACAAAGCGGCTGTCTTGCCGCTGTCGAAAAAGCTCGCGGACGGGGCGCACCGCATTTATGAAGAGCTGGCGAAACATTTCATGGTCGACTATGACGAAACCGGCTCGATCGGCAAGCGGTACCGCCGCCAAGATGAAATCGGCACGCCGTTTTGCATCACATACGATTTCGAGTCTGAACAAGACGGCCAAGTGACCGTGCGCGACCGCGACACGATGGAGCAAGTGCGGCTGCCGATTGGGGAGCTCAAAGCCTTTTTAGAGGAAAAAATCGCCTTTTGATGCCATGAACGCCGGGGCAGCGACGAAACCCCGGCGTTTTTTTAAGAACATGTATGGAAACGGAATCGCTTTTTTAGGGAAATTTTCAAAAAATAGCTGAATGTTCGCTGTATATAATGGTAAAATAGGAGTGTAGACTAGTTCCTGCATCCTGCATGGGTCAAGGGGGTCAACCATGATGGAAGGAAAACCGATCTACTACGATGGAAGCGGCCATCTGCCTGGCAGTGATGAAAACGCTGTCAAAAGCGAACCGTTTACACTCACCGATGAGATACGAAAACAAATCAGCGGAAACCCGTTTGTCGTGGAACAAAGCGAGTAACATTGCCTTGGAGAAAGGCAATTTTTTTTTGCGGTCAAATTGTTTGCCAAGCGTTTCGGACCTTTATATAATTATCTTTTGTTGGAGATATTTGAATTCAAAACAATTGTATGCCGCTTGAACAAAGTGCAAACACTAAAGTGCCGAGATCATCACGAAAGGGAGTATGCATCATGACAAAAGTATTGTACATCACCGCCCATCCGCACGATGACACGCAGTCTTACAGCATGGCGGTCGGAAAGGCGTTCATTGAGACGTACAAACAAGTGCATCCGGATCATGAAGTCATTCATCTCGACTTATACAAGGAATACATTCCGGAAATCGACGTCGACGTGTTCAGCGGCTGGGGCAAACTTCGCTCCGGGAAATCGTTTGAAGAGCTGTCTGACGAAGAAAAAGCGAAAGTCGGGCGGATGAACGAGCTGTGCGAGCAGTTTATTTCCGCCGACAAATATGTATTCGTCACGCCGATGTGGAACTTTTCGTTCCCGCCGGTGTTAAAGGCGTATATTGACGCCGTGGCGGTCGCCGGCAAGACGTTTAAATATACGGAACAAGGGCCGGTCGGATTGCTTACTGATAAAAAAGCGCTCCACATTCAAGCGCGCGGCGGTTTCTACTCCGAAGGCCCGGCGGCGGAAATGGAAATGGGTCATCGGTATTTAAGCGTCATCATGCAATTTTTCGGTGTTCCGTCATTTGAAGGGTTGTTTGTCGAAGGGCATGCGGCGGTGCCGGAAAAGGCGGAAGAAATCAAAGCGAACGCCATCGCCCGGGCGAAAGACTTGGCGCACACGTTTTAACGGGAGGGCTGGTATTGCGCGGAAAATGGCCGCAAACTTGGCTTGGGAGCCTCTTCATTCGGAGAGGCTCCTTTTTTATTGGACAACCAAACGGCCGTGACGTTCATATACGCTGGTGGGGAGCCGTATGGTATAGCCTGATCAATAAAGTCCCTATTTCTTCGTGAGAAATTTTCCTCGATAAATACATAAAACCCCAGCACCGAAGTACTGGGGCAAAAACCATGAATTCCCCGCTGACGGGGTGAAATGGCCTGCGACGCGGCAGGCAACTTATCATTAGGTTATGATTCTCTTGGCGATAATATGCAAAGAGAGGAACCATTTAGGCTCCTCTCCGTTGTCAAAACAAACGAATCCACGTTTTTTCACGTGTGAAATGGTCTGTGACGAGACAGACAACTTATTTTGTACTCTAAGTATAGAAAAAACCTAGGGAAATGTCAATACGTCATAAATACGTCGTCAATACATTGTAAATACGTTACAGGTCAAATACCCATTTTACACGGTTCATAATCTTATTTAAGTCATCCTCGTTTATATTGCCGATATGTTGCTTTAATCGTACTTTGTTTACGGTCGTTAATTCTTCTACCTTTACCGCGGAAGTCTGAGCTAAAAAAGGATAAACTTCCTTTCGAAGAAAGTAATGTGTCTTGAAACGAGGCACTACTTTGGTTTTCCCTTTCCGATCTGTAACGGTTTTGGTTTTTAATTTTGTAGATAAAGGAGCTACCTTAACGTTTCCGGATGTGCGGTTAATCCAGTCATTAGAAAGAACAAGCACCGGCCGCTCTCCGTTTTGTTCTGTGCCGATATTTTCCCCGAGTTCACAAGTGAAAATAGCTCCTCGTATGATCGGGCGCTTCATCTGCGTTTGCTCATTCTCAATCCATTCGTTTGCTAAAGCAATCTTCTTTGGATGCCATTCATCTAGTTTTACCTTTTTGTCCACTTTGTTTAAACGTAATCGTTCGCGTTGAATAGCATCTGATTCCATTTTATTCCCCCCTTTCCCTTCGTTTTATACCGCCACGCTCATGATTGTATCACATCTTGTCCTTAAAGTTCGGCCACGCTGCAATATTTTTTTGCGCTATACATTCCCATTATTTTGTCGTTGCAGGATATCTCCCATCACCAATAGAATGGTATTTGTCGAAGGGCATGCGGCGGTGCCGGAAAAGGCGGAAGAAATCAAAGCGAACGCCATCGCCCGGGCGAAAGACTTGGCGCACACGTTTTAACGGGAGGGCGAGTATTGCGCGGGAAATGGCCGCAAACTGGGCTTGGGAGCCTCTTCATTCGGAGAGGCTCCTTTTTTATTGGACAACCAAACGGCCATCACGTTCATATACGCTGGCGGGGAGCCGTATGGTATAATAAACCATATAGAATGAAGAGTGGAGGTTCTCCGTTGGTGAATGAATACGAACGATATCGCCTGGTGCGTCCGCACAGCGCGATGGCCGTGCTGGCGGCCGGAATGTTTGGCTTGCTTCTGTTTGCGGCCGGCCGGCTGCCTGTTTCGCCCGGATTCTATCATTCTATTCATCTTGCCTTAGGGCTCGCCGTGATGGTCGTTTGCTGGCTTGTCGCCGTGCAAGGATGGTCTGTGTTTCCGCATACGTTGTCAATGGAGCGGCTGATGATGGGGGCGCTGTTTTTCTCCTCAGGCTTGTTGTTTTCGCTGCATGTTGTCTTGTCTTTTGCATCTGATGGTGTGGAAGCGTCCCCTTTTTCGCTCTCGGCCCGATTGACGCTTGCCTGGGGGCTTCTTTTTCTGTTTTCGCGCCGCGATGAGGTGATGGAGCGGAGGAGCGGGCAACGGTGGCAAGCGTTTTTCGCCGCTTTTGCTTATGCGGCGGTCGTTGGGCTATTCATCCATTGGACAGCGCCGCTTTGGCCGGGAGACGGGACAAGCCGCTGGCCGCTCTGGTGGAAGGCCGGCGAGGGAATGATCGGGTTGCTCGATGCGGGCGCCGCTTTGCTTGTATGGCGTCGTTGGCGGCAAGGGAGTTCCCGATCCTTCCTGTACTGGCTGCTGGCGTTATGGTGGTTTGCCCTCGGCCAATGGCTGCTTATGCTTGGCGGCGGCCATGCGCTATGGGGGCAGCTGTATGAAATGGCCGGATTTTTGTATGTCGTGCGTGCAATGTACGTCGAGACGGTCGAAAAACCGTACGTGGAGCTGAAACAGCACAAACAGCAGCTGGAAATGATGGCGAACGCCCTTGGCGAGGGATTGATGATGTTAAACCGCGACGGCCGGATCGTATGGATGAACCCGGAAGCGGGCCGTTTGCTTGGCCTTGATCCGGAGGAAGCGAAAGGGAAGCCGCTGTTTTCCTTTGTCTCGCTCGCCGGGCCGGATGGGTCCGCGTGGGACTGGAAGCGGCTGCGCCGTGTTGTCAAACAGCTGAAAAGCGGCGAGGTGATTCGCGTCGAGGAGGAGCCGTTTCGCCGCCATGACGGCGTGTGCCTGCCGGTCGGCTACACGCTGGCGCCGGTGATGGAAAACGGTGCGCTGACAGGGCTTGTCGCCGTTTTGCGCGACATGACGGAGAAAAAAGAAAAAGAGCGGCTCGAGCGCGAGCGGGAACAGCTCGACTTTGAACTGTCGCTTGCCGCGAATATGCAACGGGCGCTTTTGCAGACATCGTCGAAGGCGGATTTGCCTTCGTACGTCGATATCAGCGTCCTCAGCGTCCCTGCCCGAGTGTTGAGCGGCGATTTCTACCACTTTGCCGTCCATCAAACATCGGTCTCAGCTTGCATTGCCGATGTATCGGGAAAAGGGATTCCAGCGGCAATGCTCATGACGCTGATGAAATTTATTCTGGACCGGACCGTCCATTACGGAACGCAGCCGCACGTGTATCTTGACCTGCTGAACCGATTCGCCTACGACTACACCGAGCCGTCGATGTTTGTCACGATGTTTGTCGGCAATTACAACGAAAAGACGCATACGTTCTCGTACGCGTGCGCTGGGCACGAACCGGCGCTTTGGTATCGGGCGAAAACGAAGCAATGCGTGCCGCTAGGCGCCAAAGGCTGCGCGCTCGGCTTGTTTCCGCAATTTTCATTTGAGACCAAATCGGTTGTGCTCGAACCAGGCGATTTTGTGCTGCTGTACACCGACGGGGTGACGGAAAAGCGTACCGAAGAGGCGGACGATGACTTTTCCGTTCTCGCCGCGATGGTCGCCCGCGTCAACCTTGATCAGCCGGCGCCGGAGATCGTGCGCGAGTTGTACGAGCATATTCAAGCGTATCATCAATACGAACAAAAAGATGACCAAACGTTGTTGCTGCTGCGCCGCCGCTAGCATGGACAGTTCGACCGCTTGATGCGTCCGGCGGCGCGATGTTTGACCGTTATGGCGAATAGGCGGCGAGCTGCCGCTTCAATTTCGCGATGGCCCGCTTTTGAATGCGGCTGATTGTCATTTGCGAGACGCCGAGCCTCTCGGCTAACGAGCGCTGCGTTTCCCCGCGCCGGAAGATGGCGTCGATGACGATTTGTTCTTGCTCGCTCAGTTTGCCGATCGCCTGCTCTAAATCCATTCGCTCGATCAGTGACTCGATTTCGTTCGCTTCATCAGCGACGAATTCACCGATCGTCGTCGCATCCTTTTCCCCGTCTTGCACCGGGGCATCGAGCGAAACGGCTTGGTAATGGTCCCGTCCGGCCAAAATTTCGATCGTTTCTTCGACCGATAAGCCTAAGTGGCCGGCGATCTCATCGAGCGTCGGCGACCGTTCGAGCTTGACGGTCAGCTCATCGATCGCCTGCTGCACTTTGCTTCCTTTTTCTTTCACCTTGCGCGGCACTTGGATGTACCATGCTTTGTCGCGCAAATAGTTTTTCATATAGCCGATCAAGCTTTTCATGGCGTATGACTCAAAGCTTGTTCCTTGTTTAGGGTCGTAATGGTCAAGGAGACGCAAAAACGACAGCCGTCCGATTTGAAACAAGTCTTCGTAAAAGTCAGGGCGGCTGCGCGCCATTTTTTTCGCTGCGGCCGCAATGAGCGGCTCGAAGCGCACGAGCAAGGCGGTCGCCGCTTCTTCCGTTTTTGTTTGTTGATAGGCGGAAATGAGGGCGTCAAGCTTGCTCTTGGACAGAGGAGGGGGATATACAGTCATGGGCATGCTCTCCTTCGCCGCGATGGCGGAATTTCGTCAGGCGGACTTCCGTTCCGCCCTTTGTGGTGACGGTGACATCGTCCATGAGCGCTTCCATCAAAAACAGGCCGAGGCCGCCAGCTTTGACGTCTTCAAGCGGCTTTGCGGACAGGGGCGCTGCTTGTTTGGACACCCGTTTGTAATCAAACCCTTTGCCCTCGTCTTTAATGATGATCGAAAGCGCATCGGCGCGCATCTCAAAGCGAAGATGAATGATGCCACCCCTTCCGTTGTACGCATGCAAAACAGCGTTGTTGCACGCTTCTGAGACGGCCACTTTCATATCTTCAATCTCTTCATAGGAAAACCCCATCTTGGCGGCCAGCCCGTATAGCGTCAAACGCGCGACATCGATAAACTGCGCATCAGCTGGAATCGACAGCTGTACGACGGTTTCATGCTCTTTCATGATTGGCCCCCGATCCTTTCTGTCGTCTGATCCATTTCCGAAAAGAAGTAAGATACACCTGTTAAATCGAACAAACGTTTCACTTTTGGCGGCACATTTTCAATCATAAACGGCGCTTCTTGTTTTTTGCGTGTTTTCAGCAGTGCGACAAACATCCCGATGCCGGTGCTGTCGATATACGACAATTCTTCAAGGCGGATGACAAGCGGTTTTGATGCGTCATGAGCAAGCGGTTCGACGGCGCGTTGAAACTGTTCGGCCGTCGCTAGATCAAGCTCCCCTTTTATGTATACAACATGCCGATCCGGCTGTTCATCATGCACGATATGAAATCGTTTCCTGTCCATAGCCGTTCACCTCACATAATCAATGAGTTAGCTGGATGATGGTACGGGAAGGTTGTCCACCTTGCAATGTTTACACTACTATACCCATATTTTATACTATATGAAACAGGAAAGGGCAGGGGAACGCGATGTTCACAAAGTGGAAAGAATGGGCAAGGGTGCTGAAACGAGACATATTCGTCTTGTATTCTGCGGTTCGCGACCGGCGCGTTTCCATCTGGCTGCGGCTGTTTATGTTGGTCGTTGTGGCGTATGCGTTCAGTCCGATCGATTTGATTCCCGATTTCGTTCCGGTTCTTGGGTATATCGATGATTTGCTGCTTGTGCCGCTTGGCATTTACATAGCGCTCAAATGGCTGCCGAAAGACGTCGCTGCCGAACATCGGGCGCGGGCGGAAGAGCTTGCCAAGCACGGCAAACCGACAAATTGGGCCGCTGGGGTGCTGATCATTTTTTTATACGTGCTGCTTGGCGTCTGGCTGCTCCGCTGGTTGATTTCGTGGACATTTTGATTTTCTCTTCAATATTTTGATGGCTGCGGCAGGGGATTGACGCATTTCCTGTTGGGGAAACAGGTTTCGCTATGGTTGCCTCAATCTGAACATTCACTTCGCTTTGACGCTGGTGTCTTTTTGGCTACAATGATAAAAGGGAAAAAGCCGATGGCAAAGGAGTTGCTCGCAATGCCGATTCTCAAAAACGACTGGGCTCCGCTGCTTGAAGAGGAGTTTCAAAAACCATACTACTTGAAGCTGCGCGAATTTTTGAAAGTAGAGTACCGAACGCGGACGATCTATCCCGATATGCACGATATTTTCAACGCCCTTCATTATACACCGTATGCAAACGTCAAAGTCGTGCTGCTCGGGCAAGATCCGTACCACGGCCCGGGGCAGGCGCACGGGCTTAGTTTTTCCGTCAAGCCGGGCGTGCCGGTGCCGCCGTCTTTGGTGAACATTTTTAAAGAGCTGCATGATGACCTTGGCTGCTATATACCAGATAACGGCTATCTCGTGAAATGGGCCGAGCAAGGGGTGTTATTGTTAAACACGGTGCTGACCGTCCGCCGCGGCCAGGCGAACTCCCACCGCGGCAAAGGGTGGGAACAATTCACCGACCGCGTCATTGAACTCGTCAATGAAAAAGACGATCCGGTCGTCTTTTTGCTTTGGGGCCGGAACGCTCAGGAGAAAAAAGAACGGATTACGAATCCGCGCCATCTGATTATTGAAGCGCCGCACCCGAGCCCGTTTTCCGCCGCACGCGGCTTTTTCGGCCATCGCCCGTTTTCGCGGACGAACGCGTTTTTGATGAAATGCGGACGCGAACCGATCGACTGGCAAATCGAAAACATCGGCGTCCATGCTGAATAAGGAGGGGAGAATGATGTCCATCTCGTTTGCGGCCGTTATCGCCAAGATGGAAGATGAGTTGCGGAAAGCCAAGTCCGTGAACGACCTGCAGCGGGTGCGTGAACACGTCGCCGCCATTCGCGTTTTATGCGATTTGATGTTGGAAGCAACAAGCCATCCGCAGCCGTCCGCTTCGTCTGCCGCAGCCGGGCCGCTTGTCGTCGGCGGGCCGATTTCGGTTGCTGGCGGGCTTTCGCTTGGAGCCGTTTCTGTCCGGGGACGCTCCCCTGACATTGACGATGAGGCGAACGGGGAGTCGTTGTTGGATTTTTGAGGGGGGACAAGGAAAACCCGTGGAGCGGCTTTTCTCCACGGGTTTTCCTGTTTACACGGCCTGTTCTGTTTGGCGCTGAACAACGAGAAGCGGTTCCCCGGCTTGGATGCGGGTCTTGTCGGCAGCACTCCAACTCATATGTTCTGTCAAGTTTGTGATGACAACAGGAGTAACCGTTTCCAGTCCAGCTTTACGAATGTTTTCAATGTCAAACTCAATAAGCAATTGCCCTTTTTCGACACGCGTTCCTTTCTCAACATGGGCAGTAAACCATTTTCCTTCTAACTGAACCGTGTTCATGCCGATATGGATTAATAGCTCCGTTCCCTGATCAGATGTGATGCCGATCGCATGGTTCGTTGGGAATAGTGCCGTGACTGTTCCGGATATGGGAGCGAATAACCGGCCTTCTGTCGGTTCGATAGCAACCCCTTGGCCGAGTGCGCCGGATGCAAATGCTGCATCTTCAATGCTTGACAAAGGTTTGACTTGTCCCGTTAATGGGCTGGCAATCATTTCTTCGCCAGGTTGAACTTGCTTCGATGTTGTTGTCTGGCCATTTTTTGCTTGGGAAGGCGTTTGTTCCGTTGTTTTTTGTCTCCCGAACAATAACGTTAAGATAAAGCCGAGGGCGAATGCGACTATAATGGCAATGATGAAGCCCCAAAAACCGAGCGTCATGCCTTGTTTCGGATCGATAAAGGACGGGATGACGAAAATGCCGAGCCCACCGAGCATATATATTTTGGAATTAAAGACGCCAGCGATTGCTCCGCCGATGGCAGCGGCGATGCAGCTGATAATAAACGGTTTTTTCAGTGGCAGTGTCACACCGTAAATGGCCGGTTCGGTAACGCCGAAGACGCCGGAAATAAACGCCGGAATGCTAAGCGTTTTCAATTTTTGTTGTTTCGTCATTAGCATAACAGCCAATACTGCACCGATTTGAGCAAATGATGGAACAGACGCTACTGCCAAAATGGGGTCTTGGCCAAGTGTACTCAAATTGTTAATGCCAATCGGGACAAGTCCCCAATGAAGCCCGAAGATGACAAGTACTTGCCAAAGGCCCCCTAGGAACAAACCGGCGACAATAGGGGACAGATGGTAGGCCGCAAGTGTCGCTTGGCCGAGCAGTTTTCCTGCCCATGTCGCCACCGGTCCAATCACTAAAAAGGTTAATGGTACGACGATCAACAACGTGAAAAACGGAACTAAAAACGTTTTGACGACATCCGGAGTCACTTTCTTCAAGCCGTTTTCCACTTTGGCCGCAAAATACGAAGCTAAGATAATGGGAATGACGGATGATGAGTATGTCATTAAAATGACCGGAATCCCTAAAAATGTAATATAAACGGGTGATTCAAACATTGTGCCGGCAAACAACGTATATAATGCTTTGCCGTTCATTAACCCACTTAATGCCGGATAGACAAGCGCGGCGCCGATTGCCATTCCGATAAACGGCGTACCGCCAAACTTTTGGCTTGCTGTATAACCAAGAAAAATCGGGAAGAAATAAAATAGCGCATCACCAATCGCGTATAAAATATGATACGTTCCCGATGACGGATCAAGCCAACCGAGCGCGACGAATAACGCGATAAACCCTTTAATCATCCCGGTTGCCGCCAGGACGCCAAGCGTTGGGACGAAAATGCCAGAAACGATATCAATAAAGCGATTAAAGAGATTTTGTTTCTTTTCTTCTTGGGCAGATACAGGTGCGGACGACTGGAATCCGCCGACCGCGACGACTGCTTTGTATACCTCTGGAACATGGTTGCCGATGACGACTTGATATTGGCCGCCGCTTTTCATGACAGTGACGACGCCATCCAAGTTTTTAAGCGCTTCTGTATCTGCTTTTCTTTCATCTTTCAATTTAAAGCGCAGGCGAGTAACACAATGAACGACGCTAATGACATTTTCTTTCCCGCCGACAAGGTTGACGATCGTTTTCGCCAGTTGTTCGTATTTCATGTCGTTTCCCTCCTTGAGTAATGAATGAGGGGAGATGCACAACAGGACGATGTTATGCCACCCCTGATGAGCTCGTCTAAAACCTCCCCAATCCGGATTAGTCAAGCTGTTCGCCGTTTGAGGCGATGACCCGTTGGTACCAGTAAAAACTTTGTTTGCGAATGCGGCGCAAATCTTTCAAATCAAATTCATCGCGGTTGACGTAAATGAACCCGTATCGCTTGCTGATGCCTTGGTGGGTGCTGACTAAGTCGATCGCTGACCATGGGCAGTAGCCGAACACGTCGACGCCGTCCGTGATGGCGAGACGCATTTGCTCAATATGATTGCGTAAAAAGTCAATCCGGTACGTGTCGTTCACGATATCCCCTTCTTCTAATCGATCGTAAGCTCCTAACCCGTTTTCGGTTACGATGAGCGGCAGCCGGTAGCGCTCGTAAATTTCCCTTAGTGTTGTCCGGAAGCCGATCGGGTCAATTTCCCAGCCGAAGTCGTTTTTCGCCAAGTTTGGGTTGGATGCGCCTTTGTATACGCCTGGTTCGCCAATCGTAATGTGCTGGTCGCCCGTATGGTTTATATCTCTCTCATCGCCTTCACTAGCAGCCACCGTTTGCGACGTATAGTAGTTAAAGGCGATGAAATCTGGTTTCGCGTTTTGCAAGATGTCCATATCGCCGTCCGCAATCTCTGGAGTATACCCTTTTTCTTCTAAATATGCCCACGCTGTCGGGTTGTAGCGGCCGTGAACGGCCATGTCCAAGTACAGCCAATTGCGGATTGCCGAATACGTGTTGGCGGCAAGCACATCTTCCGGCTTGGAGCTTGCCGGATAAATTGTTACAATGTTCGGCGCCGGCCCAATTTTTGCGTCAGGAAGCATTTCGTGACAAAGTGCCATTGCTTTGGCTTGAGCGACAAACATATGATGGTTTTGCTGGTATAGCTCCTTTTTCGGGTTTTTGCTGCCCGGATCGACAATGCCAATGGCTTCCCCGTGAAGGATCATCATATTTTGCTCGTTAATGGTCAACCAATACTTCACACGGTCGCCAAAATGTTCAAACAGTGTCCGGCAGTAGTTGACAAACGCATCGATCGTGGCCCGGTTCGACCAACCGCCCTTTATTTGCAAGGCGTACGGCAAATCGAAATGATAGATCGTCACGATTGGTTCGATACCGTGGCGGACAATCTCATTGATTAAATGATTGTAAAATTCTAACCCTTTTCGGTTTACTTCCCCATCGCCGTTCGGGTAAATGCGCGTCCAAGCGATGGAAAAGCGATATGCTTTAAACCCCATTTCTGCGAGTAAGGCGATATCTTCTTGATACCGATGGTAATGGTCGCTCGCGACTTTGAAATCGGTCGTTCCTTCCGGATGCTTGGCCATATCGATGACCGACGGCCCTTTTCCGTCTTCGTTCCATGCGCCTTCGACTTGGTAAGCAGATGTTGAACCGCCCCACAAAAAGTTATTTGGAAACGGTTTCAAATGAGCATACTTCATCAATGGATCCTCCTTGCTTTTGTAGATGAAAATAAAAAACCTAAATTGCCCGCCAAAAACGCAGTAAGCCTGCGAAAAAGATGGCGAGACAATTTAGGTTTTGCCTGCATGACCAGTAACAATCCTAATTGTCTGACTCATATTCATTTTCTGACTCCAGTCTAGCATGCGCTTTCATGGTTGTCAACCATAAAAATTAATGGCGGCGGATGACGCGGTCGATATGAATGGTTAAATATAGCTCCTCTTCCGCTGTCAATATCCGGGAGTGCGTCTTCTGAATATAGTCGTTAATTTTTTTCGTGCATTCGTACGCTTTGCGGTATTTTTGCTTCACCAGTTGATACAAGTCATGTTCTTCATGATTGAGCAACGTGTTGCTAAGCAGACGCTGGGCGAAAAACTTTAGGTGGGTAAGGAAACGGAAATAGTTGAGCGATTCTTCATCAAGGTCGAGTTTAAAATGGTATTTGACAATCGTTAAAATATCCTGAATGATTTTCGTCATGGTGACGATGTCGCCCATTTGTTCATTCAGTTCAGCGTTGACGATATGCATGGTAATAAATCCGGCTTCATCTTCCGGCAGTTCGATGCCAAGGCGGTCACGGATCATCTGCAGCGCTTTTAGCCCGATTCGAAACTCCGGTTTGTAAATGCGTTTAATCTCCCAAAGCAAAGGATTGACGATTTGCAATCCTTGTTGATGGCGTTGAATGGCAAAATGAATATGATCGGTCAATGAAATGTAAATAATATCGTTCAACGTTTTGCCGAGCTGTTCTTTGGCGGATTGGATGATTTCCTCTGTTACATGGACGTACTCGGGAGGCACCTCATATAACAGTTCTTTAAACTTGCTGATCATATCTTTGCTTTCCAGTTTGAACACTTTCTCGATCTTTTCTTTATCAACGTCATCGCCAGGCCGTTTTTGAAAGGCGATCCCCCGCCCCATGATGACAAGTTCGCGGCCGTTTTCGATGACACTGATAACGTTATTGTTGATGACTTTCGCAATTTTCATATGACCCCCTGCCTTCCGCATGTGGATGCTTGCCGAATGAAATTCATGTGATACCCTTATTTAGAAGGATTGACGATTTGGCCGAGTTTGTCAATGGATTTTGTTGTGTGAGTAATCAATGGGAAAGAGTTGGTACTATTCATTTGTTGTTAGCGAGCATCCTCGTTTATAATGGGGAGAGGAATGCTTGGCAGAAAGGACGGGATCGCGATGAAAACATTCATCTTCCTCGGCGCGCTCAATGCGTTTTTGGCTGTGGCGTTGGGAGCGTTTGGCGCGCACGGGCTTGAAGGGAAGATTCCGGATCGTTATTTGGAGATTTGGAAAACGGCGGTCCAATATCAGATGTTCCACGCATTAGGGCTGCTTGTTGTCGGATTGCTCGCTGGCAAGGCGCCAAATGTCGGGCTGATCGGTGCGGCGGGCTGGGTGATGTTCGCCGGCATCGTGTTGTTTTCCGGGAGCTTGTACGTATTAAGTGTAACGCAGATTAAGCCGCTTGGCGCGATCACTCCGTTTGGCGGCGTCGCTTTTTTGGTCGCCTGGGTGATGATCGGCTATGCGGCGTTGAAATGGCTGTAAGCGAAGCGCGGGCAAGGTGTACCCCGAACAGGAAATCACGCGCCGTCCCAATCATAGAAGGCACCTTTTTTGTTTCGTTTGCCACCATGATAAACAACTGGGCGTCAGCAACTTGTGATGGACGTCGCATCGGATGAAAAAAAGCAGGCTACCCTGGGGCAGCCTGCTCATCGAACATCGGTTTTGCGCTTGCACTCAGCGCGGCGAATAGGAGGCGAGCGGCGTGGCGGAGGCACCGGCAAACGGATATTCGTAGGCGATTTCTCCTTCAAACGTGACGTAATCGAGGTAAATCATCGGGATCAAATAGCGTGTGCCTGTTTGTGGGTCGCTTAAAATGACATGGTCACGTCCAGCCGCTTCAATGACGCCGCGAAACACCTTGGCATTCCACTCACGGTTGTTTTCAAACGTCGCATAGATAGTGGCGACTTTTCCTTTGTTTAACCGTAAAATGTTTTCAATGTACGATTCTTCAATCGGCAGCATCCCTGGAATCGATGGGCCGGTGGTGGTCGGCATCGGTGTCGGGGCCGTAAACGTCGGCGCCTGCAAACCGAACGTCGGAGCGGCGGCTGTCGCCGGTGTCATCGTTGGAGCGGCAGCCGCTTGCGGATAGTAATAATACGGGTACGCCGCCGGATAGTACGGCTGCGGATACGGATAGCCGTATGGATAGGATGCATACGGTTGTTGCCGTTCTTGACCGAACGGCGAATAATAAAATGATTGTTGCTCCTCATCAAGTGGATAAAATTGATTTTCTGGATTGTTCGGCATAAAGAACCCTCCTCAATATTAAGAATAGACACGTGGGCAGTCGGATGGAGTCGGTGCAAAAAAGCAATGCGATTTGTAGCGGCCGACGTTCCACTGGCCAAACCATTGCGGTGGGCACGGTTGACCTTCAGGTGGTTTAAAAAACCAAAGGGCGTTTGTCGCTGGGTGGTAGCGCCAACCGCGGAGCACTTGGCGGGCTAGGCCTATATCCACTTCGCGCGCCCGTTGGTAAAAGTACCCTTTTTGCACCGCCTCAAAGCCGCCCGGGCTTTGAAACACCATTTGCCGGATAGAGCGGATGCCGCGGAAGTCAAGGCAGTCGGCGATGACGCGGTTGACGCCGACGTTGCCGACCATGAGCATCCCAAGCCGCCCGTCTCCTTCCGCTTCGGCTCGCATGAGCCGAGCCAACAACTTCACTTCCTCTTCTGTGTGGGCTACAATGGAGGGAGCGATCTGACCCATATCGTCACCTCAGTCGTTGTGAATTTCGACAGTAATAGGCTATTGATGGAACAGGAAAATGGTGACAGACAGACAGGCGATTTCTCGGAGGAATTTCTGATTTATATGTATGGGGCAGTTGGGCTGGATATGACAGAAACAGGGGAGGTTGACCAAAAAGGGAAACCCGTTGCGCAAGAAAGACCCGTAACATGATGTGCAAAGGGATGACGGCGGAAGAAATCGCTCGTTTGGCTGACCTTTCAGGGGGAGGAGCTCGCCGGTTGCTTGAAGAACAGGAAAATAAGCGAAGGGGCCCTGCCGCGTTTGGGCCCCTCTTTTTTATACATGGAAGAACGAAGGAACTTTTTCCACCGACAAGCGAGTGCCGACGAAAAATGAACCAAACTCGCCAAAGCGGGCGCTCACTTCATCAAAGCGCATTTCATAGACGAGCTTTTTGAACTGGAGTGCATCATCTGAAAACAAGGTGACGCCCCATTCAAAATCATCCAAGCCGACGGAGCCGGTGATGATTTGCGTCACTTTGCCGGCGTATTTTCGGCCGGTCATGCCGTGGGCGCGCATGAGTTCGCGCCGCTGTTCCATCGACAACATGTACCAGTTGTCGTTGCCTTGGCGCCGCTTGTCCATCGGATAGAAGCAAATGTAGTTCGTTTTCGGCAAAATTGGATACAAACGGCGGCGCACCTCTGGAATTTGGTACGGATCTTCGCTGCCGGACGCCAAGTAGTTGCTCAACTCCACGACTGAAACGTACGAATACGCAGGTAATAAATAGTCGGCGAGTTTCGTTTTGTTAAGCGCTGTTTCGATTTCATGCAGCTCATCCAGCGTCGGCCGCAAAATCATGAACAAAATATCGGCTTTTTGCCCGACGATCGTGTAGACGGCATGGCTTCCTTGCTTCTCGCTTTCCGTCGTCTCCCATTGGTCGACAAGCGCTAAAAACTCACTGATCGCTGCCTCGCGCTCTTCGTTTGGAAGTATTTTCCACGCGCTCCAGTCGATCGTGCGGAAATCGTGCAAACAATACCAACCGTCCAACGTTTGGGCCGCTTCGCTCATCATCGTCACTCCTTATCAACAAATTGTACAGTATCACTATATCACAGTTTGCCCAAAAAAGCGGCTATCAGCGCATCAAAGTGGAAGTAGACTGAATTGTGGCAAAAGGTGAATTATTTGTTGTAAAGGCTTACCTGCGTTGCGTTTCTGGCGAGAAGCGGTATGCTTAATAGTGGAAATGGCTTGTGGATGCCGAAATGAGCCGGGCGTGCCTTAACCGGGGCAGGCTGGCCTAGCATAAGGAGGATTGGATCGTGACAACCGATTTATTTACGGCATTAAAAGCGAAAGTAACCGATACGGGTCGAAAAATCGTGTTTCCGGAGGGAACCGATGACCGCATCTTAACGGCGGCGAGCCGTTTGGCGACGGAGCAAGTGCTTCAGCCGATCGTCCTTGGCGATGAGCAAGCGATAAGGGTGAAAGCAGCTGCGCTTGGCTTGCCGCTTGAAGGGGTGGAGATTGTCAACCCGCGCCGCTACGGCGGGTTTGATGAGCTGGTTTCGGCGTTTGTGGAGCGGCGCAAAGGGAAAGTGACAGAAGAAACGGCGCGCGAGTTGCTTTTCGATGAAAACTATTTCGGTACGATGCTCGTTTATACGGGAGCGGCCGACGGCCTCGTCAGCGGGGCGGCACATTCGACGGCGGATACGGTCCGACCAGCCTTGCAAATCATTAAAACGAAGCCAGGCGTTGGCAAAACGTCCGGCGTGTTCATCATGGTGCGCGGCGACGAAAAATATGTGTTTGCCGATTGCGCCATCAACATTGCTCCTAACAGTCATGATTTGGCTGAAATCGCGGTCGAGAGCGCCCGGACGGCCAAAATGTTCGGCCTTAAGCCGCGCGTAGCGCTGTTAAGCTTTTCCACGAAAGGGTCGGCCTCGTCGCCGGAGACGGAAAAAGTCGTTGAGGCGGTGCGGTTGGCGAAAGAAATGGCGCCGGATCTGATCCTTGACGGTGAGTTTCAATTTGACGCCGCGTTTGTGCCAGAGGTGGCGAAAAAGAAAGCGCCGGACTCGGTCATTCAAGGGGACGCAAATGTCTTTATTTTCCCGAGCCTTGAGGCGGGCAACATCGGCTACAAAATCGCCCAGCGCCTTGGCGGCTTTGAAGCGGTCGGCCCGATTTTGCAAGGGCTGAACAAGCCGGTGAACGACCTATCGCGCGGCTGCAGCGCCGAAGACGCCTACAAGCTCGCGCTCATCACCGCGGCGCAGTCGCTTGGGGAGTAAAGAGGCGGCGAACTGAGCAAGAGGAGTCGGAACCGGTTCGTTTTGCCAAAGAATGGGCGATCTCTTGTTTCATGCATGGATTCGTGTCAAAGAAGGCGGCTGGCTGCTGTTTAGCCGCTTTCTTTTTTAATGGCCGTAATCGTTCCAGTTTGATGTGGTATAATGAGAGCGGAACGTTCAACGTAAGGGGTTTGCTGCGATGAGCCATGAATTGCTGCGGCAGCCGAAATGGCGGGTCATCGACCAGTCGCATTTCGGTCCGCTGTTTGATGCGAAACAATCGTTTGCCATCGATGATGCATTATGCACCGCGGTTGGTGCGGGACAGTCGGATGCGGTCGTCCGCACATGGGTGCATGACGACACCATCGTGTTGGGTATTGCGGATACAAAACTTCCCCATTTCCACGAAGCGGTTTCGTTTTTGCATAAGGAAGGATACCGCGTCGTCGTCCGCAATTCCGGCGGGCTGGCCGTTGTCCTTGACAGCGGGGTGTTGAATATTTCGCTCATTTTTCCGGAAACGAAAAACACGATTGCCATCGAGCAAGGGTATGAGGCGATGTACGCGCTCATGGCCGCCATGCTTGCCTCATACGGCGCCCGCGTTGAGGCGGGGGAAGTGGTTGGTTCCTATTGCCCTGGGAGTTATGATTTGAGCATAGGAGGCAAAAAATTTGCCGGCATTTCGCAGCGACGGGTGCGCGGCGGCGTTGCCGTGCAAATCTACCTTTGCGTCAACGGGAGTGGAGCCGCGCGGGCTGAGCTTATTCGCCGCTTTTATGAGCTCGGCCGCCAAGGAGAGAAAACGAAATTCGCCTACCCCGATGTTGTCCCAGCTGTCATGGCGTCGCTGTCTGAGCTTCTCGGCTGCGAGTTGTCGATCGATGAGCTGCTTGTCGCCCTTTGGCGCACGCTGCAGTCGTTTGGCGGCGAGCTATATTCGTCTGCCCTCGAGAACGGCGAATGGAATTGGTATGAGCAGTATTGGGCGCGCATCGTCGAGCGGAATGAAACGGCGCTCAAGGGCGAGCTCCTAGCAGGAGAATAAGGGGGCGGTCCGCCCAGCAGCAAGAGCCTGCGTTCATCGCCTGACGCCGCCGGCAGGCAAAAAGGATGCTCCGTGTCTCGGCCGCACCGGAGAGAGTGCGATCAAGGCGCAGCCATGGACAGGGCATCCTTAATTTTATTTACTCCGCGATTTTTTCCAAGTTGCCGTTCGGGTCCATGCGGAAGGTCAGTCCCCGCTCTTCTTCCTCTTTTAACACCATTTTGCGCGCTCGGTTGATGATTTTCACGAGCGTCTCAAAATCTTCTTGGACGGTCGACGAATTTTCTTCTAATTTCGCAACCTTTTCTTCAAGTTCTTTATTTTTTTGCTTTAGTTCGTCAATTTCGCGGCGCAGCCGCTCGTTTTCTTTGATCAGCGCCTCCCGTTTCCGCTCATGGGATTGGAACGTTTTTAAAAAAGCGATCACTTGATCCAGCGTCACTTGTTGCGGCGGAGAGGATGGGACGACAGCTGGCAGCTGCATCACATCGCCCAACTCCTCCAATGACGGCATCGGTGGTTCATACAGGCGCCGCTTTTTCGCGCCGCCTTGTTTGGCCAGCAGCCGCAGCCGCTCTTTTCGCTGCTTTTTCGCCAGCTGCAGCGCTTCTTCGTACTGATGGCGGACGACGGCATTCCAGCGAAAGCCACAGGCGGCCGATGTCCGATTTAGCTTGTCGCCGACTTCTTCAAAGGCGTTCAGCTGGGTGCTCCCTTCACGCACATGGCGCAATACGGTCTCTGCCAACAATAAATCGTCTTCTTCCGTCCAAGCGTCTTGCCGTTGTTTCATTGTTCTCCACTCCTTTTTCCCATGCTAGTAAAAGGGTGGACCAAAAGGAAAAAAATTATACGTTGCAAGTTTATGGGATTGGCAAATTACAAGGGTGAAAGCATGCCAACTTGCAATTTTCCGGCAAAAGCGGTAGAATACACAAAGCAAACGCTGCGGAAAGGGATGACGAGTGATGGCGAATGAGTTTCGCGTTTGCGACGACTGCAAGGCGCCGAATTTAAAAACATTGATTCCGCGCTTGAAAAAGCTTGATCCGGATGCGGTCATCAAAATCGGCTGCCAGTCGTATTGCGGCCCAGGGCGGAAAAAGACGTTTGCCTTCGTCAACAACCGTCCGGTGGCGGCGCTGACGGAAGACGAACTGATTGATAAAATTGCCGAAAGGTTGAAAAAGCGATAACCGATCACCTTCTTTGCCGAAAGAAGGTGATTTTTTGTTTTTTCCGTCAATAATGGAGAAAGACGGAGAAAAAAGTCAACTATTTCTTTGCCAAAAGAAACGGCGTATAATAGATGTATGTTGGAGACGGAAGAGGAGGATGCGATGTATTCCGGCGGGCAGCTTGACGAAGAAAAAGTGTTTAAAGATCCGGTGCACCGATATATACATGTTCGCGACAAAGTGATTTGGGATTTGATCGGCACAAAAGAATTTCAGCGCCTGCGCCGCATCAAGCAGCTCGGCACGACATATTTGACGTTTCACGGCGCCGAGCACAGCCGGTTTAACCATTCGCTCGGCGTTTACGAAATCATCCGCCGCATCATTGACGACGTGTTTGTCGGCCGCGATCATTGGGATCATAGCGAGCGCCTTCTTTGCCTATGCGCGGCACTCTTGCACGATTTAGGGCACGGCCCGTTTTCCCATTCATTTGAAAAGGTGTTTCGCCTCGACCACGAAGATTTTACACAGGCCATCATTTTAGGCGATACAGAAGTGAACGCCGCCTTGCGCGAAGTGGGCGACGATTTTCCGCAAAAAGTGGCGGAAGTGATCGCCAAAACGTACCCGAACAAGCTTGTGGTGAGCCTCATTTCGAGCCAAATTGACGCCGACCGGATGGATTATTTGCTGCGCGATGCGTACTACACCGGCGTCAGCTACGGCTATTTTGACATGGAGCGCATTTTGCGCGTCATGCGCCCGCGCGAAGACCAAGTCGTCATCAAACGAAGCGGCATGCATGCGGTCGAGGATTACATTATGAGCCGCTACCAAATGTATTGGCAAGTGTATTTCCATCCTGTGACGCGCAGTGCGGAAGTCATTTTGACGAAAATTTTGCATCGGGCGAAAAAGCTGTACGAGGACGGGTATACGTTTGCGACGAAGCCAACCCATTTTTTATCGTTTTTTGCCGGCCATGTAACGCTCGGCGACTATTTGGCGCTCGATGAAGCGATCATCCTGTTTTACTTCCAGCAATGGCAATATGAGCGAGATCCGATTTTAAGCGATTTGTGCCGGCGGTTTGTCCACCGCCGCCTGTTCAAATATACGGAGTTCCATCCGACGAACGAGCAAATGGCGAAGCTGATCGAGCTGACCGGCTTGTTCAAAAAGGCCGGGATCGATCCAGACTATTACTTGGTCGTCGATTCATCGTCCGACTTGCCGTACGATTTTTACCGGCCGGGCGAGGAAGGCGAGCGCCTGCCGATTTATTTGTTGATGCCAAACGGGGAGCTGCGCGAGCTGTCGCGCGAATCGGTGTTGGTTGACGCCATTTCCGGCAAGCGGCGCACCGACCATAAGCTCTATTTCCCCGCTGATTTCCTGGAAGACTTGTCGACGAAGCGGACAGTGAAGAAAAAGATTATGGAAATTTTAAAGGGTTAGGAGATGACGGAGAGTGCTCACAGAGCATGCGAAAGTGATGAAGGCGTTGGCGGCCGCCGGGGAAATAGCGGGCCGCAAAAAGCTGCAAAAAATGATTTACATCGCCAAAAAGCTCGACTTTCCGTTTTATGAGAAGTTCGACTTCCACTTTTACGGCCCGTATTCGGAAGAGTTGACGTGCCGCATCGAAGAGCTGTGCGCGCTCGGCTTTTTGCATGAAGTGAAAGAGAAAAAGAGCGGCTATGTGCAATACCGCTATACACTGACCGAAGCGGGCGAACAGTTTTTGCGCCATTACGACTGGGAGATGCCGGGCCTTGCCGAATGCATGCAGGCGATGAACGGACAAAACGCACGCTTTTTGGAGCTTGTCTCCACGGTGCTCTATTTTGAACATTTGTCAAAAGATGAGGTAAAAGAGAAAATCGCTGTCGTAAAAAGCAAGCAGCGCTATACGGAGGACGAGATCGAAGAGGCGTATGCGTATATTGAGGCGCTGCGGAGCCGTTGCAACAAGGGCGCTTGTGTGTAGGGAAGATGAAAAACACTGTTTCAACACACCATCAGCTGGCCATAGACGAAAAGGTGTCCCATTGTTTCCGGGACACCTTCTTCTTTTGGATTAATGCGGCAAAAACGCCAGCTGCAAAAAGAACAGCACGGCAAGCACGTACAGCAGCAACGGCACATCGCGCCAGCGGCCGCGGGCGATTTTTAAGAGCGGGTACGAGATGAAGCCGAGCGCGATGCCGGTCGCGATGCTGGACGTGAGCGGCATGCTTAAGATGATGAGAAAGGCTGGGAACGCTTCGTCCAGTTCGCGCCAATTGATATGGGCGATGTTGCTGATCATCAAGCTGCCGACGACAATGAGCGCCGGGGCGGTGATGGCAGAAAGCCCGGCGACGGCGCCGACAAGCGGGCTGAAAAAGGCGGCTGCGATGAACAAGACGGCGACCGTGAGCGCGGTCAAGCCGGTGCGGCCGCCGGCGGCGACGCCGGTTGACGACTCGATGTACGCCGATGTCGGGCTCGTGCCGAACATGGCGCCGATCGTGGTCGCGACGGAGTCGGCCAAGAGCGCCTCGCGGGCGCGCGGCAGTGTGTTTCCTTTCATCAGTCCCGCTTGCTGGGCGACGCCGATCATCGTGCCGGTCGTGTCAAAGAGCGTGACAAGCAAAAAGGAAAAGACGACAGCGTACAAGCTGTGGCTGATGACATCGCCAACGGCCGTCAATGGATTGGCGGCGACAAGCCCTTCCGGCAGCGACGGCAGCGAGACGATACCTTTGTCAAAGTGAAGCTGCCCGGTCGCGTAGGCGATGACGCCGGTCGCGACCATGCCGTAAAAGAGCGCGCCGTTGACGCCGCGCATCATGAAAACGAGCGTCACCGCCAGGCCGATGAGCGTCAACACGGCCGACGGGGCATGCAAGTTGCCAAGCGCGACCAAATTTTGCGGATGGGCTTGGATAATTCCGGTCAGCCGCAGGCCGATAAAGGCGATAAACAGCCCGATGCCGGCGGTGATGCCGTGTTTTAAGCTGTCGGGGATCACTTCGATCAGCTTGCTGCGGAGCGGGGTGAGCGACAGCAACAAAAACAGCAATCCCGCGACAAACACAGCGGAAAACGCGGTTTCGTACGAAATGCCGCCGTGCGAGCCGACGACGGAATAGGCAAAATACGCGTTCAGCCCCATGCCGGGGGCAATGGCGATCGGATAGTTGGCAAAGATGGCCATCCATAGCGTGCCGACGACGGTCGCGATGACGGTGGCGGTGAACGCCTGTTCAAACGGGACGCCGGCGTCTGATAAGATGACCGGATTGACGACGATGATGTACACCATGGTGAAAAAGGTCGTCAGGCCAGCGAGAACCTCTGTTTTGCGATTGCTGGCACGGTGTGGAAGACGAATCATAGGCAACCTCCTAAAGGCGAACAATATGAAAGACAACTATAATAATATTCGTTTTTATTTCAAAAAGCAACGGGGACGCCCGATGGCGTCCCCCTGTTTGTTACTCCGCGTCGCTCAGCCGTTTTCCAGCGATGGCGTAATGGTCTTTCGTCATTTCCTCGATGAACACAACAACGGTCTCTTTTTTTGCTCCTGTCGTTTCTACAACGGCGTCGGTCACTTTTTCCACCAGCGCTTTCTTTTGCTCGTCCGTGCGGCCGGCGAGCATTTTGATCGTGACATACGGCATCATCATTCCCCCATTTCCTTGTCGAGTGCTGTCGCGCTTATTATACCATGGAACGGTGAAGTTCAGTCCACTTTTGGCGGTAAATCATGTATACTAAGGATAGTGAATACAGGGGAAAAGGAGTTAATCAAGTGGAACACATTTTGCCGTATTCGTTAAGCGAAATTCCGTACGTGCTGTTGACGCTGGCGCTGGCGTTTTCCGTGCATGAGTTCGCTCATGCATACGTCGCCTACAAGTTCGGCGATCCGACGGCGAAAAACGAGGGACGGCTGACATTGTCACCGTTTGCCCATTTGGATTTGCTTGGCACCCTGCTGATTTTTCTCGCTGGGTTTGGCTGGGCGCGCCCGGTGCCGGTCAATCGCTTTTATTTCAAAAATCCGCGCCTTGCCGGCATTCTCGTCTCGGTTGCCGGACCGCTGAGCAACCTCGTGCTTGCCGCGCTTGGATTTGTCATTTGGTACGCCATGATCGATTTCGGCATCATGCGGGCGCTGCCGGATTGGTTTGCGGCCGGGTTTGATCTGTTTTTCCAAATTTTTATCAGCTTGAACGCCGTCTTGTTTGTGTTTAATTTATTGCCGTTTCCGCCGCTTGATGGGTATCGTATTATTGAAGACTTGGCCCCGGATGGGCTGCGGGCGAAAATGACGCAGTGGGAAACGTACGGGGCGCTCATTTTCCTTGTTCTCGTGCTGACGCCGCTCGATCGCTATACGATTGAGCCGGTGTTTCAAGTGGCGCTGCCGTTTGTGCTTGAGAACTTGCAGTCACTTGTGGCCAGCTTGTTTATGTAGGAAGGAGGAACAAGCGGATGGAGCAAAAAAAGAAAAAAAACATCGGCTTTAATATCATCAAAGACGACCCGACCGACGGGCACCGCGGCTTTGGCGCCGGGGCGTTGAGCCTAGAAAACGTGTCGCCGGTCATCATTGACGTCGAAGCGGGTGAAGCGTTCGTTGATATGGGGGCGATGCATGCCCGCAGCTCTGTTGAGCGCGGCATCAAGTTTTTGCCGGATCGCTCCGCCGTGCCAAACGGCAAGCCGTATTGGATCGTCTGGGTGACGATCGAGCGCCGCGAGGACGGTCCGTATTACGCCGGGGTGACGGCGTGCGAAATGACGATCGACCGTGAGGCGCGCCGCGGTTATAAGTTATTGCCGGAACATGTGAACCGGCTCGATAAATCGCTGAAACGGCATATCATCGTCGATCATATGGACGCTAAGTCGAAGCGGGTGCTCGCCGACTTTTTGAAAGGCCACGACATCGGGATGTGGAACCGCTCGAGCGATGAACTGAAAAAAGGACTCGAAGGCGAATTGTGACGGTTTTGTGAACATGTTTGCCTAAGGGCTTGTTCTTATCTGGAAAAAAGGATAAACTAAATCTACATGTATAACACAGGAAAACTAGGACAAGAAAATCCCCTGCGGGCAAACGCAGGGGATTTTCTTGTTTAAAACCATGGAAACCATTTCTCGAACCAGCTTTTTCCGTCTTCTTTTTTCTTCTTCTCCTCTTTTACATGATCGGTGCAATAGTCAACCGGTTCTGTGCCAGCGATATAATACGTTTTCCGCTTCACTGGGCACGAATCGGTCGCCAGCTTGCCGTTTTGCGGGTCGATGTAGACGCCGATGACGCCTTTGGTCGGCTTGAACGATTTTTTCGGCTCGCCGGCGAGGCTTTTCTCCATAAAGCGGATCCATATTTGTTTCGCGTATTGCTTTTCGTCAAAGCGGCTCATCGTTTCGCCGCGGTCGTAGCCGGTCCAGACGCCGGCGACCAACTGCGGGGCGAAGCCGATCATCCAGCTGTCCGTTTTCGTCGTCCCGGACTTGCCGGCGTACGGGCGCGTCATTTCATCGGCGATCGATTGCCCGGTGACGGTCGTATAGCCGTTAAGCTTTGGGTCGAACATTCCGGTCATTAAATGGGTCGTCACAAACGCTGCGTCGCGGTCGAGCACTTGCCGGCTCTCCGGCTTATGTTCATACAGCACGTTTCCGTTCGCGTCGACGACTTTTTTAATGAACACCGGGTCCGTTTTTTTGCCGTAGTTGGCGAGCGTGCTGTATGCGGCGACCATGTCGATCATTTTCACCGGCGATGTGCCAAGGGCGAGTGACGGCACGGCCTTCAACCGGCTCGTAATGCCGAGTTTTTTCGCTGTCTCAATGAGTTTATCCGCGCCGATAAACTGCAGTGTTTTGACGGCGAAAACGTTGTCGGAGACCGCGAGCGCCTGGGCAAGGGTAATCGGTCCGTCCGCGTAATAGTCGTTGTAGTTATGCGGCGTATACGTCGCCCGGCCCCCGTCAAACGTAAAGGTGGTCAGTTCGCTGCGCAGTTGCGTCGACGGGGTGAATCCTTGCTCGATCGCCGCGTAATACAAAAACGGTTTAAACGTCGACCCCGGCTGGCGTTCCGCTTGCACAGCGCGGTTGAACGGGCTTTCTTCGTAGTTGCGTCCGCCGATGAGCGCCTTTACTTCCCCTGTGCGCGGATCCATGGCCACCAATGCCGCCTGGATGGCAGAATGGGGACTGATGACTTGCTTAACTTGTTCTTCGGCGATTCGCTGCAGGCGTCGGTCGAGCGTTGTGTAGACGCGCAGCCCCCCGAGCTCAATCGTCCGCTCATCAAGGCCAAGCTTCGTGCGCAGCTGCTGTTTCACAACATCTTGGAAATACGGGGCCACAGGCTGCTCTCGTTCGCGGTGGCGGATGTAAACGAGCTTGTCACGGTACGCCCGCTCCGCTTCTTCGCGGCTGATGTAGCCGGCTTCCACCATGGAGGTGAGCACGATTTTTTGCCGCGCTTTTGCCCGCGCCTCGTTGACAAGCGGCGAGTAGTAATACGGCCCTTTCGGAATGCCGGCGAGCATCGCCGCCTCGCTCAGCGTCAGTTCGCTCGCGTGCTTGCCGAAATAATAGCGCGCTGCTGCCTCGATGCCGTAGGCGCCATGGCCGTAGTAAATCGTATTTAAATAGCCTTCTAAAATTTTTTCTTTGCTGTAATTGGCTTCAAGGCGGATCGTGTACAGCGCTTCCTGGATTTTTCGCGACCACGTTTTCTCATGTGTTAAAAACAAGTTGCGTGCATATTGCTGGGTGATCGTGCTCGCTCCTTGCACTTTGTCCATGGCCTCGAGATTGGCGAGCACCGCGCCGGCGATCCGTTTCAAGTCAAATCCGTGGTGTTCGTAAAACTTTCGGTCCTCAACGGCAATCGTCGCCTCGATGACGTGCGGGGAAATGTCACCGAGATGAACCCAGTACCGCTTTTGTCCATGGTCGCTTTCCCCGATTTTGCGGCCGTCGTCCGCATAAAAAATCGTCGTCTGCGGCACGGCGACCGGCGGGGCGCCTTCGATTTTCGCGAACAACACAAAGCTCCCGAGAGCGGTGAAGGCAAAGATGGCGAGAAAAAAGCCGATAAAGACGGCGGCGCGCACATATTTCCACGTGCCGCGAAAACGGCTGCCCGGGATCGGTTCCATTGCGCATCACCTCAACGGTTTTGGCGTTGTTTTAGACATGCGGGCGGACGCCCGGCTGAATGCGCCGCCTTGCTTTTGTCAAGGCTTCGCCAGCGAGGTTTTCCGCTTTTTCTTACCAGTATGAAAAAAAATTTTTTATTTTAAACTTGTTCCTCTTGCATTTTTGCTAGATTGCTCTATACTTTTTCATGTTTAGTTTTTCGTTGGCTAAGGAAAACTTGTATAGTAAGCAACGCTCGGAGAAAGGATGTTACCGAATGGAACTTTGGTTTACCGAAAAGCAAACGGAGCATTTTGGCATCACCGCACGCATCATCCGCACTTTACATACAGAACAGACGCCGTTCCAAAAACTTGATATGGTCGAAACGGCGGAGTTTGGCAACATGCTCATTCTAGACGGCATGGTGATGACGACGCAAAAAGACGAGTTCGTCTATCATGAAATGGTCGCCCACGTGCCGTTGTTCACCCACCCCAATCCGGAAAACGTGCTTGTCGTCGGCGGCGGCGACGGCGGCGTCATTCGTGAAGTGCTGAAGCACCCAAGCGTCAAAAAAGCGACGCTTGTGGAAATCGACGGCAAAGTGATCGAGTGCTCGAAAAAATACTTGCCGGAAATTGCCGGAAAACTCGACGATCCGCGCGTCGAAGTGAAAGTCGATGACGGGTTTATGCATATCGCCAAAAGCGAAAACGAGTATGACGTCATTATGGTTGACTCAACCGAACCGGTCGGCCCGGCGGTCAACTTGTTCACAAAAGGGTTTTATGCCGGCATCGCCAACGCGTTGAAGGAAGACGGCATTTTCGTCGCCCAAACGGACAATCCGTGGTTTAAAGCAGACTTGATCCGCAACGTCTACCGCGATGTGAAAGAAATTTTCCCGATCACCCGTTTGTATACGGCGAACATTCCGACGTATCCGAGCGGGCTCTGGACGTTTACGCTCGGCTCGAAACAATACGACCCGCTCGCTGTGAGCGACGACCGGTTCCATGACATTGAGACGAAATATTACACGAAAGAATTGCACAAAGCGTGTTTCGTCTTGCCAAAATTTGTCGCGGATTTAACGAAGTAAGGGGGCGCAGGCGATGCGATTTGATGAAGCCTATTCGGGCAACGTGTTTATCGGCAGCCATCCGAATTTTGAAGAAAGCGAAGCCGTCATTTACGGGATGCCGATGGACTGGACGGTCAGCTACCGGCCCGGTTCGCGGTTCGGCCCGGCCCGCATCCGCGAAGTGTCAATCGGGCTTGAGGAGTACAGCCCATATTTGGACCGCGAACTCAAAGACATCCGCTACTTTGACGCTGGAGACATTCCGCTGCCGTTTGGCAATGCGGCCCGCAGTTTAGAGCTGATTGAGCAGTTCGTGAAAAAGGTGCTTGACGCCGGCAAGTTTCCGCTCGGCCTCGGCGGCGAACATCTCGTCTCTTGGCCGGTCATCAAAGCGGTGTACGACTATTACCCGGATTTGGCCGTCATTCACATGGACGCCCATACCGACTTGCGCGAACATTACGAAGGCGAGCCGCTGTCGCACGCGACGCCAATCCGCAAAGTCGCTGACTTGATCGGCCCGACGAATGTCTTTTCGTTCGGCATCCGTTCCGGGATGAAAGAGGAGTTTGAGTGGGCGAAAGAAAACGGTATGTACATCGCCAAGTTTGAGGTGCTTGAACCGCTCCGCTCCGTGTTGCCGAAGCTCGCTGGCCGTCCGGTGTATGTGACGATTGACATCGATGTGCTTGATCCCGCTCATGCCCCAGGCACTGGGACGGTCGATGCCGGCGGCATTACGTCAAAAGAGCTGCTAGCCGCGATCCATGAGATCGCCCGCTCCGACGTCCGCGTTGTCGGCGCCGATTTGGTGGAAGTCGCGCCGATTTACGACCACTCGGAACAAACGGCCAATACGGCGAGCAAGCTTGTGCGGGAAATGCTGCTTGGCTGGGTGGCGAAGTGAAAAATGAGAAAAAGCGCCTAAATCGCAAGTTTGCGAGGGCGCTTTTTTCTTTGGTGGGACAAAAGATGCAGGAATATGAGCGTACGTTTTATTTAAGGAAAAACAACCTTTTGGGTCAGCCCCTTTTTTTGCCCACTGGAGCGGAAATCTGCCATCGGGTTTGTCCCCTCTTGAATGGAGCGAAACAGTTCATTATACTATGAATTATGACTGTTTGTTCGCAAAGGTGTGTTCATCGATATGAAGGAAACAAACGGCATCCCGGCGCGCCTCCGCCAAGTGGCTGTCATTCGCGACGGTCCGCGCCAAGAGACGGTTGTGCTTGAGGCGGATGGCACGTATTACATAAAAGGGGAAACCGTTTATTTGCAGTTTGCCGAAGAAAACGAACTCGGGCGGGTGAACAACATTGTGAAAATCGCGCCTGACGAGGTGACCGTCCTTCGTTCCGGAGCGGTCGAGATGCGGCAAACGTTCCGCCGCCGCCAAGAAACATCGGGCCATTATGGGACAGCGTTTGGACGATGGGCGCTGGCGGCCAAAACGAGCTCCATGGAGTTTCACTATGATGAGCAGCGGAAAAAGGGGCGGCTCTTTCTTTCCTATGAACTGATGCTAGGCGATGAGCGAAGCGGGCGCCATACGTTGACGTTGACATTTAAGGGGGTATAAGCCGATGAACATTGTCGGACAAATCAAGGAAAAGATGAAAGAAGAAATCCGCCAGGCGGCGGTAAGAGCAGGGCTGGCTTCGGCCGACGAGCTGCCGGATGTGCTGCTTGAGGTGCCGCGCGACAAGGCGCATGGCGACTACTCGACGAACATCGCCATGCAGCTCGCCCGCATCGCGAAAAAACCGCCGCGGGCGATCGCTGAGGCCATTGTTGGGCAGTTCGACCGTGAGCGGGTGTCGGTTGAGCGCATCGAGGTAGCAGGGCCAGGATTTATTAACTTTTATATGGACAACCGCTATTTGACAGCCGTTGTGCCGGCGATTTTGCAGGCGGGACAAGCGTATGGCGAATCGAACGTCGGCAACGGGGAAAAAGTGCAAGTCGAGTTCGTCTCGGCCAATCCAACCGGAGACTTGCATTTAGGCCATGCCCGCGGCGCGGCGGTCGGCGATTCGCTTTGCAACATTTTGGCGAAAGCCGGTTTTGACGTGACGCGCGAATACTACATTAACGACGCCGGCAAGCAAATTTACAACTTGGCGAAATCGGTCGAAGCCCGTTATTTTCAGGCGCTCGGTGTCGATATGCCGTTGCCGGAGGACGGCTATTACGGCGACGATATCGTCGAAATCGGCAAAAAGCTTGCCGAAGAGTACGGCGACCGGTTTGTCGAAATGGAGGAAGAGGAGAGGCTTGCCTTTTTCCGCGACTATGGGCTCCGCTATGAGCTTGAAAAAATCAAAAAAGACTTGGCCGACTTCCGTGTGCCGTTTGACGTCTGGTATTCGGAAACATCGCTCTATGAAAGCGGAAAAATCGACGAGGCGCTTTCCACTTTGCGCGAGCGCGGCTACATTTACGAGCAGGACGGGGCGACATGGTTCCGTTCGACGGCGTTTGGGGACGACAAAGACCGCGTCTTAATTAAGCAGGACGGCACATATACGTACTTGCTTCCGGACATCGCCTACCATCAAGACAAGCTGCGGCGCGGGTTCAAAAAGCTCATCAACATTTGGGGAGCGGACCACCACGGCTACATTCCGCGCATGAAGGCGGCGATCGCTGCGCTCGGTTATGATCCGGAGGCGCTTGAAGTGGAAATCATTCAAATGGTGAACCTATACCAAAACGGTGAGCGCGTCAAAATGAGCAAGCGCACCGGCAAGGCGGTGACGATGCGCGAGCTCATGGAAGAAGTCGGCGTCGATGCCGTCCGCTATTTCTTTGCGATGCGCTCGGGCGATACGCATTTGGATTTTGACATGGACTTGGCCGTGTCGCAGTCGAATGAAAACCCGGTTTACTACGTCCAATACGCGCACGCCCGCGTCTCAAGCATTCTCCGCCAGGCGGAAGAGCAAAATGTGTCGTACGAAGGCGACCTCGCTTTGCATCATTTAGCGGAGACGGAAAAAGAAATCGAGCTGCTCAAAGTGCTCGGCGATTTCCCTGACGTCGTCGCCGAGGCGGCGCTCAAGCGGATGCCGCATCGCGTCACCGCCTATGCATTCGATTTGGCTTCCGCGCTCCATAGCTTTTATAACGCGGAAAAAGTGCTTGATCTGGACAACATCGAAAAAACGAAAGCCCGCCTCGCGCTTGTCAAGGCGGTGCAAATTACGCTGCAAAATGCGTTAGCGCTCATTGGCGTTTCAGCGCCGGAACAAATGTAAACGAACGAGGGGGAGCGACTGCTCCCTCTTTTGTTTGGGCATTCTAAAGAAAAACAGTGGTGGAGGATCAACAAATGAAAGAAGTTGTACTATCGCTCATCACCGGCATCGTTGTCGGCTTTTTGTTCACCTTGCTTCGGTTGCCGATTCCTGCTCCCCCGGCGTTGGCCGGCATCGCCGGCATCGTCGGGGTGTATCTCGGCATGCGGTTGTTTCAATGGTTCACGGTGTTTTGGAAGTAAGCACTTGCATGATCAAACGGGGAACAAAACCCGGTTGGCGCAATTTTGGCAGCATCAAGCCGCCGGAAGCGCCGGCCGGGTTTTTTTGCTTCTTCTGTTGCTTGGGAGGGAAATGGAACTTCAGACCGGTCAAAGCCAGGCGGAGATGAGCTGGGAAATCGACTGTTTGCCGCGGTCAAGAAGCGAACGTTTTTGCCAAAAGTCGACCGTCAGCGGCTCGGCGCGCAACAAATCACGCTCGATCGCCCGTTTGACGAGACGGGTAAACGCGCGGTCAAACACATAGCAGTTGATTTCGCCGTTCAAAAACAAGCTGCGCCGATCGAAATTGGCTGTGCCGACGTTGCACCACTCCTCATCGATGACGAGCGTTTTGGCATGGTAAAATCCTTGGTAAAAGCGGTAAATGCGCGCGCCGGCTTTCAAGAGTCGATAAAAGTACGGATAGGCAGCCTCTTTGACAAATAAATGGTCCGCCTTCAGCGGCACAAGGACGGTCACACGCACCCCGCGCCGAAGCGCTTGCATCAGCTCGTTAAACAGCGGCCGGCTTGGGATGAAGTATGGGCTGCCGATCATAATTTCTTTTTTCGCCTGGCGGATGACCTCGATAAACTGTTCTTCAAGGGCAGTGCCGTTGGTGGCGACGAGCTGATGGCGAATGGCGCCGGCCGGAAGCGGCGGGAAGTAGCGATGTTTGTCAGGCACCGTCCGGTCCGTTGCTTCTTCCCAGTCGTGCAAAAACTGTTCTTGCAAGTCGTGAACCCCTTCGCCGTTCACTTTTAAGTGGTAATCACGCCATTCGCCGAAGTTGGCGTCTTTTCCGTTGTATTCGCGGCCGATGTTAAAGCCGCCGATGTAGCCGACCCGCCCGTCGATGACCGTAATTTTCCGATGGTTGCGGCGGTTGAGGCGGTAAATGAAAAACGGAAAGCGCGGCTTTCGGGCATAGGCGAACTCCACCCCGCTTTCCTCGAGCGAACGGATGAGCGCTTTCGGCAGTCCAAAGCTGCCGACCCAATCGGTCAACACTCGCACTTTCACGCCGGCAGCTGCTTTTTCCTTTAAAATCTGGAAAAATGGCGCGCTCGTTTCGTCATTTTTTATAATGTAAAACAAGACGTGAATATGATCGCGGGCGCGGCCTAGTTCAGCGAAGTAATCAGAAAATAAATGCCTGCCGTTGATATAGAGGGAAATATCGCTTCTCCGCTCCGGGTAGACGACTTTTTTGCGCCCATTGCGGAAGATGAACTGTCCAAGCTTGTCATCAAGATAAACGAGCAACAATACGATGGCAATGACGGAAATGACGACCATATCTTCTCCTCCTATGTCGATTCGGTATTTATTAATGTGCCCGAGAACGCGCAAAACGTTTCAAATTGCATCTACCGTGAACATACCCAAACTCCAAATGAATCAAATTTCCATATTGATGAATGTTTTTCGTCATGGGAGTCTATAGAGGGCTGAACAAATCGATGATTCCCCCGCGATCGCTCCGTTGCCAAGGGAAAGTTTTCACGGTTGGGATGAAAAAAGGTTATTGACTGAATGCTCATTCATTTGTACAATAGACATAAAGCGAATTCTGAAAATTTCTTTTGTTATGGCAACACATTCGCTCGAAAAACGGGGGAAGGGGAGAGAAGATGAATGCCTTGTTGGTGGTGAACTGGCTCGCGTTTTTGCTTGTAACCGCTTACGCAATTCACTTGTTTGCATATGTCGTCAAAACGCGGGCGATGTACATCAAACTCGGCAAAAAAGTCGAGTTTGACCGCAAAGTAAAAGAGCGGCTGCGAAACATCTGGGTCAACGTGTTCGGCCAGAAAAAGCTGCTCAAGGACAAAAAAAGCGGACTGATCCACGTCGTCTTTTTCTATGGCTTTATTCTCGTCCAATTTGGCGCGATTGATTTCATCATCAAAGGGCTTGCGCCGGGGGCGCATTTGCCGCTTGGGCCGCTGTATGCGGGATTTACGTTTTTCCAAGAAATCGTTACCTTGCTTATTTTGATCGCGGTGCTCGCCGCCTTTTACCGCCGTTACATTGAAAAGCTCGTCCGTTTAAAGCGCGACTTGAAAGCTGGGCTTGTCCTCATCTTCATCGCCGGGCTCATGCTGTCGGTGTTGTTCGGCAACGGGATGAGCATCATTTGGCACGGCGAAGAAGCGACATGGAGCGAGCCCGTCGCCTCGCTTATTGCTGCCGCGTTTTCCTGGGTCGGCGAAACGGGGGCTGCGGTGCTCTTCTTTATCGCCTGGTGGGTGCATCTGTTGATTTTGCTCACGTTCCTCGTGTACGTGCCGCAATCAAAGCACGCCCATTTGATCGCGGCGCCGATCAACGTCTTTTTCAGCCGGCTGACGCGGCCGAAGCTTGCGCCGATCCATTTTGAAGACGAAAGCCAAGAGTCGTTTGGCGTCGGCAAAATTGAGGATTTCACGCAAAAGCAATTGATCGACTTGTACGCCTGTGTCGAATGCGGCCGCTGCACAAGCATGTGTCCGGCGACCGGCACGGGGAAAATGTTGTCGCCGATGGATTTGATTTTAAAATTGCGCGACCATTTGACGGAAAAAGGGGCGGTCGTCACGTCGCGCACGCCGTGGGTGCCCGCGTTCGCTTTCAAACATACAAGGGGCAATCAGCTCGCGTTCGCCGCGGCGTCCGAGCAGGCGGCGACGATCGAAATGCCGAGCCTCATCGGCGATGTCATCACCGAAGAAGAGATTTGGGCCTGTACGACGTGCCGCAACTGTGAGGACCAATGCCCGGTCATGAATGAGCATGTCGATAAAATCATCGACTTGCGCCGCTATCTTGTCCTGACGGAAGGACGGATGAACCCGGACGCGCAGCGGGCGATGACGAACATCGAACGCCAAGGCAATCCGTGGGGCTTGAACCGAAAAGAGCGGGAGAACTGGCGCGAGCTGCGCGATGATGTGCATGTGCCGACCGTCAAAGAGGCGGCGAAAGCGGGAGAGGAAATCGAGTACTTGTTCTGGGTCGGCTCGATGGGGTCGTATGACAGCCGGAGCCAAAAAATCGCCCTTGCGTTTGCCAAGCTGTTGAACGAAGCAGGCGTCAAGTTCGCGATTTTAGGCAACAAGGAGAAAAACTCGGGCGATACGCCGCGCCGGTTAGGAAATGAGTTTTTGTTCCAAGAATTAGCGACGAACAACATCGCAGAATTTGAAAAAGCGGGCGTCAAGAAAATCGTCACGATCGACCCGCACGCTTACAATACGTTCAAAAATGAGTACCCGGATTTTGGGTTCGAGGCCGAAGTGTATCATCATACCGAGCTGCTCGCCAAGCTCATCGAAGAAGGGCGCTTGGTGCCAAAATATCCGGTAAATGAACGCATTACGTTCCATGACTCGTGCTATTTAGGACGCTACAATGACGTCTATGACGCACCGCGGAAAATTTTGCGCGCCATCCCGGGCGTCGAGCTTGTTGAAATGGAGCGCAACCGCGAGCGAGGAATGTGCTGCGGCGCTGGCGGCGGCCTCATGTGGATGGAGGAGACGACCGGCAACCGGATCAACGTCGCCCGCACGGAGCAAGCGCTCGCTGTCAATCCGACCGTCATCAGCTCCGGCTGTCCGTACTGTTTGACGATGCTGTCGGACGGCACGAAGGCCAAGGAAGTGGAAGACCGCGTTGCGACGTACGATGTCGCTGAATTGTTGGCGAAATCGGTGTTTGGCGAGGAAAAAGAGGAAGCAGCATCGTAAAAATAGTTGCATAGACAATTTTTATTTTTTAAAATAGTGAATAAGGGTAGAGGAGAGGGTGTACCGTTGTACACCTTCTCTTTCACACCGTGATCGAGCGAGCGTTCAGTCTGTTTTTTTGTAATCGCTTTCTTATCCAACGAAAAGGGGAGAGGAATATGGGAAAAACAGTGATTGTCAGCGGGGCGCGCACCCCGTTCGGAAAACTCGGCGGTTCTTTGCAAGCGCTGTCAGCGTCAGAACTCGGCGGCATTGCCGTGAAAGAAGCGCTTGCCCGCGCGGACGTGAGCGCGGAACAAGTCGATCATGTCATTTTAGGCACCGTCTTGCAAGGCGGACAAGGACAGCTCCCATCGCGGCAGGCGATGCGCCATGCCGGCATTCCGTGGCATGTTCGCACCGAGACGGTCAATAAAGTATGCGCATCGGGCATGCGCGCCGTGACGCTCGCGGATCAGCTCATCCGCTTAGGCGATGCCGATGTCGTTGTCGCGGGCGGGATGGAATCGATGAGCAACGCCCCGTACGTGCTGCCGAAAGCGCGCTGGGGGTTGCGAATGGGCGACAGCACGGTGAAGGATTTAATGGTGTATGATGGCTTGACATGCAGTTTTACCGGCGTCCATATGGGCGTTTATGGCGGGAATACAGCGCGTGAACTTGGCATTACACGCGAGGCGCAGGATGAGTGGGCGTACCGCAGCCATATGCGAGCCATTGCTGCCATCGAAGCCGGTCGGCTCGCGGAAGAGATCGTTCCGGTGACGATTCCGCAGCGCAAAGGAGAGCCGCTTGTCGTCGAACACGACGAGGCGCCGCGCAAAGACACGTCGCTTGAAGCGTTGGCGAAACTGCCGCCGGTGTTTGACCCGGAAGGAACGATCACGGCCGGCAACGCCCCGGGCGTCAACGACGGCGCCGCGGCGCTCGTCTTGATGAGCGAGGAGCGCGCCGCCCGCGAGGGGCTTGAGCCGCTCGCGACTGTTGTCGCCCACACCGCCATCGCCGTTGAGGCGAAAGATTTCCCAAAAACGCCGGGACTTGTCATCAACGAATTGCTCCGCAAAACGGGAAAAACGGTCGACGACATTGCCTTGTTCGAAATAAACGAAGCGTTTGCCGCTGTTGCTCTTGCTGCTATCCAAATCGCTGGCCTTGACCCGGAAAAAGTGAACGTCAACGGCGGCGCTGTCGCCCTCGGCCACCCGATCGGCGCGAGCGGCGCACGCATCATCCTCACGCTCATTTATGAGCTGAAACGCCGCGGCGGCGGCCTCGGCATCGCCGCCATCTGCAGCGGCGGCGGCCAAGGCGACGCCATCTTGGTCGAGGTATAACGAGCGGGGCGCGGCGGGCAAGCGGCATGCCGCCGTCGCCTTCCAGTGTTGCGCCAAGGCATAGGATGCGGCGTGTGACCGTCTGCCTCAAGCGTTGCGTCATGAGGCATCGCGCCATGGTGCGGCATGCCGCTGCTGTCTCTGTCGCAGCGCGCGGCACGTTGCTCATTGCCGCAACAGCCGCGGCATCAACGGTTGACAGCAGGGGTTGTTGTGATGACGATGCAAAGACCGGTTGCCGTTGGCTGCTGGCGGCAGTGAGGCATATGAGTTTGAGCGCGGAACAGGAAACGCAAAGCGGACGATAGGGGGAACAGAAGATGGATGTGAAAACAATCATGGTCGTCGGCGCCGGACAGATGGGGTCAGGAATCGCTCAAGTGTGCGCCGTCGCCGGCTATCAAGTGTTTTTGTACGACATTAGCGAGGCGCAGTTGGACAAAGGAATCGCCAACATCGAAAAAGGGCTCGCCCGCCAAGTGGAAAAAGGGAAAATGACAGCGGCGGACAAAGACGCAGCGCTCGCGCGGCTTGCCCGCTCGACCGACTTGCATGCCGCCGCCAAAGCGGATCTTGTCATTGAAGCGGTCGTCGAAAACATGGACGTGAAAACAAAGCTGTTCGCCGAGCTCGATGCGCTCGCCCGCCCGGAGACGATTTTAGCGTCGAACACGTCGTCGCTGCCGATTACGGAAATTGCCGCCGCGACGAAACGGCCAGAGAAAGTGATCGGCATGCACTTTATGAACCCGGTGCCGGTGATGAAGCTCGTCGAAATTATCCGCGGATTGGCGACGGCTGATGACGTGTATGAAACGATCGAAGCCGTTGCCCGCAAGCTCGGCAAAGTGCCGGTCGAAGTGAACGACTTTCCGGGCTTTATTTCGAACCGCGTCCTCATGCCGATGATCAACGAAGCGATTTACGCCTTATACGAAGGGGTGGCGACCAAAGAAGCCATCGATGAAGTGATGAAGCTCGGCATGAACCATCCGATGGGTCCGCTGACGCTCGCTGATTTTATCGGGCTCGATACGTGCTTATACATTATGGAAACGCTTCATGAGGGGTTCGGCGATGACAAATACCGCCCATGCCCGCTCTTGCGCAAATATGTGAAAGCCGGCTGGCTCGGCCGCAAGACGGGCCGCGGATTTTACACGTATGAATAAACCGCTTGGCGTCGCTCCAGGACAACGCCGAAGCGTGCCGCAATGTGCGTGGGGCGGCGCCCGCTATGCTGTCTGCCGACCGTAACGCCGCACGTTAGGTGCATGCGGGAACGCTGTTTTACAGCCTATAAGGCAAATCTATAGAATCGTTCAGCTGCCTGCTGGCTACCCCATGGAGCGGAGGAGTGCCTGAAAACACCATTGTGTCAGCGACATCGGAAGGAGGCCATTTCATGGAATTTCGCTTCACCGAAGAGCAGGAAATGATGCGGCAAATGGTGCGCGAGTTCGCCGCGGCGGAGATCGCCCCATTTGTCGAGCGCATGGAACAAGGGGAGTTTCCGCGCCCGATTTTAGCGAAAATGGCCGAACTCGGCCTAATGGGCATCACTGTCCCGGAGCAATATGGCGGCGCGGGTATGGACTTTGTGTCGTACATCATCGCCATTCATGAAATTTCTAAAGTGAGCCCGACCGTCGGTGTCATCTTATCAGTGCACACGTCGGTCGGCACGAATCCGATCTTGTATTTCGGCACCGAAGAACAGAAACAAAAATACGTGACAAAGCTCGCCCGAGGTGAGTACTTGGGGGCGTTTTGCCTTACTGAACCGAGCGCCGGCTCGGATGCGAAAAGCTTGAAGACGAAAGCGGTGCGCCGTGGAGATCGTTATGTGCTAAACGGCTCAAAAATATTCATCACCAACGGCGGGGAGGCAGATACGTACATCGTCTTCGCCCGCACGAATCCGGAAGAAGCCGGAAGCCGCGGCATTTCCGCGTTCATTGTGGAAAAAGGGACGCCAGGGATGTCGATTGGCAAAGATGAGAAGAAGATGGGGCTGCACGGGTCGCGGACGGTGACCATTACGTTTGAAGACGCCGAAGTGCCGGCGGAAAACTTGCTCGGTCAGGAAGGGGAAGGATTTAAAATCGCGATGGCCAACCTTGACGTCGGTCGGATCGGCATCGCCGCCCAAGCGCTCGGCATCGCGGAGGCGGCAGTCGAACATGCCGTCGCCTACGCGAAAGAGCGGGTGCAGTTTGGCAAACCGATCATCGAGCAGCAAGGCGTCTCTTTCAAGCTTGCCGATATGGCGACGGCGGCGGAAGCGGCGAAATGGCTCGTCTATCGCGCCGCTTGGCTGCGCGCGCAAGGGCTGCCGTGCGGAAAAGAGGCGTCGATGGCGAAGCTCTTCGCTTCACAAACAGCGATGGACAATGCCATCGAGGCGGTGCAAATTTTCGGCGGCAACGGCTACACGAAAGACTACCCGGTCGAGCGGCTGTTCCGTGACGCGAAAATTACGCAAATTTACGAAGGAACGAGCGAAATTCAGCGCATCGTCATCAGCAAACATTTGTGCCAGGCATGCTGATGAACCAATCCGAACCAGATGAGAAGGCTCTGTTCCTAGCTTTTCTGCCGTAGTCGGCAAGCCGTTCGCTTGCCGACTGGGCATGCGACAGCATGCCCTCCTCGAACAATGAACGTTTTGCGGGCAAATGGCATTTGCCCGTCGGCGTTCTTGTTCGAGGGAAGAGGCAGAAAAGCTTGTGTTCAGTCAGCTCATGATTGGCAACCGAATGAAATGGTGGAATGAGCCGCAAACCGTCGGGTCTTCGGAAGGCTGAACAACGCCGCTTTCAGGGATGGAGGCATAAACACGGGGCTCTGTCATTTGCTGCGTTTTGTTGTGCAGCCGGAGCGATCCTATTCTCTTTTCCCAACAACGATTCGTTGTCTGTCTTTGGAAAACCCGGAATGGGCGGCGAACTGGATGGCAACGTCGCGGCACAACGATTCGTTGTCTGTTTTTGGAAAACGGTGATCACGCTGGCACGGGGGACGAGGATTTCGGATATATAGGAAAACGGGGGAATGAAACGATGAACTTTCGATTGAGCGAAGAACATGAAATGCTGCGAAAAATGGTGCGCGAATTTGCCGAAAATGAGGTAGCGCCGACTGCCGCTGAGCGCGACGAAGAAGAGCGGTTTGACCGCGGCATTTTCAACAAAATGGCTGAACTCGGTTTAACAGGCATTCCGTGGCCGGAAGAATACGGCGGCATTGGCAGCGATTATTTGGCCTATGTCATTGCCGTTGAGGAGCTGTCGCGTGTCTGCGCCTCGACCGGGGTGACGCTTTCCGCGCATATATCGCTCGCCAGCTGGCCGATTTACAAGTTCGGCAACGAAGAACAAAAGCAAAAGTATTTGCGCGCCTTAGCGACTGGGGAAAAACTGGGGGCATACGCTCTGTCCGAGCCGGGGGCGGGGTCGGATGTCGCCTCGATGAAAACGCGTGCGGTAAAAGACGGGGACCACTACATTTTAAACGGCTCGAAAGTATGGATCACCAACGGCGGCGAAGCGGAAATTTACGTCGTATTTGCCGTCACCGATCCGGAAAAGCGGCATAAAGGGATCAGCGCCTTTATCGTGGAAAAAGGAACGCCGGGCTTTTCGTTCGGCAAAAAGGAAAAGAAACTCGGCATTCGTTCGTCGCCGACGACGGAGCTCATTTTTGAAGACTGCCGCATTCCGAAAGAAAACTTGCTCGGTCAAGAAGGAGAAGGGTTTAAAATCGCCATGATGACGCTCGATGGCGGCCGCAACGGCATCGCCGCCCAAGCGGTCGGCATTGCCCAGGGCGCGCTGGATGCGGCGGTGGACTATGCGAAACAGCGCGTCCAGTTCGGCAAACCGATCATCGAGCAGCAAGGGGTCGCTTTCAAGCTCGCTGACATGGCGACTGCCATTGAAGCGGCGCGGCTCTTGACCTATCAAGCGGCATGGTTGGAGTCGAATGGCTTGCCGTACGGCAAAGCATCCGCCATGGCGAAACTGTTTGCCGGCGACACGGCGATGAAAGTGACGGTCGAGGCGGTGCAAATTTTCGGCGGCAACGGCTACACGAAGGACTACCCGGTCGAGCGGTTTATGCGCGACGCGAAGATTACGCAAATTTACGAAGGAACGCAAGAAATCCAACGCCTTGTCATTTCGCGCATGTTGACACGCAATTAAACATTGCGTGTCCACTCATTCGTGTTGACACGCAATTAAACATTGCGTGTCTACTCATTCGTGTTGACACGCAATTAAACATTGCGCGTCCACTCATTCGTGTTGGCGCGCGATTGAAACATTGTGCGTCATTTCAATGGTTTTGGATCTGAACGGCGGCTTGGCGCTTTGGGAAAGGGCGCACGGATAGGCATGGGGCGGGGCGGCGCCCCGCCGTCAAATGGGAATGGGGGAGAGACAACGAACATGAAAAAACGGGAAGTGATTGCATCGGTCAAAGACGAAAAGCTCGTGAAAAAACGGCGCAATGAGATGATCAAAGGCGCGATTTCCTTGTTTAAACAAAAAGGTTTCCACCAAACGACGACAAGGGAGATCGCCAAAGCGTCCGGCTTCAGCATCGGCACGTTGTACGAGTACATCCGCAAGAAAGAAGACGTCCTCTATCTCGTGTGCGACCGCATTTACGACGAAGTGCGGGAGCGGACGGAACAAGACCTCGGTGCCCACCATGGCACGATCGAAGGGTTAAGGCGCGCCATTGCCCACTATTTCCGCGTTGTTGATGAACTCGATGATGAAGTGCTCGTCATGTATCAAGAAGTGAAAGCGCTAAGCAAAGAATCGCTGCCGTATGTGTTGAATAAAGAACTCGATATGGCGGCGATTTTCGAACATATTTTGCGCGCATGCGTTGAGAGCGGGGCGCTGCAGCTTTCTGAAAGCGAGATCCGCCTGTTCGCCCACAACATCGTCGTTCTTGGGCAAATGTGGGCGTTCCGCCGTTGGGTGCTGCGGAAAATGTATACACTCGATGAATATATCGAACTGCAAACCGAGTTTTTATTAAAGGGGATTATGGAGAAACAGCGAGTCTAAAAGGGGGAGAAGAAACGATGGCGCACATTTACCGTCCGAAGCATCACGTCCGCTTTGTGACTGCATCGAGCTTGTTTGACGGCCATGACGCCTCAATCAACATTATGCGCCGCATTTTGCAGGCGAGCGGCGCCGAGGTCATCCATTTAGGCCATAACCGATCGGTGGAGGAAATCGTCAATGCCGCCATTCAGGAAGATGTGCAAGGCATTGCCGTCTCCTCGTATCAAGGCGGGCATATGGAATTTTTTAAATATATGTACGACCTGCTCCAAGAGCGGGGGGCGTCCCATATCCGCATTTACGGCGGCGGGGGCGGCGTCATCATCCCGCGGGAAATCAAAGAGCTGCACGAATATGGCATCGCCCGCATTTTCTCGCCGGAAGACGGCCGACGCCTCGGCTTGCAAGGGATGATCAACGTCATGCTTGAAGAGTGCGATTTTCCGACCGTGACGACGGTGACCGATGAACTGGAGCGGCTTCCGTCCGGCGATGTGCAGGCGATCGCCCGGCTCATCACGCTGTGCGAATATCGCGCCGAGGGGGAAAACAGAGAGGCGGCCGCGGCGGCGGAAGCCGCCATTGAACAAGTGAAGGCGCTCGAGAAGCGCGTGCCGGTGCTCGGCATCACCGGCACAGGCGGAGCTGGGAAAAGCTCGCTCACCGATGAGCTCGTCCGCCGCTTTTTAAACGAAATTCCGGATATCAAAATCGCGATCTTGTCAGTCGACCCGACGAAGCAAAAAACGGGCGGGGCGCTGTTGGGCGACCGCATCCGGATGAACTCGATCAACTCGCCGCGCGTTTACATGAGAAGCTTGGCGACGCGCCATTCCCGCACGGAACTGTCGCCGGCAATTCGCGACGCCATTTCGGTTGTCAAAGCGGCCGGATTTGATCTTGTCATCATTGAAACGAGCGGGATCGGCCAAGGCGACGCCGCCATTACCGAAGTGTGCGACGTGTCGATGTACGTCATGACAAGCGAGTTCGGCGCGCCGACGCAGCTTGAGAAAATCGACATGATCGATTATGCCGATTTGATTGTCATTAATAAATTCGAGCGCAAAGGGTCAGAAGACGCAAAACGGCAAGTGCAAAAACAATATCAGCGCAGCCACCAGCTGTTTGACCGCGATGTTTCGGAAATGCCGGTGTACGGCACGATCGCCAGCCAGTTTAACGACCCAGGCACGAATACGCTCTTTGTCGCGCTTGTGGATACGATCAATAAAAAAGCAGGAACGAATTGGAAAACAAGCTTAAAAACGGTCGCCAATGTCGAAAAGCATAATGTCATCATCCCGAACGAGCGCCGCTACTATTTGCGTGAAATCGCGGAAACGGTCCGCTCGTACCACCGCCGCGCCGAGCAGCAAGTCGAGGTGGCCCGACGCCTCTTCCAAATCGAAGGGGCCATCGAAGCGGCGAAGGAACGGGGCGAAGCGGAAGACGTGATCCGCGCGCTCGAGACGCTCAAAGCGGATTATGAGGCGAAATTGACGCCGGAATCGAAGCGCATTTTGGCGACATGGGAAGAAACGAAAGCGAAATATGCGGCAAAACAATTTGTCACGAAAGTGCGCGATAAAGAAATCGTTACCGAACTGACGACGAAAACGTTGTCCGGTTTGGACATTCCGAAAGTCGTCTTGCCGAAATTCAAAGACTACGGAGAGATTTTGCGCTGGGTGTATAAAGAAAACGTCCCTGGCTCGTTCCCGTATACGGCCGGCGTCTTCCCGTTCAAGCGCCAAGGCGAAGACCCGAAACGGCAGTTTGCCGGCGAAGGGACGCCGGAGCGCACGAACCGCCGCTTCCATTACTTGTGCAAAGAAGACAAGGCGAAGCGGCTCAGCACCGCGTTCGACTCCGTGACGCTCTATGGCGAAGACCCGGACTACCGGCCGGACATTTTCGGCAAAGTCGGGGAAAGCGGTGTCAGCGTCTGTACACTTGATGATATGAAAAAGCTGTACAAAGGGTTTGACTTGTGCGACCCGCTCACATCCGTGTCGATGACGATCAACGGTCCGGCTCCGATTTTGCTGGCGATGTTTATGAATACGGCGATTGACCAGCAAGTCGAGAAAAAGGAAGCCGAGCTTGGCCGCCCGCTCACGCCGGAAGAGTACGAACAAGTGAAGGAATGGACGCTGCAAACGGTGCGCGGCACGGTTCAAGCCGATATTTTGAAGGAAGACCAAGGGCAAAACACGTGCATTTTCTCGACCGATTTCGCCTTAAAAATGATGGGCGACATTCAAGAGTATTTCATCAAGCACCGCGTCCGCAACTACTACTCGGTGTCGATCTCCGGCTACCATATCGCCGAGGCGGGGGCGAACCCGATCACGCAGCTGGCGTTTACGCTTGCGAACGGCTTTACGTATGTCGAGTATTACTTGAGCCGCGGCATGCACATTGACGATTTTGCGCCGAACTTGTCGTTTTTCTTCAGCAACGGCCTCGATCCGGAGTATTCGGTCATCGGCCGCGTCGCCCGCCGCATTTGGGCGATCGTCATGCGCGAAAAATACGGCGCCAACGAACGGAGCCAGAAACTGAAATACCATATCCAAACGTCCGGCCGTTCATTGCACGCGCAGGAGATCGATTTCAACGACATCCGCACGACGCTGCAGGCGCTTCTGGCGATTTATGACAACTGCAACTCGCTGCATACGAATGCCTATGACGAAGCGATCACGACACCGACCGAAGAGTCGGTCCGTCGGGCGATGGCGATCCAACTCATTATCACGAAAGAGTTTGGCCTGACCAAAAACGAAAACCCGCTCCAAGGGTCGTTCATCATTGAAGAGCTGACCGATTTGGTTGAAGAAGCGGTGTTGCAAGAGTTTGAACGGCTCAACGACCGCGGCGGCGTGCTCGGGGCGATGGAGATGCAATACCAGCGCGGCAAAATTCAAGACGAATCACTTTACTATGAAACGAAAAAACATACCGGCGAACTGCCGATCATCGGCGTCAACACGTTCTTGAACCCGAATCCGCCGTCAGAGGACGAACTGAACAACATCCAGCTCGCCCGGGCGACGTATGAAGAAAAAGAGACGCAAATCCGCAACTTGCGCGAATTCCAAGAGCGGAACAAAGACAAAGCCGGCCCGGCGCTCGAACGGCTGAAGCAAGTGGCGACAAGCGGCGGCAACATTTTCGAAGAATTGATGGAAACGGTGAAAGTCGCCAGCCTTGGACAAATCACCCGCGCCTTGTACGAAGTCGGCGGACAATACCGGCGGAATATGTAATTCGAGGGAGTTTCGTTGTTTTCTGCTTTCGATGGGCGCCCTTGATCACAATGGACAACGGCCCGTTGAACTTTAGCAGATCGGTAGAATGATGGGCAGCGGCTGTTGGCGTACTGGCCCGCCGGAGGCGAAACGAACGGAACGCGGATTGGGCCAAAAGATCAAGACGAATGGGCTTCGTAAGGAAAAAGTGGAGCGGTGTGAACAAAGGTGATTGTGACAACGGATATGTCGGAATCGGAAGGAGGGCCGCCCTCGCCGCAGGGCTGCCCTCCTTTGCTTTTTTCGGCAAATGGGTAGCATAAACCCCGACAATTTGTTTATAATGAATGGTATGTATTCCACTTGCATTCATTTGTTTCATTAATATAGAAGGGGAGTGCTGAACTTGAGCCTGCAGCAGCAATACTCGCCGGAGGAATTGCAGGAGATGTCGTTCGTCGAGCTGGCGAACCTCATTTTGCTTGACAAGCGGGAGGCGCTGCCGTTTGATCAACTCGTTCGTGAAGCAGCAGCGCTGGCCGGCATATCGGAAGAAGAGATGGAGGCGCGGCTGGCCCAATATTACACCGATTTAAACATCGACGGCCGGTTTATTTGCGTTGGGGAAAACGTCTGGGGATTGCGCGCATGGTATCCGTTTGACCAGACAGAAGACGAAACGGTGACGATCGTCAAGCCGAAGAAGAAGAAAAAAGCGCTTGACGATGAATACGATGAATACGATGAGTTGCTTGAAGATGAAGATCTCGATTACGACGATTTGGATGAATATGATGGGGAAGAGCTCGAGCTTGATGAAGACGAGCTCTTGGAAGATGAAGAATTCGATCTGGACGAAGACGTCGCGTTTGACGATGACATTCTCGGCGATGAAGAGTTTGAGCTGGACGATGCGCCGCTTGATGAAGAGCTTGATCTCGAAGAGCCGGACGAAGACGAATAACCGCTTGACTTTGCCAGGGGAACCCGGTACAATGTGTGTTGGGCTCTTGAAAACGAACAAATCGATCGCTCCCTTACGTACGGTAAGCGGAGCGTTTTTTATTTGCGCCTTTCGCAAACACTGAAACTGTTACCGCAATTTCGGCAAGGGGGAAGACAAAATGACGAAATACATTTTTGTGACGGGCGGCGTTGTTTCCTCACTCGGGAAAGGGATTACGGCGGCTTCGCTTGGACGTTTGTTGAAAAACCGCGGGTTGAACGTGACGATCCAAAAGTTTGACCCGTACATTAACGTCGACCCAGGGACGATGAGCCCGTATCAGCACGGCGAGGTGTTCGTCACGGACGACGGTGCAGAGACGGATTTGGATTTAGGGCATTATGAACGGTTCATCGATATTAATTTAAACAAATACAGCAACGTGACGACAGGAAAAATTTATTCCGCCGTCATCCGCAAAGAGCGCCGCGGCGATTACCTAGGCGGCACGGTGCAAGTCATTCCGCACATTACCAACGAAATTAAAGAGCGCGTCTTCCGGGCCGGAAGAGAGACGAACGCCGATGTCGTCATTACGGAGATCGGCGGCACGGTCGGCGATATTGAATCGCTTCCGTTTTTAGAAGCGATCCGCCAAATCAAAAGCGATGTTGGACGCGAAAACGTCATGTACATCCACTGCACGCTCGTACCGTACATCAAGGCGGCTGGGGAAATGAAAACGAAGCCGACGCAGCACAGCGTGAAAGAATTGCGCAGCCTCGGCATTCAGCCAAACGTCATCGTCGTGCGCACGGAAATGCCGATGCCGCAGGAAATGAAAGAGAAAATCGCCCTCTTTTGCGACATCGATCCGAAAGCGGTCATCGAGGCGCGCGATGCCGACACGCTGTATGCGGTCCCGCTTATGCTTCAAGAACAAAAACTGGACCAAATCGTGTGCGAACATTTGCGCCTCAACTGCCGCGAAGCGGATATGACCGAATGGAAGGCGCTCGTCGAGAAAGTGCGCAACTTATCGAAAACGACGAAAATCGCTTTGGTTGGCAAATACGTCGAGCTTCCGGACGCCTATATTTCTGTTGTTGAGGCGCTCCGTCATGCGGGGTATGCGTTTGACACCGACATTGATATTCAGTGGATCAATGCTGAGCATGTGACGCGTGACAATGTAGCCGACCTGTTGAAAGATGCGGACGGCATTTTGGTTCCGGGCGGGTTCGGCGACCGCGGGGTCGAAGGGAAGATTGAGGCGATCCGCTACGCCCGCGAGCAGCGCGTGCCGTTTTTGGGCATTTGCTTAGGAATGCAGCTCGCCTCGATTGAATTTGCTCGCCATGTTGTCGGGTTGTCCGGCGCCCATTCGTCCGAGTTTGACCCGAACACGCCGCATCCGATCATCGACTTGCTTCCGGAGCAGAAGGATGTCGAAGATTTAGGCGGCACGCTCCGCCTCGGCTTGTATCCGTGCAAGCTGCAGGAAGGGACGCTTGCCTACGCCGCCTACGGCGATGAAGTCATTTACGAGCGCCATCGCCATCGGTACGAATTCAACAACCAATACCGGCCGATCATGGAAGAGCACGGCTTCGTCTTTTCCGGCACGAGTCCGGACGGACGGTTGGTTGAAGTGATCGAACTCAAGGATCATCCGTGGTTCGTCGCCGCGCAATTCCATCCGGAATTCACCTCGCGCCCGACGCGGCCGCAGCCGCTGTTCCGCGAGTTTGTCAGAGCGTCGCTGAAAGAGTGACGAAAAAGGGGCTGTCCCAAAAAAGCCGTAGAACGGCCTTTTGGGTTCAGCCCCCTTTCTTTTTTGGATATTTTTCATCTTGTCAAGCACGATGCCCATTGATCAGGCGCCGTTTTTTGGGCGGTTTCTATACCTCTTTGCCTTTGGCCGGTCGGAGAGCGCTCGCTTTCATGGCGGCTGTTATTCATATTCCGCCAAAATTTCATCGAGCAAAACGCGCAGTCCGTAGTAGATGAATGAAGCGGTGATGATCGTCGGCATGCCGATGCGGCGGCCGTCTTCGGTCGGCACGAGCGGGCGGGAAAGTTTGCTGTCGATAAAGACGGTGGCCATATCGGCCAGTCCGGGTTCATCCTTGACGAGCGCCGCGACGGCCACTGCATCAACGCCGTGCGCCTGCAGCTGTTCGACGAGGCGAATGGCCTCAGGATCGGCGGAAAAGCGGGCAAATAGAAGCGCTCGGTCCGTTTCCTGCCAGTCATCGGTTGCTGTCGGCTCAAGCCGTTTGGCTTTCGGCAGCGGATCGGGGCCAAGAAGCGCGGCGGTGACGACCGCATCGAGTTCACCTATGCCATACAGCCAAATGCGTCCATCACCGATGGCGGCCTGAGCGAGCAGACGCGCACCGTCTTCGAGCGCCAGCTCTTCATCCGCGGCGATTTTTTGCAACAATCCGATCGTTTGCGTCGTTAAAATTTTCACGGTTCGGCCTCCCTTCGCCGCTATTATACAAAATCGGCAAACAACAAGAAAAGCAAGCAGGAAAAGGGTTTGCCAAATGCGAAACATTAATAGGGAGAAAACAGGGAATAGAGGTGCATAACTGTGGGAAACAAAATTTTGATTGTCGACGACCAGTATGGCATCCGCATTTTGCTCAACGAAGTGTTTCAGCGGGAGGGGTATGTAACGTATCAGGCCGCCAACGGCATGCAGGCGCTCGAAATCGCCCGCAAACATCACCCCGATCTTGTGCTTCTTGATATGAAAATTCCTGGCATGGACGGCATTGAAATTTTAAAACGGTTGAAAGAGATTGATCCGGATATTAAGGTGATCATCATGACCGCCTACGGGGAGCTCGATATGATTCAAGAAACGAAAGAGCTCGGGGCGCTGATGCATTTTGCCAAGCCGTTTGATATTGACGATTTGCGCGTTGCCGTCAAAAAATACATTACCGCCTAGACAGCGCCATCGACGAGCGGCTTTCCTTTGGCAAAGAAAGCGCATCGGTGGACATTGATGACGCTGTCGTCTTTAGGAGAATAAAGGGTGGAAATGTTGCCGTTTTGCCGGCAAGTTGGTATGCTTATAACGTAGATGGATTTTGCGCCTGTGGACCCAGTCACCGCCAGGGCGACAAAGACGACGATCAGCTAAGGAGGATGGAACCATGCCGTTAGTATCGATGAAAGAGATGCTCAACGAGGCGCTGCGCGGCAAATACGCGGTCGGTCAATTTAACATTAACAACTTGGAATGGACACAAGCCATTTTAGCGGCGGCCGAAGAGGAAAAATCGCCGGTCATTCTCGGCGTCTCCGAAGGGGCGGCCCGCTATATGAGCGGATTCAAAACGGTCGTCAATATGGTCAAAGGGTTAATGGAAGACATGAACATCACCGTTCCGGTCGCCATCCATCTCGACCATGGATCGAGCTTTGAAAAATGCAAAGCGGCGATTGACGCCGGGTTCACCTCGGTTATGATTGACGCCTCCCACCATCCATTTGAAGAAAACGTCCGCATCACCTCGCAAGTCGTTGAATATGCTCATGCGCGCGGCGTTTCGGTCGAAGCGGAGCTCGGCATCGTCGGCGGGCAGGAAGACGACGTCGTCGGAGAAGGGATCATTTACGCCGACCCGAAAGAGTGCGAAGAGCTTGTCAAACGGACAGGCGTCGACTGTCTCGCCCCGGCGCTCGGTTCTGTGCACGGCCCGTACAAAGGAGAGCCGAAGCTCGGATTTGCCGAAATGGAGCAAATCCGCGATTTAACCGGCGTTCCGCTTGTGCTCCACGGCGGCACCGGCATTCCGACCGAACAAATTCAACGCGCGATCTCCCTTGGCACATCGAAAATCAACGTCAATACCGAAAACCAAATGGCGTTTACCAAAGTCGTCCGCGAACTGCTCGCGAAAGACCCGAACGTCTATGATCCGCGCAAAATCATCGGCCCGGGCCGCGACGCCATCAAAGCGACGGTCATCGGCAAAATGCGCGAGTTTGGCTCGTCCGGAAAAGCGGCGCGATGAATCGGCTTCGCGGGCGGCGTTTGGCCGCCGCGCGGCTGCCTTTGCATGTGCAACGAATAACAAGGAGGGTTCAGCATGAAATTTTTTATCGACACTGCCAACTTGGAAGAAATCAAACACGCCCATGAACTCGGCATTTTGGCCGGCGTCACGACCAACCCAAGCCTCGTGGCGAAGGAGAACGTATCGTTCCATGATCGGTTGCGCGAAATTACATCGATCGTTTCTGGTTCGGTGAGCGCTGAAGTCATTTCGACCGACGCCGCTGGCATGATCGCGGAAGGCGAAGAGCTGGCGAAAATCGCCCCGAACATTACGATCAAAGTGCCGATGACGCCGGAAGGCTTAAAAGCAGTCAAGGCGTTCAGCGAAAAAGGGATTCAAACGAATGTGACGCTTGTGTTCACCGCCAACCAGGCGCTCTTGGCCGCACGCGCCGGCGCGACGTACGTCTCTCCGTTCCTCGGCCGCCTCGATGACATCGGCCATAACGGTTTAGAGCTCATTTCCACCATCGCTGAGATTTTCAACATTCATGGCATTGAAACGGAAATCATCGCCGCTTCGATCCGCCATCCGCACCATGTGACAGAAGCGGCGTTGCGCGGGGCGCATATTGCCACGGTTCCGTACAAGGTGCTTATGCAATTGTTCAACCATCCGCTGACTGATCAAGGAATTGAGAAGTTTCTCGCCGACTGGAATCGGCAAAAATGAAAGTAAGCCGTTTGCCTCTTGGGTGAAGCGGGCTCGCTCTGCCGCGTTCAGGCCGGACGTGATGAGCCCGCCCGGCTTTGCTTTTTCGTCCCAGGGGTGAAGCCAACTTCCGAGCAAAGAAGGGAGACGACGATGGATAAAATGAAAATTATCGGCGGAGATCGGCTGCGGGGAACGATCAAAGTGAGCGGTGCGAAAAACAGCGCGGTCGCTTTGATTCCTGCAGCGATTTTGGCCGATTCGCCGGTGACGATCGAGGGGTTGCCGGACATTTCCGACGTGCACATTTTAGGAAGCTTGATCGAAGAAATCGGCGGCTCGTTTTCGTTTGACGGCAAAGAGGCGGTCATCGACCCAACGAATATGGTGTCCATGCCGCTTCCAAATGGGAAGGTGAAAAAGCTGCGCGCCTCCTACTATTTGATGGGGGCGATGCTTGGCCGCTTCAAAAGAGCGGTTGTCGGCTTGCCGGGCGGATGTCATCTCGGTCCGCGCCCGATTGACCAGCATATCAAAGGGTTTGAGGCGCTAGGAGCCACCGTAACGAACGAGCAGGGCGCCATTTACTTGCGCGCGGAGGAACTGCGCGGAGCCCGCATTTTTTTGGACGTCGTCAGCGTCGGCGCGACGATCAACATCATGCTGGCGGCGGTGCGCGCCAAAGGGCGGACGATTATCGAAAATGCGGCGAAAGAGCCGGAAATCATCGATGTAGCGACATTGCTTTCGAATATGGGCGCGAAAATCAAAGGAGCCGGCACCGATGTGATCCGCATTGACGGCGTCGAAAAATTATCGGGCTGCCGCCATGCCATCATCCCGGATCGGATCGAAGCCGGGACGTACATGATCGCCGCCGCGGCCACCAATGGCGAAGTCGTCGTCGACAACGTCATCCCGCAGCACGTTGAATCGCTGACGGCCAAATTGCGCGAAATGGGGGTGCGCGTGGAGACGGGGGAAGATCAAATTCTCGTCTGCGGCACCGACGTTTTGAAAGCGGTTGACGTCAAGACGCTCGTCTATCCGGGCTTCCCAACTGATCTGCAGCAGCCGTTTACCGCGCTGCTGACAAAAGCCAACGGCACAAGCGTCGTCACCGACACGATTTACAGCGCCCGCTTCAAGCATGTCGATGAATTGCGGCGCATGAACGCCAATGTAAAAGTCGAAGGCCGCTCAGCCATCGTCACCGGCCCCGTCAAACTGCAAGGGGCGAAAGTGAAGGCGAGCGATTTGCGCGCCGGGGCGGCGCTTGTCATTGCCGGGCTGATGGCTGAAGGAGTGACGGAGATCACCGGCGTCGAGCATATCGACCGCGGCTACAGCAACCTCGTCGAAAAACTGTCTGACATCGGCGCCACCATTTGGCGCGAAAAAATGACCGATGAAGAAATCGAGCAAGTGAAAAACGCGTAACGTCCAGTCGACAAAGGGGAAGGGGAGAACGACGATGGAACGAAGCTTATCGATGGAACTCGTGCGCGTCACCGAAGCGGCGGCGCTTGCCGCCGCCCGCTGGATGGGGCGCGGGAAAAAGAATGAGGCTGATGACGCCGCGACGTCGGCGATGCGCGACGTGTTTGACACCGTGCCGATGAAAGGCACCGTCGTCATCGGCGAAGGGGAAATGGACGAAGCGCCGATGCTGTATATCGGGGAAAAGCTCGGCAACGGCTATGGCCCGCGCGTCGATGTCGCTGTCGACCCGCTTGAAGGGACGAACATCGTCGCTTCCGGGGGATGGAACGCCTTGGCTGTCGTCGCTGTCGCTGACCACGGCCATCTGCTTCACGCGCCGGACATGTACATGGAGAAAATCGCCGTCGGGCCGGAAGCGGTCGGGATGATTGACATTGAGGCGCCGATCATCGACAATTTAAAGGCGGTGGCGAAGGCGAAAAACAAAGATATTGAAGACGTCGTCGCGGTTGTTCTCAACCGTCCGCGCCATGAGCGTCTCATTCATGAGCTGCGTGAAGCCGGCGCCCGCATTAAGCTCATCAATGACGGCGATGTCGCCGCCGCCATTAACACGGCGTTTGACCATACCGGCGTTGACATTTTGTTCGGCTCGGGCGGCGCGCCGGAAGGAGTGCTCGCGGCGGTCGCGTTGAAATGCCTTGGCGGCGAACTGCAAGGGAAGCTGCTGCCGCAAAACGACGATGAAGTCGAGCGGTGCAAACAAATGGGCATTGACGTCAACAAAGTGCTGCGCATGGACGATTTGGTGAAAGGAGACGACGCGATTTTTGCCGCCACCGGCGTCACCGACGGCGAGCTGTTGCGCGGCGTGCGGCTGAAAGGGGCGTACGGCCTCACCCACTCCGTCGTCATGCGGGCCAAGTCCGGCACGGTCCGCTTCATCGAAGGGCGGCACAGTTTGAAGAAAAAACCGAACTTAGTCATCAAATGATATCCTACCATCCGGCCGGGCGCCGGAGCCGCGCCTGGCTCGGAAAAACAAAAAAATATTGATTAAAAAGAAGAAAAAAGGGTAAAATAGTCGTGTTGCTTATGCAAAAATAAGCTCTGCCATTCTACTTCTTTATTTCATTTCAGCCTTCATCATCTTCGAAATGAATCCCTTCGCCTGTCGAATTGATGACCAATACGTCCGAACACGAACGATGGGAGAATAGGAAAATTTGCAAAGTGTGGTGTCAAGATGGAATTAACGTTAGCAGCACTAGAAAACATGAAATTGAAGGAGCTGTATGAGCTCGCCAAGCAATACAAAATTTCATACTACAGCAAGTTGACGAAAAAGGAGCTTATTTTTGCGATTTTGAAAGCGCGTGCCGAACAAGACGGCCTCTTTTTCATGGAAGGCATCCTCGAAATCATTCCGTCGGAAGGATTCGGCTTTTTGCGCCCGATCAACTATTCCCCGAGCTCGGAAGACATTTACATTTCCGCTTCCCAAATCCGCCGTTTTGATTTGCGCAACGGGGATAAAGTATCCGGCAAAGTGCGGCCGCCGAAAGAAAATGAACGCTACTTCGGCTTGCTTCATGTCGAAGCGGTCAACGGCGAAGACCCGGAAGTCGCCAAGGAGCGCGTTCACTTTCCAGCGTTGACGCCGCTTTACCCGAATCGGCAAATGAAGCTGGAGACAACGCCGGACAAGCTGTCGACCCGCATCATCGACTTGATCGCTCCCGTCGGCTTTGGCCAGCGCGGGTTGATCGTCGCGCCGCCGAAAGCTGGCAAGACGATGCTGCTGAAGGAAATTGCCAACAGCATCACCACAAACCACCCGGATGTCGAGTTGATCGTCTTGCTCATTGACGAACGGCCGGAAGAAGTGACCGACATCGAGCGGTCGGTGCAAGGCGATGTCGTCAGCTCGACGTTTGATGAGGTGCCGGAAAACCATATTAAAGTGGCCGAGCTTGTCTTAGAACGGGCGATGCGATTAGTTGAGCATAAGCGTGACGTCGTCATTTTAATGGACAGCATCACCCGCCTCGCCCGGGCGTACAACTTGGTCATTCCGCCGAGCGGACGCACGCTCTCAGGAGGGATCGACCCAGCGGCGTTTCATCGCCCGAAGCGGTTTTTCGGCGCGGCGCGCAACATCGAAGAAGGCGGCAGCTTGACGATTTTGGCGACCGCCCTCATTGACACCGGGTCGCGCATGGATGACGTCATTTACGAGGAATTTAAAGGCACCGGCAACATGGAGCTCCATCTTGACCGCTCGCTCGCCGAGCGCCGCATTTTTCCGGCGATTGACATTCGCCGCTCGGGAACGCGCAAAGAGGAGCTGCTCATCCCGAAAGAACATTTGGAAAAGCTGTGGGCGATCCGCAAAACGATGGCCGATTCGCCCGACTTTATCGAGCGGTTTTTGAACAAATTGCGCCGGACGAAGTCAAACGAAGAGTTTTTCGCCTTGCTCGATCAGGAGTGGAAACAGGGCGGCCCGCCCCGTCTGTAGGCAGTTGGCGGAATTTGCCGCGAATCGCCCGTTGCAAACTGACAGAAAAGCTGTTATAATCTTAACATGTGTGTTTTGGCTATCGCCTTTTGGTTTGTGCGATCCGTGATTTGCACCGGCTGGGTTCGCTTCGGTGGAGTCCCAGCTGTTCCATGCGCTGCGCCTTGCCAAACGGGCGGGCGCGCATAAGCATGAAGCGTTCCATGCTACGAATCACTCTGTTTCGATAAGATACAGGGCGGAAGGAGATGAAAACGATGAAACAAGGCATCCATCCAGAGTACAAAAAAGTCATCGTCCGTTGCGCATGCGGCAACGAATTCGAAAGCGGTTCGGTCAAAGACGAGCTGCGCGTGGAGATTTGCTCGGAATGCCATCCGTTCTTCACGGGCAAACAAAAATTTGTTACGGCAGCGGGCCGCGTGGATAAATTCAATAAAAAATACGGCCTTAAGTAACAAGGACGTGACGAAAGCAGGCAAGCGAAACTTGCCTGCTTTTTCGTGAGAGCAGATGGAAGGCCGGTTGCTTATCAAGCTGATCCCGCTGATCGTTGCGATGGCAGACGGCAAGGAGCGGCCGATGGTTTGAGGACAGTGTTGTGTGAAAGGAGAGGCCCCGATGTACGTGATGACGCAGTCCGGCTGGCTTGAGCTCATTTGTGGATGCATGTTTTCCGGCAAATCAGAAGAATTGATTCGCCGCGTCCGCCGCGCTCAGTTTGCCAAGCAGGAAGTGAAAGTGTTCAAACCGACGATCGACAATCGTTATAGCGAAGACGCAGTCGTGTCGCACAACGGCAATTCGGTGATCGCCATTCCGGTCGCGACGCCGGCGGAAATGTTCCGCTACATTTCCGCCGCCACCGACGTCGTCGCCATCGATGAAATACAGTTTTTTTCCGACGACATCATCGATGTGGTGCAAACGCTCGCTGATTGCGGCTACCGCGTCATCGCCGCGGGGCTCGACCAAGATTTTCGCGGCGAACCGTTTGGCCCCGTGCCGGCGCTGATGGCGATCGCTGAGTCGGTGACGAAGCTGCAGGCGGTTTGCACGGTATGCGGTTCCCCGGCCAGCCGGACGCAGCGGCTCATTAACGGTGCGCCCGCCTCTTATGACGATCCGGTGATTCTCGTCGGCGCCAGCGAGGCGTACGAGCCTCGCTGCCGCCATCACCATGAAGTGCCTGGCAAACCGAAAAAGCGATACAACCGCCCGCTTGCTGGACATACGGGTGAGTGATGGTGAGGCGGTCACTGATGTTGTTTGGCCGCTTTCATCGGCCAAGTGGCGAAGCGCAGCCATCGTTGATGGAAACGGTGCATATTCGTATGTTTCGCCGACCGAGAAGGGCGGAAGCGGCGCCATCATTCTCGCCCGTCTCGTGCGTCCATTCGCTATGGGAGGAAAAAGCGTTTGGCATGCGGCTCGTTCATCATTGATCGTTCGCTTGACTAGGCTGCCCCTTTTGTTCGTTCGCCGCAAAATAGACGAATGATGGCAGAAAGATTTATGGCTTGCCGTGTATCATTGACGGGCGATCATGGACATCCTAACAGCTAAGGAGGCGAAAAAGGATGAGACGCATCTGGCTGTTAGGAATGATCTTCCTGCTTTCGGCCTGTTCGCTCGCTCCGGATCATCCGTCCTACCGCCAGCAAAGCGAGGACAAAAACGGCGCGCGGCTGATGACGGACGGGCGGCCGAAGATCGACGCTGACAGAGACTTGTACAACAACTTCGACGATCCGGAAAACGTGCGGCAAAACCCGAATTTTATCAGCTTGACCGAAGGAAGCGAAAACCAGCGCGCCGATACGCGCAAGGCAGCACAACTCATCGAGCGGTACACCGATTACCACGCCGACTCCATCTGGTTTCACGGCGGCAATATGTATGTGACCGTTGATGCACCGGAAGAGCTGTCTGACGAGGAGCGGCAGCGCGAGGCGCAACGCATTGACAAGCTGCTGACAAAAGCGATCCCGACATACGAGATCATCGTGCGCGTCAACTGAGAGCTCCCGCTTGCCAAAAGCGGGGGTTTTTGTTTGGCTTCATTTCATGCTATAATCTAAAATTAGACTGTGTGGGAAAAACAGAGGTGAATGATGTGTTTGATCGGTTGGAAGCTGTGGAGCAACGGTATGAAAAGCTCAATGAACTGTTGATGGATCCCGACGTCATCAACGATCCGAAAAAGCTGCGCGATTATTCGAAAGAGCAGGCGGATTTGGAAGAAACGGTGCAAACGTACCGCGAATACAAATCGGTTCGCGAGCAGCTGGCCGAAGCGAAAGCGATGCTCGAAGAAAAGCTGGAGCCGGAGCTGCGCGAGATGGTGAAAGAGGAAATCGGCGAGCTGGAAGAACGGGAAGAGGCGCTCGTTGAAAAGCTGAAAGTGTTGCTTTTGCCGAAAGATCCGAACGATGAGAAAAACGTCATTATGGAAATCCGCGCGGCCGCCGGCGGCGAAGAGGCGGCGCTGTTTGCCGGCGACTTGTACCGGATGTATACGCGCTATGCGGAATCGCAAGGGTGGAAGACGGAAGTGATCGAAGCGAGCCCGACCGGCCTCGGCGGCTATAAAGAAATCATTTTTATGATCAACGGCAAAGGGGCGTATTCAAAGCTGAAGTTTGAAAACGGCGCGCACCGCGTCCAGCGCGTCCCGGAAACGGAGTCAGGCGGGCGCATCCATACGTCGACGGCGACGGTCGCCTGCCTGCCGGAGATGGAAGAAATCGAAGTCGAAATCAATGAAAAAGACATTCGCGTCGACACGTTCGCCTCAAGCGGACCGGGTGGGCAAAGCGTCAACACGACGATGTCGGCCGTGCGCCTCACCCATATTCCGACCGGCATTGTCGTCACGTGCCAAGACGAAAAATCGCAAATCAAAAACAAAGAAAAAGCGATGAAAGTATTGCGCGCCCGCATTTACGACAAATACCAGCAAGAAGCGCGCGCTGAATACGACCAAACGCGCAAGCAAGCTGTCGGCACCGGCGATCGTTCTGAACGCATTCGCACGTACAACTTCCCGCAAAACCGCGTCACCGACCACCGCATCGGACTGACGATCCAAAAGCTCGATCAAGTGCTCGATGGGCATTTGGATGAAATCATCGAGGCGCTCATTTTGGACGACCAAGCGAAAAAATTGGAGCAAGCGAACGATGCGTCGTAACGTACATGAAGTCCTCGCCTGGGCTTCTTCTTTTTTGCGCGCCCACGGAAAAGAGGAGCGGGCGGCGGAGTGGCTATTGTGCCACCATTTGCGCACCGATCGGGCCGGGCTGTTCGCCCGTTGGCGCGAGCCGGTCGACGAAGCGGTATATGAACGATTTGCGGCCGATGTGCGCCGCCATGCGGTGGACCATGTGCCGATTCAATATTTGATCGGCTATGAATCGTTTTACGGCCGGTTGTTTCTTGTCAATCGCCATGTGTTAATCCCGCGCCCGGAAACGGAAGAACTGGTGCTTGGCGTCCTAAAGCGGGTGCCGCGTCTATTTGCTGGTCGGAAGCGGATCGATGTCGTTGACGTCGGCACTGGCAGCGGGGCGATCGCCGTGACATTGGCGCTGGAGAACAAAGCGTTGTCGGTGACCGCAACCGATATTTCCGAAGCGGCGCTCGCGGTCGCCCGTGAAAACGCCCGGCGGCTCGGGGCGAACGTTTCATTTTTGTGCGGCGATTTGCTGCAGCCGATCATGGCCATGGGGTGGACGGTCGATGTCGTCGTTTCCAATCCGCCGTACATTCCAGAGACGGACGCCGCTATGCTTTCCCCGGTCGTCAAAAACTATGAGCCGCACACGGCGCTCTTTGGCGGCCGCGATGGGCTCGATTTTTACCGCCGCTTCGCCCGCGAGCTGCCGCTTGTGCTCGGCGCGCCGGCGCTTGCCGCTTTTGAAGTCGGCGCCGGGCAAGGGGAAGCAGTGGCGGCGCTCTTGGCCGCAGCGTTTCCAGAAGCCGCAGTGGAAGTCGATTTTGACCTCAACGGCAAAGACCGGATGGTGTACATGACGAGGCCGAAAAACGGGAAAAAGTGTTAGATTGATAGGTTTAAAAACGAGCGGCGCCGTCCACAATGAAAGGTGAAAGGACGGTGCCGATGATGACCATCAAAGGAAATGCCATTGCCATATGTTTATATATCATTCTATTAACGACAGGCGTACTCGTCGAGCTGTACGGCCACAAGACGGACGCCGGGGCGAACGCGGCGGTCGCCATCCCTGATGAGGCAATCCGCTTGCGCATTTTAGCCAACAGCGACGCCGATGAAGACCAACAATTGAAGCGAAAAGTGCGTGATGCGGTCAATGCGCAAATCAACGGCTGGGTGGCCGAACTCACTTCGTTTGAGGAAGCAAAGCGCGTCATCCGCTCTCACCTGCCGGACATCGAGCGGACGGTCGCCTGCGTGTTGCGCGATGAACAAAGCAATCAAACGTACAAAGTGGAGTTTGGCCCGGTTCATTTTCCGACGAAAGTGTACGGCAACTACGTATATCCGGCTGGCATCTATGATGCCGTGCTGATCACACTTGGGGAAGGAAAAGGAGCAAACTGGTGGTGCGTTCTGTTCCCGCCGCTTTGTTTTCTCGATTTTTCCAACAGCGATGCCGTCATGATGGAGGCGAACCGATCGCCTGCAGGAACGAATGAACCGGTGTCGGCTGAGAGCGTCCGGTCAATGGAAGCCGGGTCGAAGCAAAACAGCGAGTCGGCCGAAGCGGAAGCTGAGGCGATGCGAAGCGGCGAGCAGGCCATCGAGCGGGACGAACCGAAAGAGGAGAGGGGTGCGATGGCGGAAACCGAAGATCGCGCCGCTTCGTCCATCCATGCGGATGGCGAGAAAGACAAAGGGCACACTGATGATCAAGAATCGTCCTTCGTCGTCATGGCCGAGCCGGAACAGCCGGTGGAAGTAAAATTTTTCTTCAAAGAGTGGCTCAGCCATCTCATTCCATAAGCATCTATCCACAAAGTTATCCACAAAAATAACAAGTTTATTCACAATTTGTGTATAACTGTGGAAAGGCATCGGGCGGCGATCTGACGCTTGTAAAAAAAGCCGCCATTTTCAAGGCGAATCACGGCGATGGAGAAGGTGAAACGATTGAAAACGCGTGTTTGGGTTGTGGATAATATTGTTGATAAACAGCAAGTTTATCCACAAATACGAGAGGCGGTTGAATGGCTGCGGGCCGGGGAAGTCATCGCATTCCCGACGGAAACGGTGTACGGGTTGGGGGCCGATGCGGCCAATACAGCCGCGGTGGAAAAAATTTTCGCCGCCAAAGGGCGGCCGAGCGACAATCCGCTCATCGTTCATGTCGCCAGCATGGCCCAAGCGGAGGCGGTAGCCGCCTCGATCCCGCCGATGGCGAAAACGTTGATGGAGCGGTTTTGGCCGGGGCCGCTCACGTTAGTATTGCCAAAACGGGCCAAAGCGGTGTCTGAACGGGTGACGGCTGGGCTGCCGACGGTGGCGGTGCGCATGCCGGATCACCCGCTGGCGCTGGCGTTGATCGAGGCGAGCGGCTTGGCGTTGGCCGCCCCGAGCGCGAATCGGTCAGGAAGGCCGAGTCCGACGACGGCGGCGCACGTGCTTGCCGATTTAGACGGGCGGATCGCCGGGGTGATCGACGGCGGGCCGACCGGCGTGGGCGTTGAATCGACGGTGCTCGATTGCAGTGGGGGCGTGCCGACGATTTTGCGCCCGGGAGGGGTGACGAAAGAGGCGCTTATTGAAGCGATCGGCCGCGTTGAAGAGGCCGTTGCTGTGGACGACGAGGCGGCGCCGAAAGCGCCGGGGATGAAATATACGCATTATGCGCCGAAAGCGCCGCTTTGGATCGTCGCCGGCCCGCCCGCGTTTTTGCAGCGGCTTGTCGATGAAAGCCGGGCGGAAGGGAAAACGGTCGGCGTGTTGACGACCGAGGAGAACTGGGATCAGTATGCGGCCGATGTCGTGCTGCCGTGCGGAACGCGCCAGGCGCTTGAGACGGTCGCGAGCCGGCTGTACGACACGCTGCGCCGATTTGATGAAACGAACGTCGATCTCATTTACAGCGAGGCGTTTCCGGAAGAAGGAATCGGCGCGGCGATCATGAACCGGCTCCGCAAAGCAGCCGGCGGACGCGCCATCAGCGAACAGCGGAAATGAAAGGACGGCCGTCTGTATAGATGCAGCGAACAAGTTTCACATATCCTGGTCGAAAAAGCAGCTTGTCTATTTTTTGACGGTCGGAGGCAAGCCGCAGGCTTCTTCGTCGCGCCTTGGCGTGACGGAAGACCGAACGGAAACGCGCTTCACAGATCCATGTATGGGTTTGGAAGCGGCGTTGTTCGGTCGTGCGACAGTCGAGAAAACGGCTCTGCAAACGGTAAGGTTCAAATTGCAACTAGAGGATTTGGGGGATGCCGTTTCCAAGCGCTAAACCGGTCTGTTGTGGACCGGTTTTTTCTTTTCCGTCCGCCCGTCAATCAGGCGGCGCCCATTGGCTGCCCGCTCTGCTTCTAAACTGCCCTGGACGTGCATATGTTTAGCAATAAGGCCGGTCCGGGAGGGAAGAAACATGGGCGCATTCATCGGCGAAATCATCGCGCTGTCAATGATGGCGCTGGCGCTGGGCATGGACGCGTTTTCAGTCGCTTTAGGAATGGGGCTGTTGCGCCTCCGGCTGCGGCAAATGTTTTATATCGGGTTGACGATCGGCTTGTTTCATATTCTCATGCCGCTTGCTGGCATGGCGGTCGGCCGCCTGCTGTCGCGCGAGTTCGGAAGTGTCGCGACATACGCGGGCGGGGCGCTGCTGTTATGGCTTGGCGGGCAAATGATCATCGCCTCGTTCCGGAGGGACGATGGCTCACCGCTGTTTCCTCGTGGGGTGGGGTTGCTTTTTTTTGCGTTCAGCGTCAGCCTAGACAGCTTTTCCGTCGGGCTGAGCCTCGGCATTTTCGGAGCGCGGACGATGGTGACGATTTTGCTGTTTGGTCTGTTCAGCATGGTGCTGACATGGGTTGGGCTTTTTGTCGGCCGCCATTTTCAGCAATGGCTCGGTTCTTACAGCGAAGCGCTCGGCGGCAGCATTTTGCTGGCGTTCGGGCTCAAGCTGCTTTTTCTATAAACGGCGGCAGGCGGTTTTCCTTCAGTGGAAAAAAGCGGACTGCCTGCTTTTTTTGCGGCTCTTCACCAAAAGTTGTACTTGATTTTTTCTGAACATACCCTATTTACGCTTGTGAGGGAAAATCAGCACTTTTTGCCTATCCTTACGCAGGAAACCGCATTGCTTGTCAAGTACATGTTGTGGTGAAGAGCCTTTTTTTGCTCTTTTCCCTATGGTATATTGATGGTAAGTCATTGATGTGAAGAGGTGGTTGTATGCCATACCGCATTTTGTTCGTCTGCACGGGCAATACGTGCCGAAGCCCGATGGCCGCTGCATTGTTGGAGAATAAGCAGCTGCCAGGCGTCGAGGTGAAATCGGCCGGCGTGTTTGCGGCGGAAGGGAGCGAGGCGTCGGTTCACGCCAAGACGGTGTTGAAGGAAAAAGGAATCGAAGCGGCCCACCGCTCCTCGCAGCTGAAAAAAGAGCATATCGACTGGGCGACGCACGTGCTGGCGATGACATCCGGCCATAAAGAAATGATCGTCGAGCGTTTCCCAGAAGCGAAGGACAAAACGTTTACGTTGAAGCAGTTCGTCTCGGGAACAGACGGCGACATCGCCGATCCGTTCGGCGGGCCGATTGAAGTGTACCGGGCGGCGCGCGATGAGCTGGAGACGCTCATTGACCGCTTGGCGGAAAAGTTGCAAACAGAACAATGAGGTTGAGAAGTGAGGGGGAACACAAATGGGGGGGACAAGTCATCGGTTCGGTTTGCGCCTGAAGCTCGTCGTCTTTACGACAGCGTTGGCGCTGATCACGTATTCAACGAGCGCCTTTTTCTTGTACGTTTTGTATGATCAGTGGTTCGCCTCATGGAACAAAAGCGTGTTCACGATGATCGTGTTGCTCCTTGGCATCTTTTGGTCCGGAGTGCTTGCCTATTTGGCCGCTGGCTGGATTACAAGGCCGCTGCAACGGCTCGAGGAAGCGGCGGCAAAGGCGACGGAAGGGCATATCGATGAGGATGTTCCGCTGCCCTCTTCCCATGACGAAATTCGCTCGCTGGCTGTCGCGTTCAACCGGATGCTCGGCCATTTGCGCGCAGTCGTCGCCAATGTGGAAGAGAGCGCAGCGCGCACGACTGAAAAGACGGCGGAAATGAGGCAGGCGTCCGAAACAGCGTCAAACCGTGCACGCGATATTGCAGCGACCATTGACGACATTTCCAAAGGGGCGGCGTCTTCGGCCGAGGCGATTCAAGAGGCGGCTGCGGCGGCCGAGGATGTGCTCGCCATCGCAGTACAAGTAAAAGAAACAGCCGAGCGTGCGGAACAGTCGGTATATGGGATGGCCGAAACGCTGAAGGCAAGCCGCGATATCACCCATTCGCTTGTCAGCGGCATCGATCAGCTGGCTGACGATCAAGAACTGTCGCGGGCGGCTGTCAAGCAGCTCGAAGCACACGCCAATCAAATCGGCAACATTACGTTGCTTGTCGCGGACATCGCTGAACAGACGAACTTGCTTGCGCTCAATGCTTCCATTGAGGCAGCCCGCGCCGGCGAGCACGGCCGGGGGTTTGCCGTCGTCGCTGAGGAAGTGCGCAAGCTGGCTGATGAGAGCGCCAAGGCGGTCAAGAAAATCGCGGAACTGGTCGGCAACATTCAAAATGAAGTCGCCCGTGTGGTGGCGCAAATGGACAAGCAGGTGGCCGCCGCAAACGCTGAGGCGGCCAAAGGGGAGCGCACGAATGAGGCCATTGCGGCCATGGCGGCCTCAGCTGATGAAGTGATCCGCGCCGTCCATGACATCGCTGAGTTGGCGAAGCGTCAAATGGGGCATATGAAGCGGGCCGCGGCGCAGACGCAAGAAGTGGCGGCGATTGCTGAGCAGACGTCCGCCGGCGCGCTCGAAGTTGCGGCGGCGACCGAGGAGCAGGCCGCATCGATCAACGATGTGCATAAACTGGCTGGCGAGTTGGTTGAACAGGCCGAACAATTGCAGGCGGCTGTCGCCCGGTTCCGCACCCGTTGATGCACATGCAAATATGATTCATCGAAAGGAGGAAGGGCGATTCCTCCCTGGCTTTCGCTATCACTGCGAAGCCTAGGGCTCCCCGCCCGAACGTGATGAAAGTCGCTATTGCTTCTGACCATGGTGGAATTCGCATTCGTGAGGAAATTAAAGCACTGTTGGATGAAATGGGAATCGAGTACACCGATTTTGGCTGCGATTGTGAAACATCGGTCGATTACCCGGATTACGCGCTTCCCGTCGCTGAAAAAGTGGCGCGCGGCGAATTTGATCGCGGCATTTTGATCTGCGGCACCGGCATCGGCATGACGATCGCCGCCAACAAAGTGAAAGGGGTGCGCTGCGCCCTTTGCCACGACGTCTACAGCGCCAAGCTGACGCGCATGCATAACGACAGCAACATTCTCGCGATGGGGGAGCGCGTCATCGGCCCCGGCCTGGCGCGCGAAATCGCCAAGGCATGGCTTGAGACCGAATTTGAAGGCGGACGCCATGCGCGGCGAATCGGCAAAATCGCCGAGTATGAAAATAAGCATTTGTAGGCGGAACCAGGGCCGCATCGGAGCGGATGCGGCCTGTGGGCCATAAGCGGGAGACGCCGTGCAGCCCCATGCCGGCCGTGGGCGTCTTGCTTCATGAGAATGGCGGCAGCAAGGGAGTGTATAGAGATGCAACGAAATCGTTTAACATATTCTTGACGGAAAAGTGGCTCATCCATTTTTGACTGTCGAAGGCAAGCCATAGGCTTGCCTCTGTCACGCTAAGGCGTGACGAAAGACCGAACAACGACTCGCTTCACAGACCCATTCATGGGTCTTTAAGCGGTGTTGTTCGGTCACTCGACAGTCGGATGAAATGATCGGTAAAAACGAAGAATGTAAAAACTTTCAATTGCATTTATATAATTTTGCTGTTTTGGTAAGACAGCTGAACCGTGGGACGCACGGGGATGGCTTGGTGAACAGCCTGCCGCAGGGCGGGTGTTCCCAAGAATCTCCCACCTCTAAGCGTGAGCGTAGGTGGGAGAGCGTTCAAAAAGTCAGGCGTGTTGATTAATCAATAAAAACCTGTTGAGAAGGCTCTGTTCCCAGCTTTTCTGCTGTAGTCGGCAAGCGTTTCGTTCTCTTCACTTGAGAACTGTCGATTCAGGGGAAACGGTTGTTTTTTCATCAGCCTTCTAGGAAAACTCCATATTCGTGAGTATCGCAGGCATCCCCGGAGCCGGACCCGGTTTTGACGAATCACCGTCGAAAGTGCCAGTGTTCGTCAACGGCAGCGTGGATAAAAACGAACGAAGGAGGGGAAGAGGACATGGACGCACGATTGACCGAATGGCGGCAGCAATGGCAAGCCATCTTGCATGAGTTTCGCAAACAGGCTCCGCTTGGCCGCGGCGATGTCGTTGTGATCGGCTGCAGTACGAGCGAGGTGCTTGGCGAGCGGATCGGCACGGCTGGATCGATGGACGTTGCCGCCATGCTGTTTGCCGAGCTTGACGCGTGGCGGCGCGAAACCGGCATTGCGCTCGCGTTTCAATGTTGTGAACATTTAAATCGGGCGCTTGTTGTCGAACGGGAAACCGCCAAAACTCACGGGCTGGAGATCGTTTCGGTCGTTCCGGTGCCGAAAGCGGGTGGGGCGATGGCCGCCTACGCCTATCGAAAGTTCGCTGACCCGGTCGTTGTCGAGGCGATTCGCGCCGATGCCGGCATTGACATCGGCCATACGCTCATCGGTATGCATTTGAAGCCGGTTGCCGTTCCCGTGCGCGTTTCGGTGAAGCACATTGGATCGGCGTGCGTGACGCTGGCGAAAACGCGGCCGAAGCTGATCGGCGGCGCCCGAGCGGTCTACTCGTTGGAAAATCCGAATGATTCCTGTTCTTTCTAGCGGTTTCATTCATTTTTTCTTTGAATTTGCCTAGCTGAAGCTGATAAAATAAAAACGAATATTCACTGATTTCGCATAAGGGGGAGCTATTGATGAATTACTTGCCACAACAAGATCCGCAAGTGTTCGCCGCTATTGAGCAAGAGCGGAAGCGGCAACATGCGAAAATTGAACTGATCGCCTCGGAAAACTTTGTCAGCCGCGCGGTCATGGAAGCGCAAGGGTCGGTGCTGACGAACAAATATGCGGAAGGCTATCCGGGACGCCGCTACTACGGCGGTTGTGAATATGTCGACATCGTCGAAGATTTGGCGCGCGAGCGAGCGAAGCAGTTGTTTGGAGCGGAGCATGTGAACGTCCAGCCGCACTCCGGGGCGCAGGCGAACATGGCCGTTTATTTCACCGTTCTTGAGCACGGCGACACGGTGCTTGGCATGAACTTGTCGCACGGCGGCCATTTGACGCACGGCAGCCCGGTCAATTTCAGCGGCATTCAGTACAATTTTGTCGAATACGGCGTCGATCCGGAAACGCATGTCATTGACTATGACGACGTGCGCGAAAAAGCGCGCCTTCACCGGCCGAAGTTGATCGTCGCCGGCGCGAGCGCCTATCCGCGCATCATCGACTTCGCCAAGTTCCGCGAGATTGCCGATGAAGTCGGCGCCTATTTAATGGTTGACATGGCCCATATTGCCGGTCTTGTTGCGGCAGGTGTTCATCCGAATCCAGTGCCGTACGCCCATTTCGTTACGACGACGACGCACAAAACGCTGCGCGGTCCGCGCGGCGGGATGATTTTATGCCAGGAGCAGTTCGCCAAACAGATCGACAAAGCCATTTTCCCTGGCATTCAAGGCGGCCCGCTCATGCATGTCATTGCCGCCAAAGCCGTCGCGCTCGGCGAAGCGTTGCAAGACGACTTTAAAGTCTACGCGAAGCGCGTCGTGGAGAATGCCAAACGGCTCGCAGCCGCCTTGCAAAACGAAGGATTCACTCTCATTTCCGGCGGCACGGACAACCATTTGCTGCTTGTCGATTTGCGCCCGCAGCAGCTGACCGGGAAAACGGCGGAAAAAGTGCTCGATGAAGTCGGGATTACCGTCAACAAAAACACGATTCCGTACGATCCGGAAAGCCCGTTTGTCACGAGCGGCATCCGCATCGGCACGGCCGCCGTCACCACACGCGGCTTCGGATTGGAAGAGATGGACGAAATCGCCGCCATCATCGGCCTTGTGCTGAAAAACGTCGGCAGCGAACAAGCGCTTGAGGAAGCGCGCCAACGCGTCGCCGCTTTGACGGAAAAGTTTCCGCTCTATCAAGACTAAGCGCCGCCGCTTCGTCCGAAACCGTACGGTGCACCGCCTCCGGATTTGGCGGTGCGCCTTTTTCCGTTCGTTCGGCAGTTGAATAGGCGCTCGTTTTCCAGTAGAATGTATAGAAGTGCAGCGCATACATACGGAAGAGGAGAGTTGACCCATGGGAAAAGTGTACGTCTTTGATCATCCGCTCATCCAGCATAAATTGACCTACATTCGCGACAAGAATACGGGCACGAAAGAATTTCGCGAGCTTGTCGACGAAGTGGCGACGTTGATGGCGTTTGAAATTACACGCGATCTGCCGCTTGAGGAAGTCGAGATCGAAACCCCCGTCAGTAAAGCCAGAGCGAAAGTGATCGCCGGCAAAAAACTGGGCGTCATTCCGATTTTGCGCGCCGGCATCGGCATGGTTGACGGCATCCTGAAGCTCATCCCGGCGGCGAAAGTCGGCCATATCGGCTTGTACCGCGATCCCCAAACATTAAAGCCGGTCGAATATTACGTCAAGCTGCCGAGCGATGTCGAAGAGCGCGATTTTATCATCGTCGACCCGATGCTCGCAACCGGCGGATCAGCGGTGGCGGCGATCGATGCGCTGAAAAAGCGGGGAGCGAAAAGCATTAAATTTATGTGCCTGATCGCGGCGCCGGAAGGAGTCAAAGCGGTGGAAACGGCCCACCCGGATGTGGACATTTACATCGCTGCCCTTGATGAGCGGTTGAACGACCACGGCTATATTGTCCCTGGTCTCGGCGACGCCGGCGACCGGCTGTTTGGCACAAAATAACAGTTGCAAGGCGCCCCGCGCCGCGCGGGGTTCGCATTCCATCGAGCGGCGGAGAGGGTGCCTTGCCCATGCGTCAGTTAAGCGCTTGCATCGAATAGGCCGCGGCAGAAAGATGGCGCTGAGAAACCGCTCCGTTTGCAAAGCCAAGTATATATATTATAGATGCAACGAAGAAGTTTAACATATCCTTGACGGAAAAGCGGTTTGCCCCTTTTCGACTGTCGGAGGAAAGCCACAGGCTTCTCCGTCACGCCTTGGCGTGACGGAGGACCGAACAACCGCCTGCTTCACAGACCCATATATGGGTCTGGAAGCGGCGTTGTTCGGTCGCCCGACAGTCGATCAAATACTCGGTAAAAACTGCAAATGGTAAAGCTTCAAATTGCATCTATATAGAATCATGAAAAGGAAAATAGGCTAAAAATAAAATATATCATTATACATCATCATTGTGAGAAGAAAATGAGAAATTGTCACAAATTATTAATATTTGCCCTATGTGAATGAGGTTTTACGTGGAAACACATTGACATTGACCAGGCCGTATTGTATCCTTTACAAGGGGTAGATTAAGAAGGTTTTCATTATGTTAAAGGGTGTGTTGGCATGTCCCCAAAACAGCGCCACCCGTTTCAAGCCATGGCGTTGATGTCCGCCATCGTCTCCCAACTTGTCGGTTCGATTTTGGTCGGCGTTTTCGGCGGGAGATGGATCGATGATCGATTTGGCACCGAGCCGATCTTTTTGATCGTCGGCCTTTTGCTCGGACTGGCGGCCGGCGTGTATGCCATGTTGCGCTTGATCCGCCAATATTTCTCTGAGGAGCAATAAAATGGGAAGTCTTCAAACGGTGTTTTTGCGGCAAGTTAGGTACATATTGTATTTGCTCGCCATCTATACGCTCGGCTTTGGATTTACGCCGTATAAAACCGTTTTTCTCAGCTTGATTCTCGGCACATCGATCAGCCTCCTCATGGTTTGGAACTTAACCTGGAAAATCGAAAAATTCGGACAAGCGGTGGCGGCGCGCAAAAAAGTGCGCACATTAGGCACCTTATCGCGTTTGGCGCTTGCCGCGTTGGCTGCTGTCATTGTTCTGACGTATCCGCAATATTTCCATATCGTGCCAACCGTTTTGGGATTAATGACATCCTACATTGTCATTATAATAGATTTCTTCTTTCACAAATGGAAAAACGACAAGCTGCAGGTATGAAAGCGAGGTGAGAGAGGATGGAGCATAAAGCGCCGCTTGTCGAATTTTTAGGCCTTACGTTTAATTTATCTGATATGTTGATGATTACGATCACGAGCTTGATCGTTTTCATCATTGCTGTTGCGGCTACTCGCTCGCTTCAGCTGCGCCCGACGGGGATGCAAAACTTTATGGAGTGGGTCTTTGACTTTGTCAGAGGCATCATTAACAGCACGATGGATTGGCAAACGGGCGGCCGCTTTTTGACGCTGGGCGTCACGCTCATCATGTATGTGTTTGTGGCCAATATGCTTGGACTGCCGTTTTCCGTCCACGTAAACGGTGAACTTTGGTGGAAATCGCCGACCGCGGATGCGACCGTTACGTTGACGCTGGCGGTGATGGTCGTCGGCCTCACCCACTACTATGGCGTCAAAATGAAAGGGGCGTCCGACTATTTGCGCGATTACACCCGTCCAGTCGCCTGGTTGTTCCCGCTTAAAATCATCGAAGAGTTTGCCAACACGCTGACGCTCGGTTTGCGTCTTTTCGGGAACATTTACGCTGGGGAAATTTTGCTTGGCTTGCTCGCCAGCCTTGGCACGCATTACGGTGTGCTTGGCGCTGTTGGCGCAGCCATCCCGATGATGGTGTGGCAAGCGTTCAGTATTTTTGTCGGAACGATTCAGGCGTTCATTTTTACGATGTTAACCATGGTTTATATGGCTCATAAGGTCAGTCATGACCATTGAGCATTCCTTTTCATTAGAGCAAGACTTGAATGAAACATTACTTTAAACATTGCGAAGGAGGATCTATCAACATGAGTTTGGGTGTACTTGCAGCTGCGATTGCGGTAGGTTTGGGGGCGTTAGGCGCCGGCATCGGCAACGGGTTGATCGTCAGCCGTACCATCGAAGGGATTGCTCGTCAACCAGAATTGCGTCCGGTTTTGCAAACGACGATGTTCATCGGGGTCGCGTTGGTTGAGGCGCTTCCGATCATCGGTGTCGTCTTCTCGTTCATTTACTTAGGTCGATAAGAAATCGATATGGAAAGTGATGGCGAAGTTCGTGTCAACGACCACCTTCGCCATTCCTTTATGTGCGGTTTTGCGAGATCGCGTCGGTGCGATAGCTGTCGAAAGGAGTGAAACGCGGTGTTGTGGAAGGCAAACGTATGGGTGCTCGGCGAAGCGGCGCATGGCATCAGCGGCGGCACGATTATTTACCAATTGCTGATGTTCATCATTTTGCTGGCCTTGTTGCGCAAATTCGCTTGGCAGCCGTTAATGAATATCATGAAACAACGTGAAGAACATATCGCGAACGAAATCGACCAGGCGGAAAAACGCCGTCAAGAAGCAGAAAAACTTCTTGAAGAACAGCGCGAACTGATGAAGCAGTCGCGCCAAGAAGCGCAAGCGCTCATTGAAAACGCGCGCAAGCTGGCTGAAGAGCAGAAAGAACAAATTGTCGCCTCGGCCCGTGCGGAAGCGGAACGGGTGAAAGAAGCGGCGAAAAAAGAAATCGAGCGTGAAAAAGAACAGGCGATGGCCGCGCTCCGCGAACAAGTGGCCTCGTTGTCTGTCTTGATCGCCTCAAAAGTGATTGAAAAAGAGCTGACCGAGCAAGATCAACGCAAGCTGATCGAAGCGTACATCAAAGACGTTCAAGAGGCAGGAGGAGCGCGATGAACCAAGAAGTGATCGCCAAACGGTACGCGTCCGCTTTGTTCCAAATCGCGCTCGAACAAGGACAGCTTGATCGAATCGAAGAAGATGTTCGCGCCGTGCGCCAGGCGTTGGCGGAAAACGGCGAGTTTTTATCGCTTCTTTCGTATCCGAAACTTTCCTTGGATCAGAAAAAAGCGCTCATCCGCGAAGCGTTCGCCGGTGTGTCCACCCCGGTGCAAAACACGCTTCTCCTTCTTCTGGAGCGCCATCGCTTCGGCCTTGTGCCTGAGCTGGCGGAACAGTTTCTCGCCCTCGTCGACGATGCGCGCGGCATCGCCAAGGCGGTCGCCTATTCGGCACGGCCATTGACGGATGAAGAACTGGGGGCACTCTCTGACGTCTTTGCCCAAAAAGTTGGCAAACAGACGCTTGAGATTGAAAATATCATCGATCCGGAACTCATCGGCGGCGTGAAGCTGCGCATCGGCAACCGCATTTACGATGGCAGCGTCAGCGGACAGCTTGAACGGATCCGGCGGCAGTTGATCGGCTAACATTTGGAGATAGGGGTGAAAGGCATGAGCATTCGAGCGGAGGAAATCAGCGCGCTCATTAAGCAGCAGATTGAAAACTACGAATCGCAAATTCAGGTGAGCGACGTCGGCACCGTCATCCAAGTCGGCGACGGGATCGCGCGCGCTCATGGGCTCGATAACGTCATGTCCGGCGAGCTCGTCGAGTTTGCCAACGGCGTCATGGGCATGGCGCTCAACTTGGAAGAAAACAACGTCGGTATCGTTATTTTAGGACCGTACACCGGCATTAAAGAAGGGGACGAAGTGCGCCGTACCGGACGGATCATGGAAGTGCCCGTTGGGGAAGCGCTCATCGGCCGCGTCGTCAACCCACTCGGTCAGCCTGTTGACGGATTAGGGCCGGTGGAAACGACCGAAACGCGCCCGATCGAAAGCCCGGCGCCGGGCGTTATGGACCGGAGATCGGTGCATGAGCCGCTGCAAACCGGGATCAAAGCGATTGACGCGCTCGTGCCGATCGGCCGCGGTCAGCGCGAGCTCATCATCGGCGACCGACAAACGGGGAAAACGTCTGTCGCGATTGATACGATCATCAACCAAAAAGATCAAAACATGATTTGTATTTATGTCGCCATCGGGCAAAAGGAATCGACGGTCCGGACGGTTGTCGAAACGCTCCGCAAACACGGCGCGCTCGACTATACGATCGTCGTCACCGCTTCGGCGTCGCAGCCGGCTCCGCTTTTGTTCTTGGCGCCGTATGCCGGCGTATCGATGGGCGAGTATTTCATGTACAAAGGCCAACACGTGCTCGTGGTCTATGACGATTTGTCGAAACAAGCGGCGGCGTACCGCGAATTGTCGCTCTTGCTTCGCCGTCCGCCGGGCCGTGAAGCGTATCCGGGGGATATTTTCTACTTGCACTCCCGCCTGCTTGAGCGCGCAGCGAAATTGAGCGATGCCAAAGGCGGCGGTTCCTTGACCGCGCTTCCGTTCGTCGAAACGCAAGCGGGCGATATTTCCGCGTACATTCCGACGAACGTCATCTCGATTACGGACGGGCAAATTTTCTTGCAATCGGACTTGTTCTTCTCCGGCGTCCGCCCAGCGATCAACGCAGGGTTGTCCGTTTCGCGCGTCGGTGGGGCAGCGCAAATCAAAGCGATGAAAAAAGTAGCCGGGACGCTCCGTTTGGACTTGGCCGCTTACCGTGAGCTGGAGGCGTTCGCCCAATTCGGCTCCGACCTCGACAAGGCGACGCAAGCGAAGCTCGCCCGCGGGGCGCGCACGGTCGAAGTGCTGAAGCAAGATTTGCATCAGCCGATTCCGGTCGAAAAACAAGTGTTGATCATCTATGCATTGACGCGCGGCTTTTTGGACGACATTCCGGTTGAAGATGTGCGCCGTTTCGAGAAAGAGTTTTACTTGTGGCTCGACCAAAACGGCCAACACTTGCTTGAGCACATCCGCACGACGAAAGATCTTCCGAACGAAGACGATCTCAATAAAGCGATCGAAGCGTTCAAGAAAACGTTTGTCGTTTCACAATAAGGCCGGCGGGGGCATATCGCCCCCTCACGCCTGTTAGAACCCGTGCAGCAAAAAGGTGGTGAAACCTTTGGCATCGTTACGCGATATTAAAACGCGCATCAATGCGACGAAGAAGACAAGCCAAATTACAAAAGCGATGGAAATGGTCTCGACGTCGAAGCTGAACCGAGCGGAGCAAAACGCGAAATCGTTCGTTCCATATATGGAGAAAATTCAAGAAGTCGTGGCCAATGTGGCGCTTGGCGCCGGGGGGGCTTCGCATCCGATGCTCGTTTCGCGCCCGGTGAAAAAAACCGGGTATCTCGTGATCACGTCGGATCGCGGTCTGGCTGGCGCGTACAACAGCAACGTGCTGCGCCTCGTGTACCAAACGATCCAAAAACGCCATGCTTCTCCGGACGAATATGCGATCATCGTCATCGGCCGCGTCGGGTTGAGCTTTTTCCGCAAGCGGAACATGCCGGTCATTCTCGACATCACCCGCTTGCCGGACCAGCCGTCGTTTGCCGATATTAAAGAAATCGCCCGCAAAACGGTTGGGTTATTCGCCGACGGTACGTTTGACGAGCTGTATATGTATTACAACCATTACGTGAGCGCGATCCAGCAAGAGGTGACGGAACGGAAGCTTCTGCCGCTCACTGACTTGGCGGAGAATAAGCAGCGCACGGTGTACGAATTTGAACCGTCGCAAGAAGAAATTTTGGACGTCTTATTGCCGCAGTATGCGGAAAGCCTCATTTACGGCGCATTGCTCGATGCAAAAGCAAGCGAACACGCCGCCCGCATGACGGCGATGAAGAACGCAACGGACAATGCGAACGAGCTCATTCGCACATTGACGCTTTCCTACAACCGCGCTCGGCAAGCGGCGATTACGCAAGAAATTACGGAAATTGTCGCCGGAGCAAACGCCTTGCAATAGGGGACTAGCAAGTTAGGAGGGAAAACGATGACAAGAGGACGCGTTATCCAAGTCATGGGTCCGGTTGTAGACGTCAAGTTTGAGAACGGCCACTTGCCGGCGATCTACAACGCCCTGAAAATTCAACATAAAGCGCGCAACGAAAACGAAGTCGACATCGACTTGACATTGGAAGTCGCCTTGCACCTTGGCGATGATACAGTACGGACGATCGCGATGGCGTCCACAGACGGCCTCATCCGCGGCATGGAAGTCATCGATACCGGTGCACCGATTTCGGTGCCGGTCGGCGAAGTCACGCTTGGCCGCGTGTTCAACGTCTTGGGCGAGCCGATCGACTTGGAAGGCGACATTCCGGCTGACGCCCGCCGCGACCCGATTCACCGTCCGGCGCCAAAATTCGAGGAATTGGCGACGGAAGTCGAAATTTTGGAAACGGGGATTAAAGTCGTTGACTTGCTTGCCCCGTATATTAAAGGCGGAAAAATCGGTTTGTTCGGCGGCGCTGGCGTAGGAAAAACGGTCTTGATTCAAGAGCTGATCCACAACATCGCCCAAGAGCACGGCGGGATTTCCGTCTTTGCTGGCGTCGGCGAACGGACACGCGAAGGAAACGACTTGTACCATGAGATGAAAGATTCCGGCGTCATCAGCAAAACGGCCATGGTGTTCGGACAAATGAATGAGCCGCCGGGGGCGCGGATGCGCGTCGCCTTGACCGGCTTGACGATGGCCGAATACTTCCGTGATGAACAAGGCCAAGACGTGTTGCTCTTTATCGATAACATCTTCCGTTTCACGCAGGCCGGTTCGGAAGTGTCGGCGCTGTTAGGCCGCATGCCGTCGGCCGTTGGTTACCAACCGACATTGGCGACGGAGATGGGTCAATTGCAAGAGCGGATCACGTCGACGGCGAAAGGATCGATCACCTCGATTCAAGCGATTTACGTCCCGGCCGACGACTATACGGACCCGGCTCCGGCCACGACGTTCTCGCACTTGGATGCGACGACGAACCTGGAGCGGAAGCTCGCGGAAATGGGGATTTATCCGGCCGTTGACCCGCTCGCTTCGACATCGCGTGCGTTGGCGCCGGAAATCGTCGGCGAGGAGCACTACCAAGTCGCCCGCAAAGTGCAGCAAACGCTGCAACGTTATAAAGAATTGCAAGACATCATCGCCATCTTGGGGATGGATGAACTGTCGGATGAAGACAAACTCGTCGTTCATCGCGCCCGCCGCATCCAGTTCTTCTTGTCGCAAAACTTCCACGTGGCGGAGCAGTTCACGGGCCAACCGGGCTCCTACGTGCCGGTGAAAGAAACAGTGCGCGGCTTTAAAGAAATTTTGGAAGGCAAATACGACCATCTTCCGGAAGATGCGTTCCGCTTAGTCGGCCGCATTGAAGAAGTCGTTGAAAAAGCGAAAGCGATGGGTGTCGAAGTGTGACCCGGGATAGGGGGATTGGACAATGAAAACGATCCACGTGAGCGTCGTTACTCCTGATGGCCCGGTGTACGAAGACGATGTTGAGATGGTCAGCGTCAAAGCGAAAAGCGGCGAGCTCGGCATTTTGCCGGGGCACATTCCGCTTGTCGCCCCGCTCGAGATCAGCGCGGCCCGGCTGAAAAAAGGCGGCAAAACGCAATACATTGCCGTCAGCGGCGGCTTTTTGGAAGTCCGCCCGGACAAAGTGACGATTTTGGCTCAAGCTGCTGAACGGGCGGAGGACATTGACGTCCTCCGCGCCAAAGCGGCGAAAGAGCGGGCGGAGCGCCGCCTGCAAAGCCAGCAGGATGACATCGACTTCAAACGGGCCGAACTGGCGTTAAAACGCGCCATGAACCGTTTGAGCGTTGCGGAAATGAAGTAAAAAGCAGGGGAAAACTCCCCTGCTTTTTTTGATGAAAACGGAAGAATCGTCCGTCAAGGAGAGAGGCAAACGCTCTCTCTTTTTTCGTTCCTCGCATTCCGTCGCTTCAACAAAGATGAAGCGCTTACATGAATGGATACAGTGTTGACAGTGTTAACTTGAAGTTTTGCTGACACGGCTGGATATAAATGTTATAATGAAATCGAAGGAATTATTGAAAAATTTCATCATTAACACCATACGTATGTAGTAAACCGGAAGGGGGCGAGCTGGTTGAGCAACATCTATGCAAACAGTTATTTGATCATCTTCGTCTTCCTTTGCCTCGGTGTGTTGCTGCCGATCGGGGCGCTCACGGCCGGGCGGTGGCTGCGGCCGCACGTGCCGAGTGATGCAAAGGCGACAACGTATGAAAGCGGTAACAATCCCTTTCACGACTCGCGCGTTCAGTTCCAAGTTCGGTACTACCTATTTGCCTTGCTGTTTGTCATTTTCGATATCGAGACGGTGTTTTTGTACCCGTGGGCTGTTGTCTATGACCAACTCGGTTTGTTCGCGTTGGTGGAAATGATCATTTTCATCGTTTTGCTTGCCATTGGCCTTATCTATGCTTGGAAAAAGAAGGTGTTACGATGGATGTGAAATGGGAGGGTTTTTCTGGCGTCGAAATGGAAGAAGTGAAGCGAAACGTCTTTTTGACGACGTTGGAACAGTTGAAAGGATGGGCCCGAAGCAGTTCGCTTTGGCCGTTGACGTTCGGCCTTGCCTGTTGCGCTATCGAGATGATGGCGGTCGGCGGCGCCCATTACGACCTCGACCGGTTCGGTTCGTTTTTCCGCGCCTCGCCGCGGCAGGCGGACGTCATGATTGTCTCGGGCACGGTGACGAAAAAAATGGCGCCGCTCTTGCGCCGGTTGTATGACCAAATGCCCGAACCGAAATGGGTCATCGCCATGGGTTCGTGTGCGACAGCCGGCGGCCCGTACGTCAAATCGTACAGCGTCGTCAAAGGCGTCGACCAAATTGTCCCGGTGGACGTGTACATACCAGGCTGTCCGCCGAACCCGGCAGCGCTCATCTACGGTATTCATAAATTAAAAGAAAAAATCCGACTGGAAGCCAAAACGGGGAAGAAGGTGCTGTAACCGATGGATGAAGAAAAAGATTTGGCCCAGCGAAAAAAAGAAGCCGCTGAGCGGGCAAAACAACTGGCGCGCGAACGGCTCGCGGCTAGGCAGGCAGATGAACAGGCCAAGTCAGCCGCCGAAACGGGCAGTTTGAAAACGCCCCCGAATTCGAATGGCAGCCAGCTCGAAACAACGAAGGGAGAGGCAACGGAACCGGCATCGGCCGACGATCTTGCATTGGCGAAAAAACGAGCAGCCGAGGAAGCGCGGGCGAGGGCCGCCGAACTGCGAAGACAGCGGGAAGCAGCCGCGACAGGCGGCGCGACCGAAGGCGACCTCGAGGCGGCGAAGAGAAAGGCGGCGGAGGAAGCGCGGGCGAGGGCCGCCGAACTGCGAAGACAGCGCGAGGCCGCTGCGTCTGGTGCGGCGACCGAAGGCGACCTCGAGGCGGCGAAGAGAAAGGCGGCGGAGGAAGCGCGGGCGAGGGCGGCGGAACTGCGGAGACAGCGCGAGGC
>NZ_JAEIGB010000007.1:0-145810 GCF_022341265.1 Geobacillus sp. YHL
GGTCCGCTCGACTTGCATGTATTAGGCACGCCGCCAGCGTTCGTCCTGAGCCAGGATCAAACTCTCCAAAAGAAAGTTGATTGGCTTTTCGCATTGTCCAGCTTCGGCCAAAGCGGCCTCCGCTTTTCTTTCGCGCTTCGTTTCGTTCAGTTTTCAAGGAACGACAGTTACTATTATAAACAATCTTTCAAAAATGTCAACTACTGATTCTCTTCTAATTATTACCGCGTTCATTTCGTCGCGGCAATTATTCATTATACGCAGTGTTAACTATTTGTCAATAGTTTTTTTATTTCATGATTGTTCGATCGTTGCACTCCGACATTCCGTCGAAGCGCGATTTTTATTTTATACACTATCTCACCTTATGTCAACTACTTTTTTAGGTTGAACGCTCTCCCACCTACGCTAACGCTTAGAGGTGGGAGATTTTTGGGAACACCCGCCCCACGGCAGGCTGTCAACCAAGCCATCCTCGTGCGTCCCACGGTTCGACTGCCTTACAACGACAGCAAACGAAACCAGCCCCCACTATCTACATTCGACTTGGCCTCCCGAATCGCTTCGACTGCTGTATGATATAATTTCTTAAAAAGAATATGTTGCAAGGAGCAGACCTCGAGGATCGCTATGTATATTTTTTAAGGAGGGAAACAGCCGTGACCTATCCATTTTCTGCATTGCTTGACGGCTACCGCCGCCTTTGGCCGAACCGATCGCTGGCGGCCGGACCGCTTGATGAACAAGAAAGCCAAACTCTTTTGTATGAAACGATAAGGAAAGAGCTGCGCGATGAATGGACGCATCCGCGCGTGCGGCAATCGTCCGAAGTGAAGTTTTATTACGCCGTTAAGCGGGTGGCCGCTTCTGACTTGCCGGATGGCATGAAAGTAGCACTCATTCAAGCGTATTTGACGGTGATGGAACAATTGCAAGCCAATCATGCATAAAACAGACGAATCCGGTTCACACTACTGAGCGAAAAAACATTTCTTGTTAAGGAGGATGGCAGTTATGGCGTTAATTCCGTATGACCCGTTCCGGCACTTGGAATCGATTCGCCGGGATATGAACCGCTTTTTTGCTAGTGATTTTCCATCGCTGTTCACTCATATGGATGAGCAGCACTGGATGCCGCGCATCGACATGCATGAAACGGCCAACGAATACGTCGTTTCGTGCGATTTACCGGGGCTGGAGCGGAAAGAGGATGTGCACATTGACGTGCAGAACAACATGTTGACCATCAGCGGCACGATTCAACGCCACCACGATGTAAGAGAAGAACAAATGCACCGGCGCGAACGCTTCTTTGGTCGCTTCCAGCGTTCGATCACCCTGCCGGCGGATGCGGCGACGGAAAACATTCGCGCGACGTACAAAAACGGCGTGCTTGACATTCATATCCCGAAAACAACGACAGGAACGAAAAAACGCGTTGATATCGAGTTCCATTAATGCAGAAGGGAGCGGCTTATCGACCGCTCCCCTTTTCGTTGCCCTCGCTGCTTGAGCGGATGACGAGCTCTGTCGGCACGACGACCTTTTTGCAAATCGCTCGTTTCGTCGTCAACCGTTCGATGAGCAGCTCAACCGCTGTTTCACCCATAAATTCTGTGTATACTTTCACCGTCGAAAGCGGCGGGTGAAGAAATGCTGCCGTCGGAATATCATTGAATCCGACAATCGCCGCCTCTTCCGGAACAGCGATCCCGGCTTCATGCAGCGCACGCAGGGCGCCAATCGCCATCGAATCACTGGCAATGAAAAACGCCGTCGGCAAGTCGCCGCCTGAAACAGCCTCTTTCATCAGCCGATAGCCATCTTCAGCAGTGAAGGCACCGATCCATACATAGCGGGAATCATACAGCCCTTTGACATACAAATATTCGTAAAACGCCGCTTCGCGCTCATCGCGGATCGGCGTTTCCCCGTCGACATATTCACGGCCGCCGATATAGCCAATTTTCGTATGCCCCAACCGAAGCAAATAATCAAGCACTGTCACCGTCGCTTGACGCAAGTCGATGACGACTGAATCAAACCGATGCTCATCAGGCGAACAGTCGACAAACACAATTTGTTTGGCCCCGGCGGCAAAAACCTCGACTTCCTTCGGCCCAAATTTTCCGACGGCGATGATGCCATCGAGCGTCTCCATCCGTTCGATCGGATAGGCGCCGTGCTGTTTAAACAATTTGACGAGTTCTATGCCGCGGTCAAAACATTCTTTTTCCACCCCGAGGCGAATCGCCATATAATACGGGTCATCGATTTCCTGGCGTTCCGAATACCAGTGAATGAGCCCGAAGCGAAACGATTCGCGCGCTTGCTGGCTTCGCTCCCGCAATGTTTTGTAGTTCAGCTCTTGGGCGACTTCAAAAATGCGTTTTCTCGTTTCATCAGAGACGGACAGCGTCGTGTCATAGTTGAGCACGCGCGACACGGTCGCCACCGAAACGCCGACTTTTTCCGCGATTTCTTTTAACGTAGCCATAGTCTGTTTGCGATCCCTTCCTTATGTTTCATATGAAACGCGTTTTTTCGCCGCATTTAAACAAGAGACGACATGCGCTCCACAGCGTGCTGCATAAAGCGGCGAAACGCGTCCTTCCCTCGCTTGTCCCGCTTAAACACCCCGGCATGTTCCAACACGGTCACAAACCGTTGCCCGACTTCGTGCCGCAAAATGTCATGGACGTTGTCCTTCGTGATGTCCGGATAGGCCGAGTGAATGGCTTCGCACCAATCCCAATGTTTATGCATCGACTCGTCCCAGTCTTCTTTTTTTGTCCGATGCACGAGATAATCGGCCAGCGTCTCCAGTTCCACGGCAAGCCGTGCCGGCAGCACCGCCAGCCCCATCACTTCGATCAAGCCGATATTTTCTTTTTTAATATGATGCAATTCTTCATGCGGATGGAAAATGCCGTACGGATGTTCCGCTGACGTCCGGTTGTTGCGCAACACGATGTCCAACTCAAACAAATCGCCGCGCCGCCGGGCGATCGGGGTGATCGTGTTATGCGGAACATCGCCGCTGTAGGCCATAATCTCGACACTTGGGTCGCTGTACGTCCGCCATGTTTCATACAAAAAGGCAGCCGCATCCAACACGTCCTCTTTTGGTCCAATCAAACGGATGACGGACATCGGCCAGCGCACTATGCCGGCTGTGACCGACGGAAACGATGGAAGCGGGATACACTCTTCGATCTCCGCCTTTTCCATCGCAAACGTATAGCACCCGCCTTGGAAATGGTCATGCACTAAAATCGAGCCGCCGACAATCGGCAAATCGGCGTTCGAGCCAATGAAATAGTGCGGGAACTTTTCGACGAAATCGAGCAAACGCTCAAGCGTCTTCCGCTCCATTTTCATCGGTACATGTTCGGCGTGGAAGACGATGCAATGTTCATTATAGTACACGTAGGGAGAATATTGGAAATACCACTGTTCATCCAATAACGTGATCGGGATGACACGGTGATTGGAACGGGCTGGATGACGCCACGTTCCTTCATACCCTTCGTTTTCTTTGCATAATACACATTTTGGATACGAGGATGACGGCATCTCTTTTAATTTGGCGATTTCCTTCGGGTCTTTTTCCGGCTTCGCCAAGTTAATGGTGATATCCAATTCTCCATAGATGGTTGACACTTTCCAGTGCTGATTGTTGGCGATGCGCGCCGTTTGAATGTAATTGGACGCTTGGCTCAACGAATAAAACCAGTCCGTCGCCTCCTGCGGGTCGCGGCGGTATCGCTCGTAAAAGGCGCGGATCACTTCCGACGGCCGCGGCATGACGCAGTCCATCAGTCTCGCATCCCATATATCGCGCTCGGTCGTTGTATTCGTTTCCAACAATCCTTGTTCATACGCCCAATCAATCATAGCGTCCAATACCGGGGCCGGCGAAGCCAAGGGAACGTCCTTGACCTCGGCCGGCTGCCATTCCGTGAGTCGGAGCGTTGCCAGCAGGCGGTTGCGCGCGTACACAACATCTTCCGGCGCTAAAAGGCCGCGTTGCTCGGCATAACGGATCAGTTGTTCAATCGCCGCAAAAATCGTTTCCATGTTTACACACCCCGATAGCCGTTTGGCCGCGCTTGATGCCATTCCCATGCCGACGCGACGATATCCGTAATGGACGGGTATTTCGGCTCCCAGCCGAGCTCGCGCTTTGCTTTTTCCGATGAAGCGACAAGTCTCGCCGGATCGCCCGGGCGCCGCGCCACGACGCGGGCGGGGATCGGGTGTCCGGTCACTTGCCGAGCCGCTTCGATCACTTCTTTGACGCTGAAGCCGTTGCCGTTGCCGAGATTGTACACGTCACTGGACGCTCCATTCCGCAGTTTTTCAAGCGCCAACACGTGGGCATCGACGAGATCAAGCACATGGATGTAGTCGCGGATGCACGTGCCGTCGGGCGTGTCGTAGTCATCGCCGAAAACGGAAATTTCCTCGCGCTGGCCAAGCGGCACTTTTAAAATCAATGGAATAAGATGCGTCTCCGGGTTGTGGTCCTCACCGATTGTCGTGCCGTACGCCCCGGCGACATTAAAGTAGCGGAGCGAAATCGAGCGGATGCCGTAGGCGCGATCCGCCCATTTCATCATTTTTTCCATCGCCAGCTTTGTTTCTCCGTACGCGTTCGTCGGTTCGGTCGGATCGGTTTCGATGATCGGGATTTGTTTCGGCTCCCCGTACACCGCAGCGGTTGAAGAAAAGACGATTTGCTTGACGCCAAATTCCTTCATCACTTCAAGCAGCACTTGTGTCCCGTACACGTTGTTGTCGTAATACTTCAGCGGCTCTTCCATGCTTTCGCCGACCAATGAGTTCGCCGCAAAATGAATGACCGCCTCAATGTCGTGCCGGCGAAACACCGTGCGCAAAAACTCGCGGTCGCGAATATCGCCTTGGCAAAACACCGCATCACGGTGAACCGCTTCTTTGTGCCCCGTCTGCAAGTTATCCACCACGACCACGCGCTCCCCTTTTTCAAGCAGACGGTACACCGCATGGCTGCCGATATACCCTGCCCCTCCGCAAACCAAAATCATCGGCTCATCTCCTCCAGTTCCGTGAGTTCTCTCGCCCCGTCACCAACTTCAACGACATAAAAGCTTGCTTCATAACCGATTTTTTCGGCATACGCGTTTCCGACCCGTTCAATGAAATCTTGAACGCATGCCTTTTTCACAATGTTCACCGTGCAGCCGCCGAATCCTGCTCCAGTCATGCGCGCCCCGACCGTTCCTTCGTGCGACCATGCCGCTTCAACGAGCGTGTCGAGTTCAACGCCTGTCACTTCGTAATCATTGCGCAGCGACAAATGCGACTGTTTCATCAACTCGCCAAAGCGGATCAGGTCTCCCCGCTCAAGCGCCCGGGCGGCTTCAAGCGTCCGCTCGTTTTCCGTCACCGCATGGCGGGCCCGTTTTTGTTCAAGCGGGGAAAGAAGATGTGCATAACGGGCCAGTTCCGCGCTTGTCAGCTCGCCGAGCGAGGCGATGTTCCGCACGCTTTGCAGCTTCGCAAGAGCCGCCTCGCACGTCGCCCGCCGCTCGTTGTACGCCGAGTCCGCCAGGCCGCGCTTTTTGTTTGTGTTCGCGATGACAATCGAACAATCGTTGAGCACGAGCGGCAAATAGCGGTACTCGAGCGTCTGGCAGTTTAATAGAATGGCGCAATCTTGTTTCCCCATGCCGACGGCAAACTGATCCATAATGCCGCAATTGACCCCAACGTATTTATTTTCTACGTTTTGGCTCATTTTCACAAGTTCTAGTTGGTCAAGCCCGCGCCTGAACAGTTCGTTGAGCATCACCGCGGTCACAAGCTCAATCGACGCCGATGACGACAGCCCGGCGCCGTTCGGGATCGTTCCATAATACAAAATGTCCAATCCGGTCTCCAGCGGGCTGAGCGCTTGAAACGCAGCCAAGATCCCTTTCGGGTAGTTCGCCCAGCCGTGCTCGCTCCGGTATGACAAGTCATCGTAAGAGACAGTGATCACTCCCGTTTCCGGGAAGTTTTGGGAGTAAAGGCGGACAAATGGCTCTTTCGTCTGCCGAACAAGCGCATACGTGCCGATCGCAAGCGCGCACGGCAGCACATGCCCGCCGTTGTAATCCGTATGCTCACCGATCAAATTGACGCGGCCGGGGGCGAAGAAAGCGCGGATGCCTTCGCCCAAGCCGCCGAAAAGTTCGATAAATTGCTGTTTTAAGATGGGGATCATGAGAGGGCCTCCTTCAAGTCTTTATAGTAAATATTCTAGTTAATAATTTACTAAAAATCAACAGCGAAACAAAATCTTTTTTAATACGTATAATCGTTTGAGCATTTATTCACCTTAATAAATATAGGAAGGAGGCGGAGCGGAGATGGAAACGCGACAGATGTTGAAACAAGAACTCCAAACCATCACCCACTGGGAACACTCCCAAAAAGATCTATGGTTTTGGGAAAAGCTCGGCCGCTTGCCGTTTCAAGTGCTCGATAAGCTGACGCCAAAAGCCGTCCATCGAAAACTCGGACAGCTGCTTGATGAGCTGGGCAGCTATATTCAAAGCGGCGGGCAATACTTAGTGAATGAAGGAAAGGTATTGGACAAGCTTGGCGTATCGTCGTTGGCCGAGGTGCCGCACTTGCCGCTTGCGACTATGGATCGCGTTTGCGACGAGTTGATCGATGCGCGCGTCACGTTCGCCCAGCTGCAAGGAGCGGCGACCGGGGTCGGCGGGGCGTTGACGTTGGCGGTGGACATTCCGGCACTTCTCGGCTTAGCGCTGAAAACGCTGCAAGAGATCGCCATCGTGTATGGATACGATCCGAAGGACAAAGAGGAGCGCGTGTTTGTCGTCAAATGCCTTCAGTTTGCCGCGGCGGACATTGTCGGGAAAAAAGCGATTTTGGACGAACTTTCGTCGTTCTCCCATGAACGCGGGCGCGTCTTTTCCGAACTGCAAGGCTGGCGGGAAGTGATGATGACGTTCCGCGACCAATACGGATGGAAAAAGCTGTTTCAAGTCGTTCCGATCATCGGCGTCATTTTCGGTTCGCTGTTTAACAAATCGTTTATGGAAGACATCGCCGAAACCGGGAAGATGCTTTATCGGAAGCGGCGCATTATCGAGAAGCTCAAACAGTTTGAACCCGGCATCTAACATGCCGGGTTCGATTCGTTTGTTTCGCCCTGATGCATCCGCTCAGACCGCATCATTCCCCCTATCATCGAACAGCTTTCAATCGCCACATCATGCTGATAAAATCGCCCAAGCGGTGCGGCACCGCCACTCCGGCATACATCAGCTCGTCGCCGCCGTAGCTGGATATTCTTGCGGCAGCGTATCGAGCGAAAACGTGCGGTCGGATGGGGCGGGATTGGGGGAAAACGCGCGATCCAGCCGCGGAAATGCCCGCGCGCCTCGAACATCGCGCACCGCTTTTCCCCAATAGACATGCGCCAAATAGCCGGAGCGGAAAAGCTGCATCACGTAGCTCGCCTTTCCCGCCCGCAAATGAAACTGCTTCGTTTGCGGATTGTATGCAACTGACATTCTCTTCCCCCGCTTTGTTTTTGTTTAAATTTTACTTAATTTTTACGAAAAAATCCATCAAAAAAGCGCCCTGGATTCAGGCGCTCATCATTTCCTTCAAAGGATCATTCACTCCTCTCCTTCCTCCGCCAACACGGCACGCCGCAGTTCCTGATCGAGTTCCTTCCCATACATGTCCCGCTCTTCCTCGGTCCACCCAAAATACCGCGCCATAAACGCAACAACCGCCTCTTTCTCACGCCGGACCGAATCAATATCAAACAACAGCGCTCCGGTGCGGCGGATGAAGTAGTCGACTGGTTTGACCGCCATTTCTTCCTCGATGGCGTAGACGAGGCGGACGAACGTTTCGCGCGTTAAGCCGGACGAGCGGTCGTACTCGTTGCTTAAGGCAAAGAGGCGGTCGACATTTGTGCCGTACTGTTTTGCCAGCCGCGCCCCTTGTTCTTCTGTCAGCCCATAGCGCGCCGCTTCCTTCGCCTTTTCGGCGATGAAGACCGGCAGCCGGTGCGAGCCGCCGACATCGCCGCCGGAGATCGGCAATTGTTTCGTCTGGCATGGACGGAACGTTTTCCGCTCTTCTTTTTCGAGCTGCTTGGCGACAAGATCGACGACGGTTTCCGCCATTTTCCGGTAGCCGGTCAGTTTGCCGCCGGCGATCGTAATGAGGCCGGATGGCGATGTCCAAATCTCGTCTTTGCGGGAAATTTCCGACGGGTTTTTCCCTTCTTCATAAATGAGCGGACGGACGCCAGCCCAGCTCGACTCGACATCATCAGCGGTGATGCCGACGGACGGGAACATGTAGTGAATCGCCTGCAATAAGTAATCACGGTCTTCTTCAGTCATGGCCGGATGAGCGGGATCATCGTCATAAAATGTATCGGTCGTGCCGACATACGTTTTCCCATCCCGCGGAATGGCAAACACCATCCGGCCGTCCGGGGTGTCAAAATAGACTGCCTGCTTGAGCGGAAAACGCTTTTGATCGATGACGATATGGACGCCTTTTGTCAGCCGAAGCCGCTTGCCGGTTTTCGATCCGTCTTTGTCGCGCAGCGCATCAACCCACGGTCCGGCGGCATTGACGACTTTTTTGGCGCGGATGTCATACACTCGTCCGCCGATCAGGTCGCGGCAGCGGGCGCCGATCGCGCGGCCGCGCTCGTCGTATAAAAACTGTTCGGCTTTGACGTAGTTGACGGCGTCGGCGCCAAGCTCGACCGCTTTTTTGATCACTTCGATCGTCAGGCGGGCATCGTCGGTCCGATACTCGACGTAATAGCCGCCGCCAAGGAGGCCATCGCGCTTTAAGAGCGGCTCTTTTTCCAACGTCTGCCGGGCATCAAGCATCGTGCGCCGTTCGCTTGGCTTGACGCCAGCCAGCCGGTCATACAGCCAAAGGCCGACCGACGTGCTCCATTTTCCGAACGTCCCGCCGCGGTAAATGGGCAGCAGCATCCACTCCGGTGTGGTGACGTGCGGGCCGTTTTCATACACAATCGCCCGTTCGCGCCCGACTTCCGCGACAAGCTTCACCTCGAACTGCTTCAAGTAGCGCAGGCCGCCGTGGACGAGTTTGGTCGAGCGGCTCGACGTGCCGGCGGCGAAATCTTGCATCTCGACAAGCGCGACCGTCATGCCGCGCGAGATGGCATCCAAGGCGATGCCGCACCCGGTGATTCCCCCGCCGATCACCAACAGATCGTATGGCTTTTCGCTCATCGCTTCGAGAACGTTGTTCCGCTGTTTGCTTGAGAATGCCATGCTTGACTCCTCCTTGAAAAAAGACAAAAAGAGACCAGTGCAAACACGATAAGCCTTCGCCTACCATGTGTGCATGGTCTCTCCTTGTCTCCTGACTGATGATTAACTTGTTGCTTTTATTATAGCAGACTGCGGCCGATTTGGCCAGCTCAACGCATTATCCATTGTAGTGGCGCCATAATGTTTCGTTGGACGTGGTCACCGCCACCGCCCCAGCTGCAAGCGCCTGCTCGACATCGTCGACCGTGCGGATAAGTCCACCGGCATAAATCGGCTTCCCGGTCCGTTCTTTCACTTCGCGGATGATGTGCGGCATGGCGCCCGGGATGACTTCAATGCAATCCGGATTCGTTTTGGCGATCAGCTGGTAGCTTTTCTCTAAAGCGTGGGAATCGAGCAAAAAGATGCGTTGCACGGCCAAGACACGCTTTTGGCGCGCCTTCATAATGACGCCCGCTTTCGTGGAAATGAGGCCATGAGGGCGGAACTCTTGGCAAAGGTATTCCGCCGCATGTTCATCATGACTCAGCCCTTGCACCAAGTCGACGTGAATGATCAACTCCTTGCCATGCCGGCGCGCATAGGCAAAGATGCTTTTTAACTGGGCAATATGCACCTCAAGCAACACGCCGACCGTGTAACCGCTTGACAAAAAGGCGTCAAATTGCTTCATCGTTTTAATGGCCGGAATGATGCGCTGTTTCGCTTCCATTTTCTTTTCTTCGATTCATCCTCTCATTTTGTCGATCTCATCTAAGCATGACAGTGACATCATCGTCCGCGGTTTGCATGTCGCGATTTTCACCCCGCGCTTGCGGAATTTTTCAACGAGGTGATGAATCACTTTTTTGCTTGCCGCCTCTTCCTCATGGGGATGTCCCATTGCCTCACGCTCCTCTCCTATTCCGCTTTCGGAATGGCGAGCTCCACCGTCGTTCCTTTCCCAACTTCGCTTTCCAACGCAATTTGCCCGCCGTACTTATCGATGATCTCCTTGGCGATCGAAAGGCCGAGCCCGGCGCCGCCTTGTTCGCGGCTGCGCGCCTTGTCGACGCGGTAAAAGCGCAAAAAAACGTTTTTCAGCTCGTCTTTCGGAATGCCGATGCCATAATCACGGATGGACACGATGACAAACGGCCCTTCCTCGCGCAAGGAAATCGCGATTTGTTTCACTCGCTGAGAATATTTTACCGCATTGTCAAGCAAAATGAACAGCAATTGTTCAAAATGATGTTTCGCCATCGCCGCGCGCGCAATCGGCTTATCCGGCTGGTCAATCAGAAATTGGAAATCCGGGTGCAAGACGCGGAAATTTTTGACGACTTGTCCGACAGCCGCCGCGGCATCCATCGGCGCGACCTCATCCGGCACCGTGATCGCCTCGGCGCGCGACAAGTCAAGAAGCTCGAGAACGAGCCGCTTCAGCCGCTCCGCTTCTTTCACCGCCGCCTCGAGCGATTCTTCTAAAATCTCTGGATTGTGCTTTCCCCATCGTTGCAGCAACGAAAGATGGCCTTGCAAAATGGCAAGCGGCGTGCGCAGTTCATGGGACGCATCCTCGACAAATTGCCGCTGCATGGCGAACGACCGCTCAATTTCATCCATCATGCCGTTGAACATCACCATCAGTTCCGCAATTTCATCGCGCGCCGGAGGCACATCAATGCGCCGTTTCAGCCCGTTGTTTTTGATGTCGGCCATCGTTTTGGCCAGCGTTTGCAACGGCCGGACGAAGCTTTGCGCCACGAACCGGCCGGCGACAGCGCTTGCGGCCATGGCCAAAAAGCCGATCGCCGTCATGATAAGAAAGAGCGTGTTGGTCACTTGTTGAAACCTCGCCAGCCGGCGGGCGATTTCGATCGTTCCATGCAAGTTGCCGATATGCAGCGGCTGACGGAGCAGCAAAAATCGCTCATTGTTGATGAAATGCTCATCCATCTTCCGCTTGTCGGGCATCTCGCTTGGCGATAGCGACACCGCCGCCCCATTTGAAACGGAGACGATGACGTTTCCTTTCTCATCCGTAACGCGAATGAGCTGGTAGCGTTCATTCAGCTTTTCCAAAAACGCGCGGCTGCGGCGAATCCCTTCCCATGATAGATTACGTTTTTCCGCGTAATAGGTTTCAATTTCCGCCACCGTTTGTTCCATCGTTTTTTCTTCTTCCTTCAGCAGCCATTGTTTGACCATATGATATTGCAAAAACGTAAACACAAAATACGTAATGAAAATCGCCCCGGCCGACAAAACGGTCAGCTTCCCTTTCAGCGAAAGCCGGCGAATCGCCTCCCTCTTCATGGCCGCATCACATATCCCGTGCCGCGCACCGTTTGGATATACCGCTCTTTATCGTGTTCGTCAAGCTTTTGCCGCAAATAGCGAACGTAGACGTCAACGACGTTCGTCTCAACCTCGGCGTCGAACCCCCACACTTTGTCAAGGAGCGCATCACGCGTCAAGACGACATTGATGTTTTGCATAAAGGCGACGAGCAAGTCGTATTCCCGCTTCGTCAGCTCAATAAATTCGTCTCCTTTTTTCACGGTGCGCGCCTGCACGTCAACGACTAAATCTTTAAACGTCAACACTTGGGCGTTCGCTTCCGGATGAACGCGGCGGAACAAGGCGCGGATGCGGGCGAGCAGCTCTTCAATGGCAAACGGTTTGACGATGTAGTCATCGGCCCCGTTATCGAGCCCCATGACGCGGTCAAACACGCTGTCGCGCGCTGTGATCATCATGATCGGCGTCGATTTCGCCGCCCGGATGCGGCGGCATACTTCCATGCCATTTAAACGCGGCAGCATCACATCAAGCAAAATGAGATCCCACTGCTCCGAAAGAGCGAGCTCGAGCCCTTCGCGTCCATCGGCGCATACATGCACGTCAAAGCCTTCGTGCTTTAAGTCAAGCTCCAAAAACCGGGCGAGCCCGGCTTCATCTTCAATCAATAAAATACGTCCGTTCATCAGCTGCTCCTCCTCCATTGCGGCTGTTTGCTTTCACTTTATACATCTTTCACTATACACAACAAATCGTCCACCGCCAACAGGCAGCCAGAAGTCAAAAAAGGAATGGGGCGCCTGTTAGGGACGCCCTCAAAAATGAACCGGCAAAAAGCGGCGCAGGCAGCTGTTTATGAGTGGCGGTCAACGATCCAATCAACAACGGCTTGAACGATTTCAAACACTTGATAAGAAAGAAGCGACACGGCTGTTCCAGAAAAAAACAATGTCACCAGCCAATGAACCCAATGCATCGCGCCATCCCTCCTCCCGCCGCCGGGCAACCGACAGCGTTATTGATGTGCATCTCATGGATGGTGGTGTCATTATATTCCATCTGGGTTAAAACAAGATGAAAACTCCCTAAAAAAGTACGGAGTAGCTTTTTTTTCGCTCCGTACATACATTGACAGTGAATCGCCTTGCCAATCGGCAGCGTCCTGACAGAATCATTTCGCTGTTTTGAAAAAAGGGAGGGAAGCGCAATGAATGAATCGTTTCAACCACCAGCCAATGGGGGAGGCCATCACCCGTTCCATCATTTGCGGAAAATGATGAATCAATGGTTTGATGAACGGCCGCTGCAAAAACTGTTTGAAACGCTCGATGACTATTTCGCACAAACGTTTGCTGCCGCGTACATTCCGATCGAGGTGAAAGAGACGAAGCACGATTACCAAATCATTGTCCGGCTGCCTGACATCAAAAGGGAACAAATCAGCTTGCAATGGCAGGAAGATGGGCTGCAGCTGATCGTCGATCACAATGAAACAATTGAATCGGCAGATCATCACGGCCATGTATACGAACGCCGCCACGCACGGCGGCGCGTGGCGCGGCTGATTCCGTTTCCGTATCCGGTCGCTGAGCATGAGGTGAAAGCCTCGTTTCAAAATGGGACGCTCACCATCCAGCTGCCGCAAAAACGGAAATATATCGATATCGATTGAAGACGATCCAGCCTGTGTGTGCGTTCAAAAACCATTTTGGCAGCGGCCAGCGCCGCGCTTGGACGTGAAACAAGCCGTTCCCTTCATGGGGAGCGGCTTGTTTCTTATCCAGCTTCTATTGTTTATGGGGTGAATTTCCGGAACGTTCGCCCTCTTCCGGCGTTCCTTTTTTGATCACCCATTCGTTGGCGATTTCCTCGCGGTGGTTCGTGTATTTGTTTTTCCGCTTCCAGTTGTCGTTGCGGTCTGTCACCGCCATCACCCCCTTATTGTTTGCCATTCGCTTGCCTTGCCGCGGCCAACACGATGCATACATACTTTCTCGGCTGACAAGCTACGCTACTGATAGGAGGTGCAAAACGAATGGCGAAACTGCCCGATTTCAAACAATTGAACGACCGACTGATCAACGAGCCGTCGGATGAGCCGATGCTTGTCATCAAAACAAACCTCGACCCGGACCGCGTGACGGAAGAAAATCCGTACGTCCAAGGCCGCACAAACACAAGCAAAGAGTTTGTCTCTTTTTTCGAAGGGGGCGGACGATGATGGAACAAACACTCGCTTACTTGCGCGAAGTGCTGTCCAACTATTTGGATCACCACGGCGACACCCCAAAACGCATTTACAAAAAACTGATCAGCAAACCATACCGAGGCGAAGGGGAATTTGTCCGCGACTTGACGCAAGAAGAAAGCGCCTTTTTGGATCGCATTTTGCCCCATGAAATCCGCTATGCGATGGATGAGCGCGATTATGAGCGCGTGTATCAGCTCAATGAAGTGTATGAATTGCTCATTTGACAACGTGAAAACCGCTCCCCGTGCAAACGGCGGAGCGGTTTCCCTTTTTCAAGCGCGCTCGACCGTCGCGCCATGACGCGGTTTCATTTTTTAAACGTACCGAGCAATCCTTTCAACACGCCATTCACTTGATTGACCGTATTGATCATTTGCCCCACGGTACTCATCATTTTGTTGATATCGTACGTTCCGTCGCTGTTTTTAAACTGGGCGAGAAACGACGGGCGCGGCGGCGGCAAAAGCGGTCCTGGCTTTGGATACGGCATCGGATACGAGGGAGGCGCGGCATGGCCGGACGGAAGATGAGGCCAGTGAACCGGCGCCGATGGGAAGGATGAAACCCCATAGTGAAAATAAGGACTATAATGGCCGCCTGAGCCGTATGGTCCATAAACCGGCGGCGAAACTGGGCGCGGATAACGGTGCATGTCTCCTCTCCCCCATGTTTGATAATCGATTCCCCCTAGGCTAAGGAGGCGAGCTGCCACTAGTATATGTGCAAACGCCTGACGACGTGTGCGGACATGTCACCTCTTGTCGGAAGTTTTAATTTTCCGAAATCATTCTTTCTCCCTATTTTCATGGTACGATGTAAAAAAGGGGAAGGGGGAAAAGCATCAATGAACGTGACGGAGTTAAAGCATAAGTTTATGGCGGTCAAACATTGCGAACCGGCTGAGGCGAACGAACTGCTTGATTTTGCCCGCCGTCTGTATTTGCGCGGGGAAATTTCGCTCGCCGAGTACCGCGATCTCGTGCGTGAGCTCGAAAAAGCCGGCGCCTCTCAGCCGGATGAAGCAGGGGAATACGCTGGGCTGTAGGACGATGAGGGAGCTTTTCCCTTCTTTTTTTTTGCCCCTGTTCCTCAAGACGCATAAAAAACGATGTTTCTTCCCACCCTAAAGAGGCAAGAGGAATTGTCGTGCAAGGGGGGATTGGCGATGGGTCGAGGCGTCCACTTTAACCATAAATTGAAAGGCCATGACCATGAAAAGCCGAAACATGGAAAACCAGCGCCGCCCAAGCATACGGAGCGGGTCGAATACGAGATCAACACCGTCGCTACTGCAGAAGGCGGCCCTGTCTCGATCACAACAGGCAAAGACACATAAAACAAAAAAGGGGGCTGATCCAAAACGCACTCGCGTTTTGGGTCAGCCCCTTTTTCCGTGCGGCCGCTTTCTCCTGCCCCGTCAAAGCCTCTCCTTGCCTGCTTCGGTCGTGTCGTCAAGCCGTTCCTTGACAAGCGCCAGCGTATAAGCGACGGCCTGGCTGTATTGCTTGATGCGGCGCTCAGGAACGGATGGATAAAATGCCTCAACGCACAGCTTCGCCATATGGTCGGCGGCGGCTTCAATTTGCCGCTCATGGACATATTTCGGCCGCGCATGGCGGACCCAGCGGGAAGCGGCGTCCTTCCACCGTTCGGCAATGGCCTGCACCTCTTCGGCCATCGGTTTCACGTCGCCAAAAAAATCCGGCTCCTCGTTCCGCTCGCGGGCGCGCCGGGCGATCAAAAGCAACTGTTCGTTGTATTGTTGCAGCCGCTTCGTCAACGCCTTAAGCTCTTTTTCCATGGCGCCTCCTCCTTATCCATGCCGGCAAATCCGGTTTGCCCATGTGCCCTATGGCCCGGAGAACGGATGCGTTTTGCCGCGATGCGCTTCTGTTTGATGATACCATACCGACCGGCTCACACCAAATACAGTTTCGACGAAAGCGGAAGTGCAGCACGCTGCTTCTCCTTCTCAAGCCGCTGTTCCACGCCGGCGATCTGCCCTTCAAGCCGCCCGAGCTGTGCTTGATTTTGCGTATAACGCTCTTCGATGACATCGGCGATCACTTTTTCCATTTTCGCATCGACCTGCTCGATGAGTGCAACAATTTCCTGCAGCTGCTTTTCGATCTCCTCTTTTTTCACGAGCCGTTTTTCCATTCCCTCTCCCCCATTTCTCGCATGATGATATTCCATTCGCGGCGGGAAGGACGACTCCTGCTGCGGCGACAAAAGTAGAACGAATTCGGCAAAGAAAGTGGCAAGCAGCCGCCATTCGACATTGACCTCCTTCGCTTGCCTTCAGTCGAAAGGAGGAAAAGAAAAAGAGCGCATATGACCGGAGCGTATGGTATAATAAAAACCATTCAAAGGAGATGAACGCGATGGCACTCAAATACCCGAGCGGAAAAGAGTATCGCGGAAACAAGCCGAACGCCGCGCGCCGGCCGGCGGCCGATTATGCCAATCGCGGCATGACGCTCGAAGACGACTTAAACGCGACGAATGAATATTACCGGGAACGCGGCATCGCGGTCATCCATAAAAAGCCGACCCCGGTGCAAATCGTGCGCGTCGACTATCCGAAACGGAGCGCCGCCGTCATTACCGAAGCCTACTTCCGGCAAGCGTCGACGACCGACTACAACGGTGTGTACCGCGGCAAGTACATTGACTTTGAGGCGAAAGAGACAAAAAACAAAACGGCGTTTCCGCTGAAAAATTTCCACGCTCATCAAATCCGCCATATGGAGCAAGTCGTCGCCCACGGCGGCATTTGTTTTGCGATTTTGCGTTTTTCTTTGCTCAATGAAACGTATTTGCTTGACGCCTCTCATTTGATCGCTTGGTGGAACAAACAGGAAGCCGGCGGACGAAAGTCGATTCCGAAACAAGAGATCGAACGGCATGGACATTCCATTCCGCTTGGCTACCAGCCGAGAATTGATTATATTAGTGTAGTAGACAACGTGTACTTCACCCGTTGAAGTGAAAACTTGTAAGAAAGGCAGGATTTGCTTATGTCTGGTGAATATCGTTCTCGCGTAGAACGAAAGCAGGCAGCGAAACAGACCAAACAGAAGAAAGCGAAAACGAAACGAGGAAGATCGTGGTTAAAAACCATCGCCATTGCGATATTGCTGATGATGGTCCTTGGCGCCATCGGGGGTATTGCCACTTTCGCCTATTTCGTTAAGGACGCTCCTCCGCTGGATGAGGCCAAAATTAAAGATCCGCTTTCTTCCGTCTTGTACGATATGAATGGAAAACAAGTAGCGGAGCTTGGCGGCTACAAGCGAACGTACATTTCGTATAAAGACGTGCCGAAAGTGCTTGAAGATGCCGTCTTGGCAACAGAGGACGCCCGCTTTTATGAACACCACGGGATCGACATCGTCCGCTTGGCCGGCGCCGTCCTCGCCAACATCAAGGAAGGATTTGGTGCAGAAGGCGGCAGCACGATCACCCAGCAAGTCGTCAAAATGACGTTTCTCTCATCCAAAAAAACGCTGGAACGGAAAGCGCAAGAAGCTTGGCTGGCACTGCAGCTGGAACAAAAATATTCGAAGCATGAAATTTTGGAAATGTACTTGAACAAAATTTATTATTCAGACGGCATTTATGGCGTCGCTCGCGCCGCCGAATATTATTTTGGCAAGACGGACTTGAAAAAGCTCACTCTTCCGGAAGCAGCCTTGCTTGCCGGCATGCCGCAAAGTCCAAACCGGTATAATCCGTATGACCATCCAGAGGCGGCAAAAAAACGGCGCGATACGGTATTGTCGCTTATGGTGAAACATGGCTTTATCAGCCAGGAAGAAGCGGAAAAAGCGAAACAAGTCCCGATTCAATCGATGCTGACAAAACGGAAAAAATCGCAAAATGATGTACCATATGACGCCTTCATTGACGAAGTAATCAAAGAAGTGACCGACAAAGCGAACGTCAACGTCTTTGAAGATGGGCTGAAAATTTATACAACGCTCGATCAAAACGTTCAAACATACGTAGAAAAGCTATTAAACTCTGACAAATACTTTACCAATAAGAAGGATTTGCAATCCGGCATCGCCGTCGTCGACACAAAAACAGGCGCCATTCGCGCGTTAGGCGGCGGTCGCCACCGCGACAATATCGAATTTGGCTTCAACTACGCCATCAAACCGGTCGGCCAGCCCGGTTCGACGATCAAACCGATTTTGGATTACGGTCCAGCGATCGAATATTTAAAATGGTCAACAGCGCACATTCTTGTTGACGAGCCGTATACGTATTCGGACGGCACGCCGATCCGCAACGCCGGCGGAAAATACGCTGGGCCGGTGACATTGCGCAAAGCTCTCACGTGGTCATACAACATTCCGGCGCTCAAAACCTATCAAGCCGTCGGCAAAGAGCGGGCGATGGAGTTCGCTAACCGACTCGGCATGGGCTTTGATGAAGTATATGAGCCTTACGCTATCGGCGGAGTATCCCGCTACGTATCGGTGCTGCAAATGGCTGGAGCGTACACTGCTTTTGGTAATAACGGCGTCTATACGAAGCCATATGCCGTGACAAAAATCGTCTTCCCGGACGGCACGGAAATGGATTTGCAACCCAAACCAAAACGAGTGATGCACGACTATACCGCCTACATGATCACGGACGTGCTGAAGTCTGTCATCCGCTCCGGAACAGGTCAATTGGCCAATGTTCCAGGACTTGAGCTCGCAGGCAAAACAGGGACGACGAACTATGGGAAAGATGGAGCAAAATTCGGCCTTGACCGGGACGATGTGCCGGACAGCTGGATTGTCGGCTATACGCCAAACTATACGGCGGCCATTTGGGTCGGCTTCAGCAAGCGAAGCAGCACGGCAAAGCTTGATAAATATGAGCAGAAAATCCCGAAATATTTGCTCAGAGACATCATGTCCCACATCGATGACGGTAGTGGGGAATTCAAACAGCCGGACAGCGTCGTCAAGCTGCCGATCAAAAAAGGCACAAACCCGCCGAAGCTCGCCGGCAAATACACGCCGGAAAGCGAAATTACGTATGAATTGTTCGTGCGCGGCACTGAGCCGACGGAGACGGCGAACGACGCGCCGGAAGAACTGCCGGCGGTGAAAGGGTTGACTGCTGTGTACGACCAAGCGGCGAACGCCATCTCGGTTTCATGGTCATACGATGAGCAAACCGATGAGACGATCTTCGAGGTGCGCGTCAAAGATGGCCAAGGTCAAACGAATACGATCACCACAAAAGACCGTTCGATCACGATTTCCAATCCGACGCCAGGATGGACGTACACAATCGCCGTGTACGCAAAAGACGGCGAACGAATGAGCAAACCGGCCATAGCCAGCGTTCATGTCCCCGGCGGAGAAGATCAAACTCCCGCGCCACAACAACCGGGGGATGACAGCCAAGGCAGCGGCGGGCAAAACGGCGGCACCGATCAAGGCAACAGCGGGAATAACGGAAACGAAAACGGTCAGGGAAACAACAATGAACAAAACGGCGGCGCAAGCGGCGGACAAGAAAATGGCAACAGCGGCGGGGCCAACCAAAACAATGGCCAAACGGATGGAACAAACAACCAAGGAACGAACAACAGCGGCCAAACGAACGGAACGAACGGCGGAACAGGTGCAAACAGCGGAACGCCGCCTGTCTCCCCGCCGTTAAAAAACGGATCCGGAGCGGGTCTTGGCACCCGTCCATAACAGCTGCATTCCCAAAAAACGGATGGCTTTTGCGCCATCCGTTTTTTCATGACCGACCGGCATGCTGCTGGCCCTTCTTCACCAAGCCCTTTCGCGGTTCCGTTCACTTCTGATTTGCCGCTTTTTCCTCCCGTTTTCGCATCCGTTTTTTTCCTTCACGGCATAAATGAAGAAGAGGACATGACGGACATTGCGGAGACTGCGCCTTGCAATGGTAGCGGCCGAAAAAAATCATTCGGTGGTGGGTGATCGACCATTCTTCTTTTGGAATGATTTTCATCAGCGTCTTCTCGACTTCCAAAACCGAGTCGTCCCAGCGGCAAAAGCCAAGCCGTTTGCTGACGCGCTCGACGTGTGTATCAACAGCGATGGCCGGCACGCCGAACGCAACGGACACAACGACGTTCGCCGTCTTCCGCCCGACGCCCGGCAGCTTCATCAACTCATCGCGGTCGCGCGGCACTTCGCCGTTGTACTTGTCAATCAACATCGCGCACAGCTTTTGAATGTTTCGCGCTTTGTTCCGATATAAGCCGATTGAGCGGATATCTTGCTCAAGCTCCTCAAGCGGCACCGCAATATAATCGTGCGGCGTCCGATATTTTTCAAACAGCCGTTTCGTCACCTTGTTGACGAGCGCATCGGTGCATTGCGCCGACAAAACAACCGCAATCAGCAGCTCAAACGGATTGCGGTGCAAAAGCTCGCAATGCGCATCCGGAAACATTTTTGCCATCTCATCCAAACAGTAGCGGATTTGTTGCTTTGTCAGCACCTCGTCTCCTCCTTATTGCCATATTGGCCCGAATAAAACGACGCCTTTTACCGGTTCGATTGGCCATTTTTGGACAAACAAAAACGAGAGACAGCGCCTCTCGTTACGAGTCGAGCCAATTGAAAAACGGGATCGTCTGTTTAAATTCTCCCGCCGTCTGTTTCGCCGAACGGGAGGACGGCTTGCGAAACTTTTTGCCGTAGTCGTGCGCCTGTTCAATCGTGCGAATTCCATTCTTTTTCCATTCAAACAAGATGCGATCGATGTAGCGGAAATTCAACTTCCCCGACAGCACCGCTTCGCGCAGCGCCGCTTTAATGATGGCCGGCTCATGGCCGTCTTGATCGATCCACATCGCAAGCGTTTCACACTCGAACGGGGAGAGCGGGCGGCCAAACTCCTGCTCAAAAACGGTGTATAAGCTCTCCTCTTCCTCCTGCCGGCCGAGTTCCCCCTGTTGAGCGGCTTGGGTGTACAAATGATGCACGAGCTTCTCCCAAAGCGGTTCAAGCGTATATTTTTCGTTGCGAATGCCTTGTTCATCCGTATGCTCTTCAATCGCGATCATCCCTTTTTGCAAGAGCCGACGCACCATATCCATGCATTCCGCTGCCGAGACCGTCATTCTTTCGGCCAGCTCGGCCGGCGTCGGAAACAAGACGCCTTCTTCGAAAAACGACTGCATATGCAAAAGCAAGACGAGCTCCCCCTCGCCCAACCCAAGCTGCTTGTAGTGGCCAAGCAGCAGCTTCGGGACGGCGATGCTTCCTTGCGCCAGCCATTCGGCCACCTTTTTCTTTTCCATGCCGATGCACCTCAACTATAGTATAACATGACGGCGGCGAAAAAACCCCCTTTTTGCAGGGGGTTTTTTACGGATAAAGCCGGTTGAGCAGCCGCGGGAACGGAATCGTCTCGCGCACATGTTCGACGCCGCAAATCCAAGCGACAGTGCGCTCCAAGCCGAGCCCGAACCCTGAATGCGGCACAGAACCGTATTTGCGCAAATCCAAATACCATTCATACGCTTCAAGCGGCAAATGGTGCTCTTCAAGGCGGCGCTTGAGCAACTCATAATCGTGAATCCGTTCCGAGCCGCCAATGATTTCCCCGTATCCTTCCGGCGCAATCAAATCGGCGCATAGCACAACGTCGGGGCGGTTGGGGTCCGGCTGCATATAAAACGGCTTCAAAGAGGCCGGATAGTGGGTGATGAACACCGGTTTGTCAAAACTTTCGGCGATGGCCGTCTCATGCAGCGCACCGAAGTCATCGCCCCACTCGATGTCGGTCAATCCTTTTTCATGAAGCAGCTTGATCGCCTCATCATACGTTAGGCGCGGAAACGGCGGTTTGACCAGCTCAAGCTTCGACACGTCGCGCCCGAGCCGCCCGAGTTCAAGCCGGCAGCGCTCGAGCACCGACTGCACAAGGTAGGAGACGTACTCTTCTTGCAGACGCAAATTGTCTTCAAACTCATAAAACGCCATTTCCGGCTCCACCATCCAAAACTCGATCAAATGGCGGCGTGTTTTCGATTTTTCGGCGCGGAACGTCGGGCCGAATGAGAACACTTTGCCGAGCGCCATCGCCGCCGCTTCCATGTAGAGCTGGCCGCTTTGCGACAAATAGGCATCCTCATCAAAATATTTCGTATGAAACAGTTCGGTCGTTCCTTCCGGTGCGCTGCCAGTCAAAATCGGGGCGTCGACTTTCACAAACCCGCGGTCGTTGAAAAACTCATACGTCGCCCGGATGATTTCGTTGCGAATTTTCATGATCGCGTGCTGGCGCCGCGACCGAAGCCAAAGGTGGCGATGGTCCATCAAAAATTCGACGCCATGCTCTTTCGGCGTAATCGGATAGTCAACTGCTTCTTGAATGACTTGCAAATCGGCAACCGACAGCTCGTAGCCAAATGGGGAGCGCTCGTCGATGCGCACCGTGCCCGTCACATAGAGCGACGTTTCTTGCGTCAATGTTTTTGCGCGTTGAAACACCTCTTCCGAGACGTTCGCCTTTTCGACGACGCCTTGAATAAAGCCAGTGCCGTCGCGCAGCTGCAAAAAGACGATTTTCCCGCTTGAGCGCTTGTTCGCCAGCCAAGCGCCGATCGTCACTTGTTGTCCTACGTATTGATTCACTTCCGCAATCGTCGTCGTTTTCACGCACTGATTCCCTCCAATAATCGACACGTCCATCATTCGCTATTATACCGTTCCGTCGGCGTCACGGCAACGACCAGCCAAAGCAGCGCAAAACGATGCTGCCCCCACCAATCGCCCTTCGGCGCAGCCGCCCGGAGCCAGCCGACAGACCGACGCGGAAAAAGCGGCTTTGCGCCAAACAAAGCCGCCCTTTTCTTTCCACTCTGACACCTTGGCGCAAAGCGCCTTAGGCCCGCGCCTCCATAAACCGGCGGATGCGTTCGATCGCTGTCTCGAGCGCCTCAAGCGAGGTCGCGTACGACAAGCGGACGTAATCCGGCGCCCCAAACCCAGAACCAGGCACGAGCGCGACTTTCGCTTCCTCCAACAAGGCGGCGACGAACTCGTCGACCGTGCGGCATCCAGCCATATCCGCCGCCTTTCGGGCGTTCGGGAACAAATAAAACGCTCCTTGCGGTTTGATGCAGGTGAAGCCTGGAATTTGCACAAGCTTGTCATAAATGATGTTGAGCCGTTCTTCAAACGCTTGGCGCATTTGTTCGACCGGCTCCTGCGGCCCGCTGTAGGCGGCAATGGCCGCATATTGAGCGATCGATGTCGGATTCGATGTGCTATGGCTTGCTAAATCGGTCATCGCTTGAATGATGTCTTTCGGTCCAGCCGCGTAGCCGATGCGCCACCCTGTCATCGAGTGCGATTTCGATACGCCGTTGATGATGATCGTCTGCTCCTTCAGCTCCGGCGACAGTTCGGCGATCGACACATGTTTCGCCCCGCCGTAAATCAATTTTTCATAAATTTCGTCCGAAACGATCAACACGCCATGCGCCAAGCATACTTCCCCGAGCGCTTTCAGCTCCTCGGCCGTATAAATCATGCCGGTCGGATTGCTCGGGGAGTTGATAATAACCGCCTTCGTCTTCGGGGTAATCGCCTGTTTCAGCTGATCCGGCGTCATTTTAAAGTCGTTTTCTTCCAGCCCTTCAACGTAAACCGGAACGCCGCCAGCCAGCTTCACTTGTTCCGGGTAGCTCACCCAATACGGCGTCGGAATGATGACCTCATCGCCTTCATCAAGCAGCACTTGAAAGAGCGTATAAAGCGCATGCTTCGCCCCGACACAGACGATGATTTCCGCCGGCTCGTACGAAAGCCCTTGATCACGGGCAAACTTTTTGATGATTTCCTCTTTCAGCGCCGGCAGCCCGCCTGATGGCGTATATTTCGTATGCCCTTCATTCATCGCCTTGATGGCCGCCGCGATAATGTGCTGGGGCGTGTTGAAATCCGGTTCGCCGGCCCCAAGGCCGATCACGTCGTATCCGGCCGCTTTCAGTTCCTTTGCTTTCGCCGTAATGGCCAATGTCGCCGATGGCGTCAGCGACGCCACCCGTTTTGCCAGTTTCATCGCTTCTTCCCCCTCACGTCCTCACTGTTGAAAACTGTACCTCTTCAGGAAGGCCCCATCCGCAAAGTGAAGGTAATAAAACGAATACCTTCCTTGCGCATCAATATATGTCAACTCCCAAAGAGGCACGCTTTTTTCCATGCCAAGCGTCGCATCGATGATGCGCCGCGGTCGGCGGTCGCGCTGCAAAATGGCGCGCGCTTCCGCCTCGCTGATGCCGCTGTCCACGCCCTTGACGACGACACTCCCCTTTTTTTCAGGCACCCAAACGACGACCGCTTTCCCTTGTTTTGTTCTTCCGATGAATACGGTGCACGCTTCGTCGCCATAATATGTATAGACTTTCTTCACATCAGCAAGCCCGGCGGCTTCCTTCGCCCGCGCCAATGCATGTTCCACCATCAGCCGTTTGGGCGCCATCGCCTCGTCATAAATCGACCATGCCTGCCAAATGAGGAATCCAAAAAAAAGCAGAGTGAACCAACCCCACTTTTTCATCGTGATCACGTCCGATAAATCGTAAAGATGGCCTGGCGCTTGTCGTTTTCATCCAAGGCAAGGCCAAACATCAAATTGTCGCGCTTTAGCGTTCGGTTCAAGCAGTCGACAATTTTGTACAAGTCGTCGGAGTGCTGAACTTTGACGGTAGCGAGCACTTCGATTTTGCTTTCCATTTTCGTCGTTTCCTCCTGTGCGGCGCAAATTTTGTTACTTATACACGCCGGCGGCTCCGGCAACAATACAAATACAGCGAAGGTGACATCAAAGGCGTGCTTCTTCGCACCTCTGCGGCCAAGCCGACAAAGCCAAACGGCAAGGCGCAAACTGTCATCGCAGTTGTGCTTCTTTCCTATTATAGCAGGTTTGTCCGATCATTTCATAACAAATTTGCCCGCCTACACCGTCAACGCCAATTTGCTTCTTTGCCCCCGCTTCATGCGGGGTTTTTTGCCGCCTGACACCTTTAGATTGCGCCGTTTCGTCCATCTTTATGAGAAATAAAGCCCGCTTTACGAAAGCCAAGTTTCCGCCTTGTCAAGCAGCTCAGAAAGCGCGCCTTCATGCACCGAAAGCGGCGGCAAGGAAGCGAGGAAATCCGCGCCGTACAGGGAAGACATCAGCCGCCGATCCAGCACAAATACGGCTCCTTTGTCGTCTTCAGTGCGAATGAGACGGCCAAACCCTTGCTTAAAACGAAGCACCGCCTCAGGAAGCGCCAGCTCGGAAAACGGATCGCCGCCTCCTAGGCGAATGCGCTCGCTTTTTGCCTCCATCACGGGATCGTCCGGGGGCGCAAACGGCAAGCGGGCGATGACAAGCACATCGAGCGCTGAACCTGGCAGATCGACCCCTTCCCAAAAGCTGCTCGTCCCAAACAACACCGCATGCTCAAACTGCAAAAACGTCCGCAAGAGCTTTGCCGGACTGCCGCTTTGCACCCCTTGAGCGATCAAAACAAACGGCTCGCCTTCTTCCTCCGTCTTCAACGCATCAACCGTCAGTTTCAACAGTTCATACGAAGGGAACAACACAAGCACCCGCCGTCCGAGGCGTCGGGCGATCGCAAGCACCGAAGCGGCGACCGCTTCGGCGTAATCTTCAAGCGGCACGGCAGAAACGAGCGGCATGTCCGCCGGCACGAAGAGCGCGGCCTGCTCCTCGTAACGAAACGGCGGCGGAAACGAGCGGCAAAGTGGATAAAAATCCTCAAGACCGAGACGCGCCGCCATATACGTGAACCGGCCGCGGACAGTGAGCGTCGCCGACGTCAAAACGACGCTCCGTTTTTTCATAAACAGTTGATCGGCGAAAAAGTCAGCAAGGTCAACCGGCTGCGAGTAAAGGCGGACAGCGTTCGCCGCCCCTTTTTCGTCCGCTTCGATCCACCGGACGACACCCGGCTCCTTTTCGGTCAGCAAACGCACAAGCGCAGCCATTTGCCGGTTGAGAGCCGCCAAATCAGCCGACAGCAAGGCGGATGGTGGGAAATCGCCACTCGTATCAGCGGATAGAAGCGGCTTCGCTTCAGCGGATAGCGCCGCCGCCAAATCGCGCAGGCGCCAGCATAACTCCACCGCCGCCTGCCACGCCCGGCTCTGTTCGTCCGTCGGCGAAAAGCGATAGCGGCAACGTCCAGCGCGAGCCGGCTTTTTGTCCAACGCATAGCGGCGCAACAGGCGGAACAGCTCGTCCCCTTCAAACTGCAGCTCCTCAAGGCGCTGCTGACAACGGACAAGAGCCCCATTCGGTGCGTCCTGTTCTGCTTCTTGCCATTTCGCGATCGTCTGCGCGATTTTGGCGGTCAGCAGGCGAAACGACACATAGCCAATCTGCTCGCCAAAACACCGGGCGGCGGCATCTTCAAGCCGATGCGCCTCATCGATGATCAGATGGCGAAACGGCGGCAAAAGCGACGCCGGGGCGGTCAAATCATGAAGCAAAAGCGCATGGTTGGTAATGACCACATCCGCCCGTTCGGAGCGCTCTTTCGCCCGGGCGAAAAAATGATGCCGCCCGCCGTCTTCCTCTTCGCCGATGGCAAGCGCGGACAATAGGAGACGGGCGCCGGATGACACATTCAATTCGTCCAAGTCGCCGCTGTCGGTCTCAAGCAGCCAAACGAGCACCTGGCATTTCAAGAGCGCCGCATCGTACGTGTCAGACGGCTCCGACAAAAACGAAGCGAACTTGTCAAGGGATAAGTAATTTTGCTTTCCTTTCAAAACGGCAACGCGGAGCGGAAACGGCGCGATTTGCCGCAATACCGGCCAATCGCGGCGAATGAGCTGCTCCTGCAGCTGGAGGGTATGCGTGCTGATGACGACCCGCTCTTGCTGCTCACAGGCAAAAAAAGCAGCGGGAATCAAATAGGCGAGCGATTTGCCAAGTCCAGTCCCTGCTTCAATGAGCGCGTGCTGGGACGTCGACAGCGCCTCATAAACGAGCCGCATCATCTCCCACTGCCCCGCGCGCCGCTTGTAGCCGGGAAGCGGAAGGGGCGGCTCCTGTTCGCAAAAGGCAGCGAACGAAGCCAAAGCGGGGCGCCGATCGCTCTCATCTGGCTCCGGCGCCGGTTGTTTCAACGCAATGCCGCGGTATACGGCGACAGCGCGGTCGGCCGGCGCCTTGTTCCGCTTTTTGGCGATGACCGCATCAAGGAGCAAGTAAATATCGCTTTTCAAGTGGCGGGCAAGACCGCGCAGTTGCTCAAGCGTCATAAGCGGCAGACGGGAGAGCCGCTTGAGCAAGGCAATGAACAGCTTGGCGGTCACTTCCGCATCGCTGTCCGCTTGATGCGGACGATTGTGGTGGAGGCCGAGCTGCCTCGCCAAATCGCCGAGCTTATAGCTTTCGGCAGTCGGCAACACGATGCGGGCGAGCTCGACCGTATCGATCGTCGGACCGGAAAACGGCGGCCAGCCAGCCCGTTCAAGCTCGGCCTGCAAAAACGGCAAATCAAAGTCGACGTTATGGGCGACAAAGTAAGCACCGTGCATCAAGGCGGCGATCTCGCCCGCCTTGTCAGCAAACAGCGGCGCTCCTTCGACCATCTGTTCGTTGATGTTCGTCAGCTGCTGAATGAACAGCGGAATGGGCCGTTCCGGGTTAAAAAAGCTGGCAAACCGTTCGACAATCAGGCCATCTTCGACGACCGCCATGCCGAGCTGGATGATCCGATCGCCTTTTTTCGGCCCATTTCCGGTTGTCTCCAAGTCAATGATGACAAAGCGCGTTGCCATAAACGATCACCTCAAAACGAAAAGGGGCGGAAAGCCCCTTTTTGCCCTCATAAAACCGTATGCGCCGGCTCTTCGGCGATGAGCTGCACAATCCGGTTGTTTTCGTCCATAATCGCGATTTTCGGTCGATGGGCGGCGATTTTTTCCTCTGGAACGAGCACATATGAGATGACGATAATAACGTCCCCTTTTTGCACAAGGCGGGCGGCGGCGCCGTTTAGGCAAAAGACGCCGCTGCCGCGCTCGCCGGGGATGACGTATGTTTCAAAACGGGCTCCATTATTATTGTTCACTACCTGTACTTTTTCATTAGCCACAATGCCGACGGCATCCAAAATATCTTCATCGATCGTAATGCTGCCGACGTAATCGAGATTGGCCTCTGTTACACGAGCGCGGTGAATTTTGGCGTTCATGAGCGTGCGAAACATGCTTGCTCCCCCTTTCCATCCCCTTGTTCGCCGGTTTTGGGCAACTCAATCATGATATTGTCGATCAACCGGGCGCTCGCAAATCGGACGGCGACAGCGATCAGCACTGTCCCGGCGAGCGTCTCAAGCGGCGTCAAATCCGGATATGAACATACTTCGACATAATCGATCTCAGCGTGCGTATGCGCTTCAATATGCTCTCTAACCATCCGGCGGATGGCCGCTGCGCTCCGCTCTCCTCGTTCGACGGCGGAAGCGGCCGCTTGAAGCGCTGCATACAGCGCCGGCGCCTCACTCCGTTCTTGCGGCGACAAATAGACGTTGCGCGAGCTTTTCGCCAGCCCGTCCGCCTCGCGGACCGTCGGCACCGGCACGAGCTCGATCGGAAAATTGAGATCGCGGATCAAGCCGTCGACGACCGCCACCTGTTGGGCATCTTTCATCCCAAAGTACGCGCGGTCGGGCATAACAATGTTGAACAGCTTAATGAGCACCGTCGCCACGCCGTCAAAATGGCCGGGGCGCGACCGTCCGCACAGCACGTCGGCGCGCGCTTGAACGATCGCTCGTACGGTAAGCGGCTCCGGATACATCTCGTCCGCTTCCGGATGGAACAAGACGTCGACTCCATGCTGTTCGGCGATGCGCCGGTCGCGCTCGAAATCGCGCGGATAGCGGGCAAAGTCTTCGTTCGGTCCGAACTGAAGCGGGTTGACGAAAACGCTTAGGACGACGATGTCGTTTTCCGCGCGCGCCCGATCGATGAGGGAGGTATGCCCTTCATGCAAATAGCCCATCGTCGGAACGAACCCGATCGTCTTTCCTTCACGGCGATATTGGCGCATGAGCGCCTGCATCGCTGCAATCTGATCCATCACGATCATCCTTGCTTTCCTCCGTAAAGCGCCACCCATTCTTCTTCCTTCATCGTAAACGTGTGCGCCGGCTCCGGGAACTGGCGCAGTTTGACATCAGCGACGTAGTTGGCTAACGCCTCGACGATCGTCTCTTGGATGGACGCGTATTGTTTCACAAACTTCGGCACGCGGGTGACACCGTAGCCAAGCAAATCGTGATACACGAGCACTTGACCGTCGACTTCCGCCCCAGCGCCGATGCCGATGACGGGAATGGTGAGTTCCCGGGCCATGGCCGCCCCGAGCTGCTTCGGAACACACTCTAAGACAAGGGCGATCGCTCCCGCCTGCTCGCATTGTTTCGCATCATCGAGCAGCTTTTTCGCACTTTCGGCATCTTTGCCTTGCACTTTATAGCCGCCAAGAACGCCGACCGATTGCGGCGTCAACCCGAGATGGGCAACGACCGGCACGCCGGCTTTCGTCAGCGCGGCAATCATGTCGACGACTTCATCCGCCCCTTCGACTTTAACGGCGTTCGCCCCTGACTCTTGCATGATGCGGCGGGCGTTTTGCAGCGCCTCTTCTTTGGACGCATGGTACGACATAAACGGCATATCGGTGACAATAAACGTGTTCGGCGCACCGCGGCGAACCGCCTTCGTATGGTGGATCATATCATCGACCGTCACCGGGATCGTTGAATCATACCCGAGCACAACCATGCCGAGCGAATCGCCGACCAAAATCATGTCGACGCCGGCTTGCTCGGCAAGCTTCGCGGACGGAAAATCGTAGGCGGTCACCATCACGATCGGCTCGCCCGCCTGCTTCATGTGGAAAAAATCGGTTTTCGCTTTCATTTTCGTTCCCTCCTCTTTGACTGCAGAGGAGATGAACCGCCCGAAACAAAACGTCCTTCTTTCCCGCCTTGAGAAAGAAGGACGCCATAAAACCGCCGTCGGTTTCGTTCATCCCTCTGTCCTAGTCCTTCAAAAAAGGATCAAGGCAGATCATTTCCTTCACCTATTCGTGCTGTCGGCCTCGGTGCAGTTCTTCTTGCGAAAGATACTGCCCTTTTCCTCGCTTTGTATTTTAACAAAATTGTTACAATTTTTCTAGTGGCAAATTAGAACTGAATATCGGCAGAATGGATGTAATGGATGTTCTTTTGCTCATCTTCAAGGATGAGCAGCCCGTCGTCAGTGATGCCGCGGGCGATGCCGCGAATCACGCCGTTCAGCGTTCTCGCTGTCACCGGCTTGCCGATCGAAACGGCGTACCCTTCCCAAAGAAGCTTAATCGGACGGAAGCCATGCGCCAAATATTGCTCATACAGCCGCTCAAGCCGGAACAAAATTTCTTGAATGAGCGGGGCGCGCTTTACGGGCCCGCCCTTTTCAATGGCCAGCGATGTCGCGATGGCCCGGATATCCTCCGGAAACTGCTCGATCGTTTGGTTGACGTTGATGCCGATGCCGATGATGACCGAATGGACGCGGTCAGGGTCGGCTTGCAGCTCCGTTAAAATGCCGACGCACTTTCTGCCGTCAAGCAAAATGTCATTCGGCCATTTAATGTCTGGGACAAGCCCGGTCACTTCCTGAATCGCCTGGCTGACGGCCACCGCGGCAAGCAGTGTCAGCTGCGGCGCCCGCTGCGGCGGGATGGCCGGCCGCAAAATGAGGCTCATCCAAATGCCCGTCCCTTTTGGGGAAAACCATTTCCGATCCAAACGCCCGCGCCCAGCCTTTTGCTCTTCCGCGACGACGAGCGTTCCTTCCGGCGCCCCTTCATACGCGAGCCTTGCCGCAATGCGCTGCGTCGAATCGACTTCGTCAAAAAAGTGGATCGTGTGGCCAAGTTTTTCCGTTTTTAAGCCGAGCTGGATTTCGTTGGCCGTCACTTTATCCGGCGTGCTGATAATCCGGTAGCCAAGGCGGCGCACTGCTTCGAGTTCAAATCCTTCTTTGCGCAGCTCCTCGATATGCTTCCATACCGCCGCCCGCGAACAGCCGAGCTGTTCGCTGATTTTTTGCCCGGACAAAAACTCGCCGTTCGCTTCGGCAAACAACTCTAACAGTTTTTTTCGTGTGTCCGATTGCGCTCCATGAGCCATGCGTAAATCCGCTCCTTCTCATTTTCGACTTCGCTGCTGACGACCGCCCGCCAGATGGCATCCAGCGTCTCTTTCACCCACGGACCGGCCGGTTTTCCAGCCCAGCGAATGACGTCTTTCCCGTTGACGGCAAGCTCCCCTTTCGTTTTGATCGGCAGCGCCGCAAAGCGGCGGCGGAGCTCCTCATGATGAGGTTCAGACGGCGCGCCGCAAAGCGCGGCGCGCACCGCTTCAACCGATAGCGCTCGCTCGAGGCCGGCCAAAAACAACTGTTCGTTCGTCCACGCCTCCGGCCTAGGGACATCATCGAGCGCCGCCAAAATGGCGCCAGCTTCATCGATTACTTTGTTGGGAAGCTTCCAGGCGCGCAAAAACGGACGAATGTCTTTGACATCAAGCGCGCGGCAAAGAAGCGCCCAGCGCTCTTCGCGCTTTGTAAGCCACGGCCAGCGAAAGGCGGCGGCCGAGCGCAGCAGCTGCTCTTTTTCGGCCAGCCCAGGCAAATAAGCGAACAGCCCGGTATCGGCCAACAGCGGCAGCGCTTCGGCAACGAACGGACCGGCGAGCAGTTTTTCCATTTCCATGGTCATCCGTTCGACAGAAATGTGGGCCATAAGCGGTGCGTTTTGGACGATCGCCCGCTTCGTGTCCTCAGCAAGGGCAAATCCAAGTTGGCTGACGAAGCGAACAGCCCGCATCATGCGGAGCGCATCTTCGCGAAACCGTTCGTCCGCCGCCCCGACCGTGCAAATGAGCCGCCGCTCGATCGCCTCTTGTCCGCCAAACGGATCAATGATCGTTCCGCGTTCATCCATGGCGATGGCGTTCATCGTGAAATCGCGGCGCTTTAAGTCTTCCTCAAGCGAACGAACGAACGTCACCGACTCCGGACGGCGATGGTCTTCATAATCGCCGTCCGTGCGGAATGTCGTCACTTCGTACGCCGTTCCTTCATGCACGACGACGACCGTGCCGTGTTTCGAACCGACGTCGATCGTTTTCGGAAACAAGCGCATCACTTCTTCCGGCAGAGCGCTTGTCGCGATATCGACGTCGCCGATCGCACGCCCGATCAACAAGTCGCGCACCGCGCCGCCGACAAAATACGCCTCATAGCCATGCCGCTTCAATTGTCGGATAATGCCGAGCGCCTGTTCAAACGGCGGTTTCATCGTTTCACCTTCCTTGCCGCAAGCGAAGCGTACAGCTGTTCATACTGGCCGACGATGTCGGCCGAGCGGAACTTGCGCTCGACCGTTTGCACCGCCTGTCTTGCCATCTCAGCGTGCAACCGGCAGTCTGTCAACAGCGCCATCGCCTGTCTTGCCGCCTCTTTGACATCGCCAAGCGGGCATAAAAACCCGGTTTTCCCATCCTCAATCACTTCCGGAATCCCGCCGATGGCCGTGCCGATGCACGGAACGCCGCACGCCATCGCTTCAAGCAATACGAGCCCGAAGCTTTCTTTTTCCGACAAAAGCATCATCACATCACTGATCGAATACAGCTCTTCGAGTTTATCCTGTTTTCCTAAAAAGCGGACATCATCTTGCAGCCCAAGCTCTTTCACAAGCCGGCAGACGACGGTCATTTCCGGACCGTCGCCGACAAGCAAGAGCTTGGCTGGCACGTGCCGGCGCACGATGGCAAACGCTCTCACTACATCAGGCACACGCTTCACTTTCCGGAAATTCGAGACATGGATCACAACTCGTTCATCGTCGCGAATGCCGTACTCGCGCCGTAAATGGCCCGCTTCCCGGCGACGGTAGACGCGTTCATCGACAAAATTGTAGACGGTATGGATCGTCGCTTGCACATCGAGCAGTTCATACGTCTGCCGGGCAAGGGCGTCAGACACCGCCGTAACGATATCCGACTGCTCGATGCCAAATTTGATCATATCGGAAAGCGACGGATCATAGCCTAACACGGTGATATCCGTGCCGTGCAGCGTCGTGATGATCGGCAGCTCGCCGACCATTTGCCGCGCCAACACCGCACAGACGGCATGAGGAACGGCGTAATGGGCATGAAGCACATCGAGCCGTTCCCGCTTTGCCACCTCAGCAATTTTGCTTGCCAATGCCAAATCGTACGGCGGGTATTGAAAGACGGAATATTGGTTGACACTGACTTCATGATAATAAATGTTGCCGTACACTTTATTCAAACGAAACGGCATGCTCGATGAGATAAAGTGAATCTCATGCCCCCGCTCCGCCAGCAGCTTGCCAAGCTCAGTGGCGACCACTCCGGAGCCCCCGACCGTCGGATAGCAAACAATCCCGATTTTCAGCTTCATCGCTCCTCCTCAAACAAATTGGAAAGATGAATCGGCGTTTTCGTCAAAAACCCTTCCGCATACGCCGCGCCGATTTGTTGACCGAACCAGCGCTCGCGGCTTTCAATCATCTCGATGTAGCCGTTGGTCAGCGGGGTGTCAACCGAGCCAGGCCGTTTTTGAAACTGGCTTTCGTACGCGCGCAGGCTGTCCAGCTTGTCATCGATCGTTTCGCTAATATCGATGAGAAAATGCGGGCGGCAAAAGGCATTGATCATATAATAATACACCGCCCGAACGCGGTGCGCATCGCCAAGCTCTCCGGCGCCATAGCGGCGGATGCCGGCGGAAAAGACCGCTTCCTCGACAAGGCGGGCGCATCGCCCGTGATCCGGATGTCGATCTTCCCAATAGGGGGCGAATACAAGGCGCGGCCGGCAGCGGCGGATGACCGCTGTGATCTGGCGGATCGCCTCTTCCTCGACATAAAGGCCGCGGTCAGGCAGCCCAAGATTGAACCGCTCGGATACACCGAGCCGGCGGGCCGCCTCGGCCGCCTCTCTCTGCCGCTCGTCGACCGTGCCGTTGGACGACAGCTCGGCTTGCGTCAAGTCGCAAATGACAATACGGTACCCACGGCGTACGTATTTGGCGATCGTCCCTCCCATGCCGATTTCGACATCATCCGGATGGGCGCCGAACGCCAACAAGTCACACGTTTCCATCATCGCTGTCACCTTTCTGTTTTCGATTCCTCCCCGCCTTTTGTTCGGCCGCGCACAATGCTGCGCCATGCCAAATCGCCGCGCTCCAACGCGCGGATGAGCAGCTCGGCCGTGCCGATGTTCGTCGCCAACGGCACGGCATAGACGTCGCAAAGCCGCATCAATGCGCTGATGTCCGGCTCATGCGGCTGGGCGGTGAGCGGATCGCGGAAAAAAATGACCAGATCCATTTCATTGCGGGCGATCATCGCCCCGATTTCTTGGTCGCCTCCGTACGGCCCCGATTGGAAGCGATGAACGGGAAGACCGGTCGCCTCCTGGATGCGCAAGCCGGTCGTGCCGGTGGCGTACAATTCATGGTTTGCAAGCACAGGCGCATAGGCGGTCGCAAATGCGGCCATCTCTGCCTTTTTTTGGTCATGGGCAATTAACGCGATTTTCATTCCATTCTCCCCCGTTTGCGCAGTTTGCACACTATTCCAAAATATGCTCCAGCCCATAGACAAGCGTATGTAAATGCATCACCGTTTCCACTGCCAGCTTCACCCCGGACATAAACGAGCGGCGGTCGAACGAATCGTGGCGGATCGTCAACGTCTGGCCGTTGCCGCCGAAAATCACTTCTTGATGAGCGACAAAGCCCGGCAGACGGACGCTGTGGATCGGGATGCCGTCGTAAGCGGCGCCGCGCGCGCCAGCAAGCGTTTCCTTTTCGTTCGGGTGGCCTTGCTTTTTCGACGGTCGCACTTCGGCAATGAGCTGCGCCGTCTTCAACGCCGTTCCGGACGGTGCGTCAAGCTTTTGATCATGGTGCAATTCAATGATTTCCACATCAGTGAAATATTTGGCCGCCATGCGGGCGAATTTCATCATCAACACCGCTCCGACGGCAAAGTTCGGCGCGATGATGGCGCCGATTTCTTTCTCTTCCGCCAGCTTGGTGAGCCGCTCGATATCTTCCGGCGTAAATCCAGTCGTGCCGACGACCGGACGAACGCCGTAACGCAGCGCCAGCTCGGTGTGCCGCTTTCCGGCTTCCGGCGTTGTCAAATCGATCAATACATCCGGCTTCACCTCCGCAAAACAGCGGGCCGCATCGGTGTAAATCGGGGCGTTGACGCCGGAAAATCGGTCGATCTCCGCTAAATTTTGTCCATCGTAACGGCGGTCGATGACCGCAGCCAGTTCAAAGTGATCGGTTTGCTGCACGAGCGCAACCGCTTCTCGGCCCATGCGGCCGCGCGGCCCCGCGATGACAATGCGAATCGTCATGATCCTTCCTCCTTCCGCGTCCAGCGGTCGCGGTCGCGGGTGCGAAACTTGTCCATCACCCGGTCGTGCGCCGCCTGCAAATCAATGCCGAGCGAATTGGCGAAGCAAATGAGCACAAACAGCAAATCGCCCAGCTCTTCTTCCACCGTTTTTTCTTGTTCGGTCGCCTTTTTCGGTTTTTCCCCGTAGTAATGGTTCACCTCGCGCGCCAGCTCGCCGAGCTCTTCCGTCAGCCGCGCCAGCATGGCGAGCGGGCTGAAATAGCCTTCTTTGAATTGACTGATATAGTCATCCACTTCCTGTTGCATTTGTTTCATCGTTTTCTCCTGCATGGCTTGTCACCTCGTCTGTTTTCATGTTAGCGAAAAGCGGCGCATTTGACAAATGTTTTCGCCCGCTGTCAATTCCGTCCGTTTTCGCTCGTCATTGCCTATATGGACAAGTTCCTCTATAATTAAGGGCGCCGACTATTTTTGCGGACGGAGGGACGGTATGATTTTTGGACTAAAGATCAAAAACTGCCTGTTTATTTTGCTTGGCGCCGCCATTTTCGCCTTCGGGCTCGTTCATTTCAACATGCAAAACAATTTGGCGGAAGGCGGGTTTACCGGCATTACGCTTCTTCTTTATTTTTTGTTCGGACTGGATCCAGCGATCACCAACTTGGCGCTCAACATTCCGCTCTTTTTCATCGGCTGGAAGCTGCTCGGCCGCCAGACGTTTCTCTATACCGTCATCGGCACGGTCGCCGTTTCCGTCTTTTTGTCCATCTTTCAACGCTACATGATTCATATGCCGCTTCGACATGACATGACGCTCGCCGCCTTGTTTGCCGGCGTCTTTATCGGCGTCGGCCTCGGCATTATTTTCCGCTACGGCGGCACAACCGGAGGCGTCGATATTATCGCCCGCCTCGTCCATAAATATAAAGGCATCAGCATGGGCAAAACGATGTTTGCCTTTGACGCCACCGTCATCACGTTGTCGCTTCTTCTTTACCTGTCATACCGCGAGGCGATGTATACGTTGGTCGCCGTCTTTATCGCCGCCCGGGTCATTGATTTTCTGCAGGAAGGCGGCTATGCGGCAAAAGGGGCGACCATCATCTCAGAAAAAAGCGAAGAGATCGCCAACCGGATCTTGACAGAGATGGAGCGCGGCGTCACCGTGCTGAAAGGGCGCGGCTCATATACGAAGCGCGACCGCGACGTCTTGTATTGCGTCGTCGCCAAAAACGAACTGCCGCGCTTAAAAAGTGTCATTATATCCGTTGATCCGCATGCGTTCGTCGCCGTCACCGATGTGCATGATGTGCTCGGCGAAGGGTTTACGCTCGATGAACAAAAGCGGCCGCTGGAACCATGAAAAGCCGCTGGCGCGAAAGCCCAACCGGGACAAGCCCGGCAAGCGCCGCTTGAAAGTGCCGGGGCGGTGCTTGCACAAAGCGACGGGAAAACAAAAAAGAGGGGGAAATGTTTCCCCCTCGCAAAAAGCGCCGGTGCTTAGTCTTCCGGCTGCCGCGCCCGCTTCTCTTCCTTTTCTCCTTTGTACTTCCGCCAGCCAACGTACGTCAGCGTCAACACGATCACTCCGCCAGTGGAAATCATCACCCAAATCAGCGACGGATCAGCTTCGTCCTTTTTCACCCCGGCAAACAGCGCTTCAAGATCTTGACGCGCATCGGCGAGTTGCTCACGCTGCTCGTCTTCGCCGCGTTGCCAAAACGCGGCGGCCTGCAACGCCTCAAGATCGTCATCGACCTTTGTCGCGATATCCGGCGGCACGTCGATTTTCACACTCGGCTCGATCAATGTATAGCGGTCAAGCAACTGGCGGAGGGCAGCGGCATACGCTTTCTGCTCGCCTTGTTGTGCCGCCTTTTCGACCGCGGCAAACGCCTCCATGACAGCCGGCTCCATCTCCGTCCAAAGCGGCTGGTATGTCGAATGGATGGCGTCAACAACAAGGCGAAACTGGGTGATCGCCGCCACTTTGTCTTCCGCGGAGATCGGCGCCGTCATCGCCTTGACTGCCTGCTCATGCGTCACGGTCACCGCCCGCAATTCATCGGCCGATTTCAACCGTTCTTTTGCCCCAAGGGCGAAAAACCGCTTGGAAAAATAGCGGAGCACTTCTTTTGCTTCGGCAAAACGACCGTTTTTCGCCAATTGCAGCGCCTCGTCGGAAATATCGTCCAACTGCTCCCAACCGTTTGTTTGTCCAGCCGCGCCAATGGGCGCTGGCCATAAAAAGGCGAGCGACAACAACATGGCTAGCCCGATTCGCTTCATCATCGTCCCTCCCTCATCCACTAGTACAATGTATGAAGGAGTGGACAAGAGTAGACCAGGCAACTGCTATATAGATGCAATTCGAAGCTTTACCATTTGCAGCTTTTACCGAGTATCTGATCGACTGTCGGGGGACCGAACAACGCCGCTTAAAGACCCATATATGGGTCTTTAGGGCAGGCGGTTGTTCGGTCTTCCGTCACGCCTTGGCGTGACGGAGGCAAGCCTGTGGCTTGCCTTCGACAGTCGAAAATGGACAAACCGCTTTTCCGTCAAGGATATGTTAAACTTCTTCGTTGCATCTATAATAGAAAGCTGCCGCCCAACGTTCCTCCTTGTGTTCAACGCTCTACTCTGATGCCTGCCGGAAAGACATGCCGCCCGGCAGAAGCGGCTGGCGCCGGAGGCGGACGCCAAGCTGATACGCAGCGGCAATCGATGCGATGCTCAACCAAAACGTAAAATAGCCGATTTCGTTGGCGTAGTCAGCCAGCACACTATAGCGCGGCATCATGCCAAAAACGTAGTCGATGACATCGTTATGCAGCGTCCACACGGCCGCCAGCATAAGGTGAAGGAAGCGGAATCGATAAAACCGGGCGTACAGCATTCCTTCGATCGCCATCGCCCCGTGCGAAACGATCAGCATCCAGCCGGCCCAATCGAGCGTGCCGGTGACGCGCCAAACGAGCACATTCATAACGACCGCCCAAATTCCATACTTAACAAGCGTCACCAAAGCCAACGCTTCAAAAAGCGGCGCCGACCTGCCGAAAAGCCATGCCACAAGGACGACAAGAAAAAAAAGGCTCGCCGTCGGACTGTCGGGAACAAACGGCAAAAAGACGGGCGGCGTATCGGCAAGTTGATAACGATACCAATAATATCCATAGATGGTGCCGGCCGCGTTGACGAACAAGAGCAGCCAAACAACCGGCCGGGAAGCCAACAGCGCATAAAGCCATGCCATCATCTGCACCTCGCCTCGGTTTCATGTTGGCACGAAAAAAGCTGACTAACGCGAGTCAGCTTTTTCGTGTCGAAACGATTATTCCGCTTTCAGTCCGGCGATGAATTCGGACAGTTTTTTCAACTCTTCATCCGTGCCCTTAAAGACGCCGGGCGGCATGTTGCCTTTCCCTTCTCTCGCGATTTTCGCGATTTCTTCCGGTTTCAAGCCGGTGCCGATGAGCGACGGACCAGCGCCGCCGGACAAGTTTTGTCCGTGGCACGATGTACATGTGTTCGCTTGGGCGATTTTATAGCCTTCCGCGTTCGTGTCAATTTTCACTTCCGCCCGAATTTTCCCTTGTTCAGCCGCTTTTTTCCAGTCGTGTGTGACGACCGCTTCCCATGTCAAATAAATCATCGCCGCAAGCGCCAACAGCATCATCCCGGTCGCGACCGGACGCTTCCAAGGACGGCGCTCTGGGCCGCGGTCCAAAAACGGCGCCAACAAGAGCGCGCCGAACGCCAACCCTGGGATGATGATCGCGCCGACGACCGTATACGGACCAGACGCATACGAATATTTGAGCAATTGGTATAAGAACAAGAAATACCAGTCAGGCAGCGGCACGTACGTCGTGTCCGTCGGGTCGGCGATCCGCTCAAGCGGCGACGGATGGGCGACCGTCAAGCATAAGAAACCGACGAGAAAGACCGATCCGACCAACCATTCCTTAAGCAGGAAGTTCGGCCAAAACACTTCCGTTTTCCCGGGATATTCCGAATAGTCCTTTGGAATATTCGGTTTTCTCACCGCGGGAACACGGGAATCGCCGACGAATTTCATTCCTTTTCCGCGATGCATTGCGTGGTTCCCTCCTTTTTTCTATCACCTCTAAACGCGGGCCGACCGATCATAGCGGACCGGAAATGCCTTGTCTGCGAATCATTAAAAAGTGCGCTGCCATTAAGCCGAGCAAAGCGGCCGGCAAGAAGAAGACGTGAATGGCAAAGAAGCGCGTCAACGTTTGCGCGCCGACAATTTCTGGGTCCCCAGCTAACAGCGTCTTAATGGCCGGGCCAATGAGCGGCGTCGCTTCCGCGATTTGCAAACCAACTTTCGTCGCAAACAGCGCTTTCATATCCCACGGCAACAAGTAGCCGGTGAAGCCAAGACCCATCATCACCATAAAGATCAATACGCCGACGATCCAGTTCATTTCGCGCGGCTTTTTATAAGCCCCTTGGAAAAAGACGCGCAGCGTATGTAAAAACATCATGACGATGACCAAGCTCGCCCCCCAGTGGTGCATGCCGCGCACAATTTGGCCGAACGCCACTTCGTTTTGCAAGTAATACACCGATTCCCACGCGTTTTTAATATCCGGGACGTAGTACATCGTCAAAAACATGCCTGACAAAATTTGAATGACCGTGACAAAAAACGTCAGCCCGCCGAAACAATAGACAAAGGCGGAAAAGTGATGGGCGGGGTTGACGTGCTCCGGAACTTCGTGATCGGCGATATCCCGCCATAAAGGCGTAATATCTAAGCGTTCATCGACCCAGTCATACAGCTTGTTTAACACGCATTACGCCTCCTTTCTTGGTTTCGCCTTGCCTAAATACAGCTTGCCGTCTTTCACTTTGTACTCGTAACGGTCAAGCGGAGCTTGCGGCGGCGTCCCCGGAACGTTCGTGCCGTCCTTCTCATAGCGCCCATAGTGGCATGGGCAGAAAAACTGGTTCGGATGCTCTTTGTCCGTGTTCCAGTCGACCGTACAGCCAAGGTGTTTGCAGATCGGCGAAAGGGCGATGATCTCCCCTTTTTCATCCTTGTACACCCAAGCTGACTTCGGCTCTTCCGACTCATACCAAGCGTCTTTCACCTTCACTTTAAAGTCGAAGCGCTTCGGTTCGGTCGTAATCTCTTTGACGTCTGCTACCGCGACCATCTCCGTCCCTGCTTCATCCTTCAAGATCGGATCGAAAGCAAAACGGAGCATCGGCATCAGCATTCCTGCCGCCATAAAACCGCCGACGCCGGTCAGCGTGTAGTTTAAAAACTGACGTCTCGTTACACGATGTTTGTTGTCGCTCATCGTCTTCCCCCCTCTATGCAAAATCAAGTCCGCACCGGACGATTGTATGTATAACACATATGGAAAACTAGGACATTCTAATGATAGCTCAATTGCTGGACAAGGTCAATATCGCAGGCGGCAAAACGTCGGACTTTGCCGCGTCTACTCTTGCGCCCATCGACCGATGAGAAAGCGGAGCAGCTCGGCGGCCTGCTCTCTGACAAGCTCGTGCTTGTACGATTCACCCATGCTCTCGAGCGGAACAACCGGAACGAACCAAACGCGGTCAGCTTCTTCGCCCTCTTGCCACGCACGGTCGCACGTCACATAAAACAGATGCTTCATTCCTTCCCGCTTAAGCCGGTTGGTCCAATCCGCCAGCCTTTCGGTAAGCAGCGCCCGCGGCTCATCGGCAAAATACACAAACGACGGCATCAAAAACAACCGGCCCTTCAGCTGCCGCTCGACCTCGGCCGCGATGAGCCCGACAAGCTCCCCGCCGGAAGCGAGCCGCTTCGCTCCTTGGCCGAAAGCCACCGGCAAAAGCGGAAGGAGCGCCGTGTCGATGTAGTCGCGCTCTCGTTCATAGAGGGCGACGTCCTCGCCTGTCCACTTCATTCGTACTCTCCTTTTCCTCAAAGTTTCTTCCCTTCATCACCATACCATATTTTTCGGCAAAAGAAAAACCTTGCCGGCGGCAAGGTTTTTACAATTTGTTTAATTCATCGGTCAGGCGGCGGAACGCCTCTTCATCATGGCGGTCAAGCGCCTCATCGATCAGCTTCATGAGCCGCCCGCGCCGGAATTCGTAAATGGAGCGTTCCAAAAACTGCTCGGCGAGGCGCTGGTCGTTTTCGCTCACTTGCGCCTGCTTCGGCGCATACGGGTTTTCCTCAAGCACAGCGACATATTGCGGCGAGTGAAAAGAAGCGCGGAAATTCAGTTGAATGTAAATATCTTCGTCGCGGTTTAAACGGATGTCATGGAACGATTTCTCTGCATCGGTTGTCATCACATTGCCTTTGTAAAAACGGAACGGCACATCGTCGACGCAGTGAGTCGACATAATGATGCCGCGCGGGCAATATTGGGCATTCTCGACAAAATGCACCTTTTGCATGAGCTGGTCATGGCTCATCAAATAGTTTAAAATCCAGACACACTCGCGCCGCTTCAACTGATAGTGGCTTAAAAACCAACGGATAAACTCTTTTTTCTCATTGACGGATACGTGCGTCATTGTGCGCTTCCCCCTCGATCGGTTTCCAAGAAAGAGGTTGGGCCACCGCTTCTCCCCTACTCTTCGAGCTCAAGCAGCATCTCCGCCGCCTCCGTATGGGTTGGGTCGAGACGGACGATCTGTTGAAATATTTCTTTCGCCGCCGCCCGATTTCCTTCCTCGATGAGAAAATATCCGTACTCTTCGAGGAACTCGACATTGTGCTTAAAGAAATTATATGCCTCGCCGTAATGATTTAATGCATCGTCGTACATCTCAAGCCGATGTTTGGCGCGCCCAAGGTCCCATTCAAACTGCGGATCGTACTCGCCATCGGCCATCGCCTGCTCAAGAAGCGCGACGACATCCTCATAGCGCTGTTCGTTTAGCCAAAGCGCCGATAAAACCGTGAGCGCCTCGATGTACCCGCCATCGATCTCAAGCGCTTTTTTCAAATGTTCCTCTGCCTCCTCCGGCTTGTTCAGCTTGAGCGCCAGCTTGCCTGCGTAAAGGCGGAGCTCTTTGTTCCATTCGTCGACGCCGATGCCCTCAAGCGCCGTCTCATAGCTTTGCACGAGCCGTCCTTCTTGTTCATACGCTTTCGCCAAATAAAGGTAAAGCGGAGTGTAGTCCGGATCGAGCTCTTTTAAAGCGCTGAGCTTATCGATGGCCGTTTGTGTATAGCCGGCCTGCAACGCGGTGAATCCGTAGGCGAACAGCGTCCGACTGTCCATTTTTTCATTGAGCGCCTCCTCATAATACGGAAGCGCCGCCTCGAATTCCCCGGAACGGCTGAGCGCCTCAGCGATCCGCTCAGTGATCAAGACGCCGGCCATCTCCTTATTCGTCTTCCGCACCTGTTCATAAAGCGGCACGCTTTTTGAGTATTCCCCGTGCGAAAAATACAACTCAGCCAACGCAAACTGCACGATCGGCTCATCTGGAGCTTTCTCGTACGCTTGACGCAGCTTCCGCTCGCTCACTTCCGCCAGCCCTTGCATTTCGTACAAATCGGCGGCAAGAAGGCACGCGCGGACAAACTGCGGATCGTCTTCGTCGATCTCCGACAAAATGGCGAGCGCTTCCTCTTCGGCTTCAAGCTCCGTATACACTTCCGCCAAAAACAGGCGAATGTCGCCGTCATCCGGATAGCGGGCAGCCAGCTCCTCAAGCAGCTCCTTCGCCTCTTCCGGCATTCCCCATCCGTACAAGCAGTCGGCAAGCGCGTATTTTTCTTCATCACTTCCATATTTTTTCACTTTCGGCACGAGCGCCAACGCTTGGTCGACGTTTCCGTTTTCCACTAAGCGAATGATTTGTTCGACGCGTGTCATCGTTTCGTCAGCCCTCTCTTGCGGCAGGCGGCCATCCGCCTTTGCCATTCAAATCGTTATGTACTGTTACAATGGGAACATGAATGATGATAATCGATCATGGCCGTTTCCGCAACCAAACCGCTCGCCGTCTGGAAGGTGCGTCGTTTTTTCATCCAGAAACAGGAAATGTATCCGCTTTCAAAAAATACGGAGCCCTTCCTCTCACTGACAATATATGAACGAACAACGCAAAATATGACCGCCCGCCCGCTTGGGGCGGGAGGCCTTTTACAGCAGCGAACGGAGGTCGGCAAAAAACGCCGGATAGGAAACGGCGACCGCTTCCGAACGCTCGAGGCGGACCGTCCCTTTGGCGATGCAGGCAGCAACGGCGAGCATCATGCCGATGCGGTGGTCGCCATGGCTGTCGACAACAATCCCGTCGGCATAAAGCGGCGTTTTGCCGCGGATCATCATGCCGTCGTCGGTTGCTTCGATGTCAGCGCCGAGTTTTTTCAACTCGGTGACGACCGTATGGATCCGATTCGTCTCTTTCACCTTCAGTTCGCTCGCGTCTTTGATGACGGTCGTTCCTTCCGCCTGCGTCGCGAGCAAGGCAATGATCGGAATTTCGTCGATCAATCTTGGAATCAGATCCCCGCCGATTTCGACCGCCCGAAGCGTCGACGTGCGGACCGTAATATCACCGACCGGCTCGGTTTCCTCGTTGCGGACGTTGTCAATCGCAATATCCGCCCCCATTTGTGTAAGCACATCGATGATGCCGGTCCGCGTTGGATTTAAGCCGACGTTTTTCAGCGTAATTTCGCTGTTCGGCACAATGGCGCCGGCGACAAGGAAAAAGGCGGCTGACGAAATATCGCCGGGAACGTAAATGTGCGTCCCGCGCAAGCGTTGCGGACCGGCCACCGAGACGGTCAAGCCATCCACATTCACTTCACCGCCAAACAACCGAACCATCCGCTCGGTATGGTCGCGCGAGCGGTGCGGCTCGGTGACCGACGTTACGCCGTCGGTGAACAAGCCCGCAAGCAAAACGGCTGATTTCACTTGCGCGCTCGCCACCGGCGAAGTGTAGCGAAGCGGGCGAAGCGCACCGCCGCGGATGGAAAGCGGCGTATAATTGCCGCCCTCACGCCCGTCAATACGCGCTCCCATTTCGCGAAGCGGCTTCGTCACCCGCCCCATCGGTCGCTTGGCGATCGATTCATCGCCGACAAGGCAGGCGTGAAACGGCTGGCCGGCCAAAATGCCGAGCAATAGGCGCGCCGTCGTTCCCGAGTTGCCGACATCAAGCACCGCAGCCGGCTCGCGCAGCCCGCCGGGGCCGGCTCCTTCGACAACGACTGTCGTCCCGTCCTGGCGAATGTCAACGCCGAGTTTCCGGAAACAGTCGATCGTGCTTAAACAGTCCGCCCCAGGCAAAAAATGGTCAATCACCGTCCGTCCAGAAGCAAGCGCCCCGAGCATGACGGCGCGATGGGAAATCGATTTGTCGCCAGGGACTTCGATCATTCCTCGGAGCGACGACACGTTGGTTGGCAACTGCATGCAAAATCCCTCCATTGTTTTTCCTTGCTACCCTTCATAGGTGGCATAGTTCGTATGTTTGGCGAGGCACGCTTTCGCCCGCGCCCGATCGTCTTCGCTTTGGAAGCTGAGGCGGAGCACGCCGTAAATTTCTTCGCGCGTCTCAATGATGCGGATGTTCGTGATGCTGATGTTTTCCTCGGCCAAATAGCCGGTCACTTCGGAGATGACGCCCGGATAATCCGGCACGTCGACATACAAATCGTAAAACGACGGAATCGCTCCTTTCGTTCTCGACGGCAGCCCGTCGCGAAACTGTTTCGCCTCCAAAAAGTAATGGTAAATAGCGATGCTGTTTTCTTCTTCGACAAACGAACGCAGCCGCTCCATTTCGGCGATCCAGCGGTCAAAGAGCGCAAGCAGTTCATGCTTGTTATGGATAAAAATATCGCGCCACATTTCCGGATTGCTCGACGCGATGCGGGTGATGTCGCGGAAGCCGCCGGCCGCCAGCCGGCTGACGAGGGCGTTTTCGCACTCGTATTCGCGCGCCTGATGAACGAGGCTCGCCGCAATCAAATGCGGAAAATGGCTGATTACGCCAGTGATGCGGTCGTGCTCTTTGGGCGTTAAGATGACAAACTGCGCTTTCGTTCCCGCAAGCCACTGTTTCAACGCCTCGACTTGCTGCGGCGGCACATCGTCCGTCGGCGTCAAAATGTAAAAGGCGTTTTCAAACAGATGAGCCCTTGCGGCCGCCACACCGCTTTTATGCGACCCGGCCATCGGATGGCCGCCGATGAACGCTACGCCATGATCCAACAGGCGGCGGGCGCCTTGGACGATGCGCTGCTTCGTGCTGCCGACATCGGTAACGATAACGCCGCGCTTCAACCGCTCGAGCGGCATCGATGAAAGCAGCGCCTCCGTCTGCATGACCGGAACGGCCAGAACGATCAAATCCGCCTGTCCGTATCCGTCTTCGGGCGAACGGGCGGCTTCGTCGATCACCTTGAGCGAACGCGCCAAGCCGAGCTGCCGCTCATTGACGTCGTAGCCGATGATCATCGCCTCCGGATGCGCTTTTTTAATCGCCAATGCAATCGATCCGCCGATCAAGCCGAGGCCGACAATGAACACTTTTCCTTCCAATCGTCCCACCTACTTTATGTAAACGTGCGCCCGCTGCTTTTGAAAAGCAACGGGCCGATCTTTTCTATCCATCCCGCCGCTGAACGGTCAGGCGAGCTGTTTTTCCCGAAGCAGTTGCGAAACGAGTTCCAACACCCGGTCGTTTTGCTCTTTCGTGCCAACAGTCACACGCACGCCGGTCGGCAGCCCAAGCGCTTGGCCCGAGCGGACAATGACGCCGCGCTCCAGCAAATAGCGGAACACTTCGTCGCCATCCAACCCGAAATCAATGAACAAAAAGTTTGTCTGCGACGGGTAATACTTCAGGCCGTTCTCCTCGCAAAAGCGATAATACCGCTCAAGCTCGGCGCGATTTCGTTCGACGCAGGCGCGGATGAACGCTTGATCGTCAAGTGCGGCCGCCGCGGCCGCTTGGGCGATGGTCGACGTGTTAAACGGCTCGCGCGCCGGCTCGACGGCGCGGATGAGCGTCTCACTCGCCACGCCGTAGCCGACGCGGAGCGCAGCGAGCCCGTATGCTTTCGAGAACGTGCGCATGACGACAAGCTGCTCGTACTCGTTTAAAAGCGGCACCGTTTGCGGGTAGTCGGGCGCCGTCGCATATTCGTAGTACGCTTCGTCCACGACGACGAGCACGTGCGGCGGCACGCGATCCAAAAAGGCGCGCAGCTCGGTGTCATTCACATACGTGCCCGTCGGGTTGTTCGGATTGCAAATCCAGACGATGCGCGTGTTTTCATCGATCGCCGCAAGCATCGCCTCCAAATCATGACGCCCATCAACAAGCGGCACTTCGCGCACCTCGGCCCGCTCGATGATGGCATTGTGCCGGTATTGCGGGAATGTCGGCGCCGCCATCACTGTATTCGCCCCCGGCTCTAAAAAGGCGCGGCAAAGAATTTGCACCACCTCATCCGAACCGTTGCCAAACAGAAGCTGTGTTTCCTTGACGCCAAGATGCTTCGCCACCTTTTCGCGCAACGTGCGGGCGCAGCCGTCCGGATAGACGGCGAGGCGGTCAAGCTCAGCGGCGATGGCCGCTTTTGCCGATGGCGACGAACCGTACGGATTCTCGTTAGAAGCAAGTTTAATAATCTCAGGCAAGCCATATTGCCGTTTGACTTCTTCGATCGATTTTCCCGGCTGGTACGGAGAAAGACCCCGGAGCGATTCCTTTACTTGCATGATTGTCGCCAACTCCTTCAATTCGGAACTTTTAGCGCGAAGAATAGGCTTCTCGAAGCGGCGCGGCAAGCGAACGGGCGTAGGCAGCAAACTCGGCGACGGCCGCTTCCCTTTCGTCCGGCGCCTGCAACCTCGGAGCCAGCTGCTCGACTTTTTGCACGAGCGCGCTGCCGACGACAACGCCGTCGCACACCTCTTTCAACATCGCGACTTGCTCCGGCGCCGAAATGCCAAAGCCGACGGCGACCGGGACGCGGCTATGCCGCTTCACTTCGCGGAGGAAATCGCCGAGCGTCTCCGGCAGCGTCTCACGCACGCCTGTAACGCCTAGCGAGGAGACGCAATACAAAAACCCTTGCGCCGCCGAAGCGATCCGCTCGATCCGCTGCTTCGACGTCGGCGCAACAAGCGAAATGAGCGGGAGACCAAACCGTTCGCCAAGTTCGCGGAGCGGACCGCTTTCCTCAAACGGCAAATCGGGAATGAGCACGCCGTCGGCGCCATTTTCCCGCGCTAAAGCAAAAAAGGATTCTTCTCCTAATTGTAACACAGGATTGTAATACGTAAAGAGAATAATCGGAATGTTTACCCCTTTTTTTCGCATCTCGCCAATAAGCTGAATGGCTTTCGGCAGCGTCATGCCCCCGTCAAGCGCCCTTGCGGCGGCGCGTTGAATCGTCGGTCCGTCAGCGAGCGGGTCGGAGTACGGCACGCCAAGCTCTAATATGTCAGCGCCGGCCTCCTCAAGCGCCAAGGCGAGATCGATCGTCACATCGGGAGCCGGATCACCGGCAACGATAAACGGGATAAATAGCGGCGGATTAACGGACAGTGGCAATGTCTTCACCTTCCCTCGCACCAAGATGGCGCATCATCGTTTGCACATCTTTATCTCCGCGGCCGGACAGGCAAATGAGCACCGTTTCATCCGGCGGCATCTCGCGGGCGAGCTCGACGGCTTTCGCCACCGCATGGGCCGACTCGATGGCCGGAATGATGCCTTCCGTTTGCGCCAACAATTGAAACGCAGCGACGGCCTCGTCATCGGTCGCGCTTTCGTAGCGGACGCGGCCAATGCTCGCCAAATACGCATGTTCCGGGCCGACGCCGGGGTAATCAAGGCCGGCTGAGATCGAATACGGTTCGAGAATTTGTCCGTACTCGTCTTGCAACAGGTAGGTCATCGCCCCGTGTATGACCCCTTTCGTCCCTTTTGTGATGGTCGCCGCATGGTGCGGAGTGTCGATCCCTTTGCCGGCCGCCTCGACGCCGACGAGGCGGACGTCATCTTGCAAAAACGGGTAAAACATGCCGATGGCGTTGCTGCCGCCGCCGACGCAGGCAACGATGACATCCGGCAGCTTCCCTTCACGGGCGAGAAACTGTTCTTTCGCTTCATCGCCAATCACGCGCTGAAACTCGCGCACCATTTTCGGGTACGGATGCGGACCGACGACCGAGCCGATCATGTAAAAATGGTCGTCGCAGTGGGCGACCCAATAGCGAATTGCTTCGTTCGTCGCATCTTTCAACGTTCGGTTGCCGCTTGACACCGGCACGACTTCGGCGCCTAACAGCTTCATGCGAAACACGTTCAGCTCCTGCCGCTTGATGTCTTCTTCGCCCATAAAAACGATGCAATCCATGCCGAAATGGGCGGCCACCGTCGCCGCGGCGACGCCGTGCTGGCCGGCTCCGGTTTCAGCGATCAGCTTTTTCTTGCCCATCCGTTTTGCCAAAAGCGCCTGGCCGATCGCGTTGTTGATTTTATGGGCGCCCGTATGGTTTAAATCTTCGCGCTTTAAATAAATTTTCGCGCCGCCGACTTGCCGTGTCAAATTCGGCGCGAACGTGAGCGGGGTCGGGCGACCGGAGTAATGCTGCAAAATGCGGATGTATTCTTGTTTGAACGATTCATCGGCAAGCGCTTTGTCAAGCTCCGCTTCGATTTCCTCAAGCGGAAGCATGAGCGTCTCAGGGACAAACTTGCCGCCGAAATCGCCAAACCGGCCGTATTCATTCGGAACGCGTTCCATCATCTAACCCCACCTTCTCCTTCATAAAAGTTGAAAGACGAAGAGCCGCATTTCTTCAAAGTGCCTGTGTTTGTTAACCGTCCGAGCGTCAGCGCCGTCTTTTGGCCCTTCGCTTTGTTATTTTTTTATCAGGCGTGTTGATGAACCAATAAAAAGTCTGTTGAGAAGGCTCTAGTCCGAGCTTTTCTGCCGTAGTCGGCAAGCGGCTCGCTTGCCGACCGGGCATGCTGCCGCATGCCCTCCTCGAACAATGAACGCTTTGCGGGCAAATGTCATTCGCCCGCCGGCGTTCTTGTTCGAGGGAAGAGGCAGAAAAGCTTGTGTTCAGCCATATCATTCTGTGTTTTTTCGTACATAACGGATCATCAACACCCGTGATGTTTTATTTTTTCTTCGATTTGTTTCATCTTCGTTGGATCTTTGCGTCCGTCCGTTTCAATGCCGCTGCTGATATCGATGCCATCCGGGCGGTAGACAAGCAGCCGCTCGATATTGTCCGGAGTGATGCCGCCGGCGATGAAGCACGGCACGCCTTGGCGGGCCGCCTCTTCCAAATAGTGCGGCACCGCCTCCCAATCAAAAGCGACGCCCGTCCCCCCCAGGCGCCGGCGGCGCGGCTGTCAACGACGTAGCCATCGGCAATGCCAGCGTACTGCCTCATCGCCGCAAGCGCACCGTCGCCATGGTGGATCGCCTTCCAGACGGAAAGCGGCACCGCCTCTTTCACCGCCGCCAGCTCCGCCGGCGTTTCACGGCCGTGGCATTGGATGACATGAAGCGGCAGCTCGGCGGCGACAGCGGCGATCCGCCTAACGGGGGCGTTGACAAAGACGCCGACAAGTTGCTTTGCGCCAAGCTTATGGGGCTCAAGCCATTGCTGCACTTCACTCGGAGAGACGTTCCGCCTGCTTTCGGCGAAAATAAAGCCGAGGTAATCAGCCCCGCTCGCGATAGCGGCCTGCACGTCTTCAGCCGAACGGTTGCCGCAATATTTAATTCGAATCATCCCCATCTTCCTCCCCAAACAGCCGGTAGACCGCTCGCTCCACATCATCTTGGCGCATGAGCGACTCGCCGACGAGCATGGCCTGCGCTCCGTACGATTTGACCGTCTTCACATCATTGAAGGAACCGATCCCGCTTTCGCTGACGATGACGCACGATGGCGGGATGAGCGGAGCGAGCGTTTTGGTCGCCTCAAGTGTTGTCACAAAGGTATGCAAGTCGCGGTTGTTGATGCCGACGATCTCCGGCGTAAACCGATCGAAAATCCGCTCGAGCGTCTCTTTCGCATGCACCTCGACCAGACATTCGAGCCCCAAGCTGTACGCTTCATGATAGAGCTCCTCGAGCGTTTCCGGCGGGAGCGCCTCGCCGATCAATAAAATCGCATCCGCCCCGAGTCGGACGCTTTCCTCGACTTGCCGCCGATCGATGATGAAATCTTTGCGCAGCACGGGAACGTTAACCGCTTCTTTCACCGCTCGCAAATAGCGGCGATGCCCTTGGAAATACCGTTCATCCGTCAGCACGCTGATCGCGTCGGCACCGGCGCGCTCATATGCTTTCGCGATGGCCACCGGGTCAAAATCCGGGCGAATGATGCCTTTTGACGGCGATGCTTTTTTCACTTCAGCGATCAAGCCAAGCATCCGCCGCGGCCGACGGAGCGCCGCCGCAAATGGCCGGCGCTTTCGCTCTGGCAATGGCGCCGGCAGCGTCAACGTTTCCACTTCTTCCCGTTTGGCTGCTAAAATTTGCTCAAGCATCATGAATCACTTCCTTCGCCCGCAGGCGTTGCAGTTGTTCGTATGCGGTTTTGGACAAAATGGCCTCTTTCGCCATCGCCACTCCTTCGGCAATCGTTTCAGCTTTGCCGGCGGCATACAGGGCGGCGCCGGCGTTCAGCGCAACGATATTGATGGCGCTCTCCGGCGCTGTTCCCGCCATCACCGCCTCAAGAAGCGCGGCGCTCTCTTCCGGATCGCGCACTTGCACATCGGCAAGCTCGCCGCGCGGCAAGCCGGCGTCTTCTGGTGCGATGACAAAGCGGCGGATCGCACCGTCTTTCAACTCCACGACATCCGTTTCTGCAGCGATGCTGCATTCATCAAGCCCATCGCGCCCGGTGACAAACAACACATGTTCCGAGCCGAGGCGGCGCATCGCCTCCGCCAATTTCTCAGCGTAGCAGGTCGAATAGACGCCGACGACTTGCCGCTTGCAGCGCGCCGGATTGGCGAGCGGGCCGATCAAGTTGAAAACGGTGCGGAAACCGATTTCCTTCCGCGGCCCGGCGGCGTGTTTCATCGCCGCGTGATAGAGCGGGGCGAACAAAAACGCCAGCCCTTTCGTTTCCAACGCCTGTTTGGCGGCCGACGGCGACGTTTGAATGTCGATGCCGAGCCGCTCGAGCACATCAGCGCTGCCGCTTTTTGACGAAACAGCGCGGTTGCCGTGCTTGGCGACTTTGACGCCAAGCGATGAAATGACGATCGCCGCGGCGGTGGAAACGTTGAATGTCGCCGCCCCATCGCCGCCCGTGCCGCACGTATCGATGACATCATCACTAGCCTCAATGGCAGTCATCCGGTCGCGCATCGCCCGCACAAATCCGACGAGCTCATCGACTGTCTCTCCGCGCAGGCGGAGCATGGACAACAGACTTGCGATTTGACTGTCCGTCGCCTCGCCGGACATGATGATATTCATCGCCGCATACGCTTCGTCTTCCGTCAACGCTTTCCCTTCCGCACATTTCGAAAGCAGCTGCTTCAACATACGGCCCTCTCCCCTTTAGCAAATAGTCGTTCCGCTTGTTCAATCGCATTCATCAAGGCGCTCGCCTTATTGCGCGTCTCTTTCCACTCCAGTTCCGGAACGGAGTCGGCGACAATGCCGGCGCCGGCTTGCACATAGGCATAGCCGTCTTTCACGACCGCTGTCCGGATGGCGATGCACGAATCGATGTTGCCATCAAACCCGATATAGGCAATCGCTCCGGCATACAGCCCCCTTGCTGTCGGCTCGAGTTCCTGCAAAATTTGCATCGCCCGCACTTTCGGCGCCCCGCTCACCGTTCCAGCCGGAAAGGCGGCAAGGAGTGCATCGATCGGGTGGACGTTGTCGTCCAGTTCACCGACGACTTTGGAAATTAAGTGCATCACGTGTGAAAACTTGCCGATCTGAAGCAACACCGGCACCTCGACCGTTCCGTACTTGGCGACCCGGCCGATGTCGTTGCGCGCCAAATCGACAAGCATATAATGCTCAGCCCGTTCTTTCGGGTCGTGGTACAGCTCATCAGCCAGCCTCTCGTCTTCCTCCGGCGATCGGCCGCGCCGCCGTGTGCCGGCAATCGGATCGATTTCAACGCGCCGACGGTGCACTTGAATCAGTTTTTCCGGCGAACTGCCGACAATTTCCACACCGTCAAGCTGGAAATAAAACATGTACGGCGACGGGTTGATGTATCGGAGCAGACGATAAATGGCAAAGCCTCCGGCTTGAACCGGCACGCAGAAGCGCTGCGACAGAACCGCTTGAAACACATCGCCGGCCGCGATGTACCGTTTCACGGCCTCCACATCGCGCAAAAACTGTTTTTTGTCATAGTTGGACACCGCTTTGGCAAACGAGGCGGTCCGCCCCGATTCGCTTTCCGCCGGCAAGAGCGGCTGCTCGGCTTGAGGGCGGGCCGCTTTCGCCGCGAGATCGGCCATGCGCCGTTCGGCCGCGCGGTACGCTTCGATTTTCTCTTCCTCCGTTTCGTTGCCGCTCAACCGAATATAGTGAATGACGAGCAACTCACGCTTTTTTTGGTCAAACGCAAACAGCGATTCACAAAACACGAAATAGGCCGTCTTCATAGGCACATCGCGGTTTTTGTGGCGCGGCACTTTTTCGATGGCGGAAATGAAATCGTAGCCTAAAAACCCAACTGCACCGCCTGTAAACGGCACCGTCTCGGCAAGCGGCTTGACGGCAAGCGTCCGCTCGACCCATTGAAACGCTTCTTTCAGCGTCGGTGCGGTGATTTGTTCGTTCCCGTTTTCGTCCTTCACCGAAAACGTTTCGCCGGTTTCGCTCTCCAGCGTCAAAAACGGCGCCACACCGATGAACGAATAGCGCGCCCACGGCGATTCGTCATCCTTGCTTTCAAGCAAAAACACGGCTTCCTCGCGCAAATTGGCAAACACGCCGAGCGGCTCAATGACATCGGCTACAAATTTGCGCACAATCGGGATGGTTCGAAATTCGTTCGCTTCCGTCAAAAAAGCGGCCAGCCCATCAGCAGACATCACTTCTCCTCCCTTCATGATCAGCGGGCGGAGAATGAGGGTTTATGAGGCGAAAAAAGAGAGGGAAAATAAAACGCCCAAAGACGACCGTCTTTGGGCAGATGTCGGCGAATGAAAAAACGCTCACCTCAGCTAAACTCGCTCATTCTCATCTACCCTACGCTCGCTCTCCACTCTCGCTCCACTTCTAACGCCCCCCGATGTCTCAGGGGGCAAAGAGGTTATTTTAACTATATTACATTTCTGTTTTTTTTGTCAACGACAAATCCGGGCGCAACACGACCGCCCCTTTTAAATACACGTGGCAGATCTCTTCTTGCTGTTTCTCAGTCGCCACCGTCATCATGACGCGAATGCAGCGCGGCAATGAACCGGGCACCGGAATTTCCCTCGTGCACATGACCGGCACATATGTCCAGCCGTCCAAACGGCGCAGCGCCTGCGCCGGAAACGCGGCGGTGATGTCGTCGGTGACGGAAATGAGCACAAACGACACATCGGCAGCGGCGACATCGTTTGCGCGGATCATTTCACGAAGCAACGTTTCAGTTGCCGCCACGATTTCCTCGGCGTCATTTCGATCCACTGTAATCGCTCCGCGAATGCCGCGAATCATCCTTTCCCCCCCTGTCTGGCAAACTCGTCCAGCCACGTGAGCAGGTTGTCGTCTTCGAGTTCCACCACTTCCACGTCGCCGATCTCACAGAGAAGCACCATCCGCACTGTTCCGGCGTACGCTTTTTTGTCGCCTTTCATCTTCTCAAGCAGGCGGCGCGTCTGAACCGTTGTCGGCAGCGACACCGGGAAGCCGTATCCGGCGAACCAGTCGGCCAATCGATGCTCAGCGAACGACCGGCCGTAAAACCGTTCGCTGACAAAGACGGCAAACAGCATGCCAACCGCAACCGCCTCCCCGTGAGTGAGCGCGCCGTAGCCTAACTCGCTTTCCAGCGCATGGCCGAGCGTATGGCCGAAATTCAAATGGGCGCGCACCCCGGTTTCTTTTTCATCCTCACGCACGACGGACGCCTTAATGTCAATGCCCTTTTCAATGCAATAGGCGAGTTTCTCGCCGCGCAAGTCGGCGAGCGTCTTGATTTCCGCGCGCAGCCAGTCGTAAAAGCGGCGGTCGCGGATCAGCGCATGTTTGATCACTTCGGCAAACCCGGACCGAAGCTCGCGCTCGGGCAGCGTGCGCAAAAAGGAGGTGTCATACACAACTGCTTCCGGCTGGTGGAAGGCGCCGATCATATTTTTGCCGAGCGGATGGTTGATGGCGACTTTGCCGCCGACGGCGCTGTCATGGGCCAAGAGTGTCGTCGGCATTTGAATGTAACGGATGCCGCGCATATAGGTGGCGGCGACAAACCCAGCCAAATCGCCGACAACGCCGCCGCCAAGCGCAATGATAACCGAGCGGCGGTCGAGGCCGCACTGCAATGCCGCTGTCTGGCAAGCGTAATAATGATCAAATGACTTGGCCGCCTCCCCGCTTGGAATGACGTAGGCGTACACGTCATACTCAGCGGCGGCAAGCAACGCCCGCACCTCATCCAAATAAAGAGGCGCCACAGTATCGTCGGTAACGATGAAAAGTTTTGTCCCTGGCGGACAGGAGAGCGACCGAAGCAAGCTTGGCAGCACGCGGGCCGCCCCATCGCCCAAAAGAAGCGGATAGCGCTTCGTCGCCGTTTCAATCGTCCGTTCGATCATCGTCAAAACTCCTTTGCATAGCGGCGGGCGCGTTCCACATTTTCCTTAATCAAGTCCATCCGATCCTGCCCAAACTGCTCAACGATCGCCGCCGCCACTTCCCAGGCGACAACGGCCTCAGCGACAACGCTCGCCGCCGGCACGGCGCAGCTGTCCGATCGCTCAATGCTTGCCGCAAACGGCTCTTTCGTCTCGATATCCACGCTTTGAAGCGGCTTGTACAGCGTCGGGATCGGCTTCATCACTCCGCGCACGACGATCGGCATCCCGGTCGTCACCCCGCCTTCAAAGCCGCCCGCCCGGTTCGTCCGGCGCGAAAAGCCTTGTTCTGGGCTCCAAATGATTTCATCGTGCACTTCGCTTCCCGGGCGGCGCGCCGCCTCAAAGCCGATCCCGAATTCAACGCCTTTAAACGCGTTGATGCTGACGATCGCGGCCGCGATTTTCGCATCAAGCTTTCGGTCGTAATGGACGTAGCTGCCCACTCCGGCCGGAACACCTTCAACGATCACTTCAACGATGCCGCCGATCGAATCACCGTTTTTCTTCGCCCAATCGATCGCTTCCATCATTTTTTGCCCCGCCTCCGGGTCAAAGCAGCGCACCGGTGATTCTTCCGTCACTGCCTGCAATTCTTCAAGCGAACGATAATCGAGCTTCTTTGCGCGCACGCCGCCGATTTCGATGACATGCCCGGCGACGCGGATGCCGACCTCCTCCAAAATGCGTTTTGCCACCGCTCCAGCCGCCACGCGCACCGTCGTTTCACGCGCCGACGAGCGCTCCAGCACGTTGCGCATATCGCGATGTCCGTATTTCAGGGCGCCGTTTAAATCGGCATGCCCTGGGCGCGGACGCGTCACTTTCCGCTTCACTTCCGCTTCGTCATCAATCGGCTCAACCGCCATAATCGTTTGCCAATGTTTAAAATCGCGATTCTCGACAACGAGCGCAATCGGCGAGCCGAGCGTTTTCCCGTGCCGAACGCCGCCTGTGATTTTCACTTCATCTTTTTCAATCTGCATGCGGCGGCCGCGTCCGTATCCTTTTTGCCGGCGCGCCAGCTCTTTATTGATGTGCTCGGCGCGCAGCTCAAGCCCGGCCGGCACTCCTTCCAAAATGGCCGTCAATTGCGGCCCATGCGATTCCCCTGCCGTCAAATACCGCATGTTTGTCTCTCCCTTCAGGTCTTTAACGCGTTTAAGTAAAAATATATCATAAATTCGAAAAATGAAAATAGTTTCAGGAAAAAAAGAAGCCGGCGCGAGCTATTTTTTTCGGTAAAAAAACGTCTCTTCGACTTCAAAACCGTACAGGCCGGGATTGAAAATCTGCTCGGTGCTGCCGACAAACAGCACGCCTCCCGTCCGGAGCGCGTCGTGAAATTTGCGATACAGCATCCGCTTCGCCTCTTCCGTAAAATAAATGAGCACGTTGCGGCAGACGATCAAATCCATGTTGCGCGGAAACGGATCCGCGAGCAAGTTGTGTTTTTGAAACTTGACCGTTTGTTTAATCTTTTCGTCTATTTTATAATACTCGCCTTCTTTCGTAAAAAACTTTTTTCTCATTTCCTCGGGCAGCTCTACAAGCGACCGTTCGCTGTACAAACCGAGGCGCGCGCGGGCGAGCGCATTATCGTCAATGTCGGTCGCCAACACCGACACGCGGTGAAGCGGCAATCGTTTTGCGAGCACCATCGCGAGCGTATACGGCTCCTCGCCGGTTGAGCAGGCAGCGCTCCACACGTTCGGGCGCGGGTTTTCCGCCAATAGCCGCGGCAAAATGGTGTGCTCAAGCACCTCCCAACGCTTGGCGTTCCGGTAAAACTCTGAGACGTTGATCGTCATCCGATCCAAGCATTCATGCCATAGCGCCGGCTCTTTCTCCATCGCTGCAAACAGCTCGGCAAAGCTCTTTAGCCCTTTTTTCATGTACAACGACGCCAAACGCCGCCTCATCTGGGCTTCCTTATATAGCGATAAGTCAATGCCTGTTTTTCGCTTCACTTTGGCAATGAACTGCGCATAATCGTCCATCGTCGCCTGTTCCTCTCTCCTGTCAATGTACAAAAACGGCAAAAACCGGCCGAATGGCGGCCGGTCTTCGCATCAGTACAGCCATGCATTGATCTGTTTCGAATAGCTGACGAGCTCTTCTTCTTTAAAGAACAAACTGATTTCGCGTTCAGCGCTTTGCAGCGAGTCGGAGCCGTGGATGACGTTTTTGCCGACCGTCAAGCCGAAATCGCCGCGGATCGTGCCAGGGGCAGCCTCCTGCGGATTCGTTTTCCCCATCATTTGCCGGGCGGCGGCGATCACGTTCTCGCCCTCCCACACCATTGCAAACACTGGCCCCGAGGTGATAAAGTCGACAAGCTCGCCGAAAAATGGGCGCTCTTTATGTTCAGCGTAATGTTGCTCGGCGAGCTCGCGCGACACTTGCATCAGCTTCGCGCCGACAAGCTGGAAGCCTTTTTTTTCAAAACGGGCGACAATCTCGCCGATCAAATTGCGCTGAACCCCGTCCGGTTTCACCATGATGAATGTCCGTTCTGCCATTCGCTCTCCACCTCTACTGTCGTATGTACTGGGAAACGGATTCCCACCCATCATAGTATCATTGTTTTCCGCCGTTGGCAACAGCGTCCTTGAAAGCGCTAATAATCCCTTTTCCCAATGTAGAGGGCGAGATCATGAAGCAGCGTGCGCGCTTCGTTGGCCGGCAGCTCGCCAAGCAGGCGGAGCGCCTTTTCCAAATAGCGATTGCTTAGCGCATACGATCGTTCGATGGCGTCCGTCTGTTTAATGGCCGCTAGCACCGCCGCCATCTCCTCGGCATCCGTGTCCGCGTTGACGGCCGTAATTTTTGCCCGCACCTGTTCATCACAAAGGGCATACAGCACGGGGAGGGTGACGTTTCCTTGCTGCAAGTCGCTTCCAGCCGGCTTGCCGAGCTGCTCTTCCGTGCCGGTGAAATCGAGAATGTCATCGGTAATTTGAAACGACATGCCGACGCAATGGCCGAACCAATACAGCTGGTTGGCCACCGCCTCCGGCGCGCCGGCGGCAAGGGCGCCAAGCTGGCAGCTGGCGGCGATCAATAGCGCCGTTTTTCGGCGGATGCGCCGCAAGTACGTGCGAAGCGGCTGATCAAATCGGTATTTATCCTTGATTTGCTCGATTTCCCCGTGGCACACTTCAACGATCGTTTTCGCCAGCACTTGATGAGCACGGGGGCTGTCAAGCTCCGCCATCCGCTCAAGCGAACGGGCGAAGAGGTAATCGCCTGTATACATGGCAAAGCGGTTGCTCCATCTCGCCTTGATCGTCGGCCGGCCGCGCCGCACGTCGGCGTCATCGATGACATCGTCGTGAACGAGCGATGCCATATGGATGAGTTCGAGCGCTACGGCTACATGTTTAATCCGTTCGAAATCATAATGACCAAAGCGGGCGGACAGCAAGACAAAAACGGGACGGATCCGCTTTCCGCCCGCTTGCAATAAATGGAGCGCCGCTTCCCCGAGCGGCCCGTATTCGGATCGGACCGTCCGCTCCAGCTCCTCTTCGACCGCCGCCAAATCATCGCTTAAAAACGAATACATCGCCTTTAACTTCATGGTGTTCACCTTGACTCATCGTTTATAGCCTAAATGCATGGCCGCTACGCCGAACGTGTACGGTTTGACCTCGACATCGACGAAACCGGCTTCGCGGAACATCTCGGCCAGCTCGTCCCGCCCTGGAAATTCGCGCGCCGATTCCTGCAGCCACGAGTATTCCTCATAGCTTTTCGCCAACAGCTTGCCAAACAGCGGCATAATAAACCGAAAATAAAAATAGTAAAGCTGGCGGAAACCAAACAACGTCGGCTGCGACGTTTCCAGACAGACGGTCATGCCGCCCGGCTTGGTGACGCGGTGCATTTCCTTAAGCACTGTCATATAATCAGGAACGTTGCGCAAGCCAAAGCCGATCGTCACATAATCGAACGAATTGTCGGGAAACGGCAGCTGCATGGCGTTGCCGTGAATGAGCTTGACGTTGCCGAGGCCGCGCGCCTTCACCTTTTGTTCGCCGACTTTCAGCATGTTTTCGCTGAAGTCAAGGCCGTACACTTCCCCCTCCGGCCCGACCGCCTCAGCCAGCGCGATCGCCCAGTCGGCCGTTCCGCAGCAAACGTCGAGCGCCCTTTTCCCTTTTTGCACATTCATCCTCCGCATGACGTCTTCGCGCCATTTCAAATGGCGGCGGAAGCTGATGACAGAATTCATCCGGTCATAATGTGCAGAAATTTTTTCAAATACGCGATGGACTCGCTCTTCTTTCGATTGATGCATCGTTCTACCCTTCTTCCACCGACTTTTTGACGATGGCTTGAAATCCGCCGGCAAGTTCCGCCATGCGAAACCGCAGCAGGTCGTTCATCGGCAAATTCGCCGCCAGCAGCGCTTCCTTGCAATGGTCAATATAACGCTCGCAAAGGCGAAGCAAATGCCGCCTTTGTTCTTTCGTCAGCCCTTTGGCCCATGGAAAGGCGATATGCGCCATTTGCTCAAACAGCATGGATGACCCCGTGCGGACGAACGCTTCCTGCTCGAGCAGCAAGCGCCGCAACAGCAAGTAATGGCCGGAAAATCGCCCCCATTGCGGCGCCCCGATGCGCTCGGCAAGCTTCGCAAGCAACGCCGACTCGATCGTGCCGACCGCGGCGAACAGCGTCTCGATCCGCTCCACCTTTTTTTCATACAGCCGCACTTTTTGCTCATTAATCTCGCGGACCGCTTCGGCGAACAAACGGATGAGCGCAACATCGCCCGAGCGCGCCAGCAAGTCGTAATAAAGCCCGCTGTACAAGTCGCCGGCCAAAACGACAAGCTGCCGCGTCCGCAAATCGCCGCCGCGGTCTGTCACCTGATCATGGGTGTCAAGGGCGATTTGCATGAGCATCATGGCGATGATGCACCGGTCCGGCTCATTTGGCGCCGCCGGAGCATCAGTCATCATCGACAGCGAAAGCAGCAGCCGGTCTTCATCAACAGCCGGCGCCGGCACATGCGCGCGCAAATACGGATGGTCAAGCAGCCGTTCGATTTGTTCCTTCAATGACGACAATTTCACCATGATGTCATTCACTCTTCTCACCCTTGTCCCCCAAAAAATATCCGCACCGCCATGACGGACTCAATTATAACATAATTTTGTCGAAAACGCTCTAGTTTGCTAGAAATTTGCTGGTTTACTTTTTCCCTTCCGATTCAACCACACCGTGGCGCGTTTGAATATACGCTTTTCCTCTCACTTTGATCGCCGACGTATGTTCCGTGAACTGAGCAATCAACACTTCGCCTTTGTCAAGCTTTTCCGAATGGTGAAATCTTGTGTCCGCGCCGCGCGTCAGCCCGATGACGTTCACCCCGTCTTCGAGCGCTTTAATGACGACAAAATCGCTGTTTGTGTACATCCTCTTCCCTCCTTACGCTTTGATTAACGAAAGCACTTCAGCGCGGGCGTTGGCATCTGTTTCAAACACGCCGCGCACCGCTGTCGTCACTGTTTTGGACCCCGGTTTTTTCACCCCGCGCATCGTCATGCACATATGCTCCGCCTCAACGACGACCATCACCCCATGCGGCTCAAGCGCCTCGACGATCGAATCAGCGATCGTTGCCGTGATGCGCTCTTGCAGCTGCGGGCGGCGCGCCACCGCCTCAACGGCTCGAGCGAGCTTGCTCAGCCCGGTCACTTTCCCTTCCCGCGGAATATAGGCGACGTGGGCAGCGCCAAAAAACGGCACTAAGTGGTGTTCGCACATCGAATAAAACGGAATATCTTTGACGAGCACAAGCTCCTCATGTTCCTCGCTGAATACGGTTTGAAAGTGCTGCTTTGGGTCTTCCTGCAGCCCAGCGAACACCTCGGCGTACATTTTCGCCACCCTCTTCGGCGTATCGACGAGCCCTTCGCGGTTTGGATCTTCCCCGATCGCCTCAAGAATGAGGCGGACCGCATATTCAATTTGCGCAAAATTGATCTCTGGCATACAAACAACATCCTCCTGCATCATAAAAGCTGCATGTAATCCGATTCTAGCATAGGGAGCCAAAAAAAACAAAAAAGAAGGGCCGGTGGATCACCTGCCCTTCCCTCCTGCGCTCCTGCTATGTAGGCTTACTTGACGGCATCTTTCAATGCTTTGCCCGGTTTGAATGCAGGAACTTTGCTTGCCGGAATTTCCATTTCTTCGCCCGTTTGCGGGTTGCGTCCTTTCCGGGCGGCGCGCTCGCGCACTTCAAAGTTTCCAAAACCGATTAATTGCACTTTATCGCCTTTTCGCAGCGCTTCTGTAATCGAATCAAACACCGCATCAACGGCTTTTGTCGCATCTTTTTTGGAAAGACCGCTTGTTTCAGCGACCGCGTTGATCAATTCCGTTTTGTTCATGCCATTCACCTCCTCCCAAGGGGCTGGTCTTGTTTACTACCATTTGTGCACACTTTTCTGCTTTTCTATACATAGACATCCAATTCCAGCGGCAAGAAGGCCCGCGCGCCGCGCCGGCGCAGCCAATCATTCTATGTTTGCCTCGCGACAGTCCGCAGGAGATGCGCCTATGCCGCCGGCTGAAGCCCCTTCCCAACAGTTTGGGCTCCTCCTGTTTTCGCCGGGCGCAAACGAAGCCAAGGGCGAGGAAAGCCGCCTTCTTCCCGCCAACAGGCGGTGACATGCCTAATCTTAACCAATTGACCGCGGAAATTCAACATCTTTTTTCGCAAAAACGGCCAATTTTAGGCATATTTCACCAAAACAACGATTTCAGATAAAAGATTACCATAACGCCATGCCTATAATCAAGTGCCAATCCTGATTTCTCAAGGGTTTTGGCGATTTTTTCCCTTTGCCGCTTAGCAACTGAAAAAATGGCATCAAAAAAAGCTCCCTTGTCGGGAGCTTGCGCGCGGCCTCCGCTTTTCTTTCTGTCTAGCTGCGGCGCCTAGCTCTCTTCTGCCAAATAACCTTCCCCCTCGGGGTGCAAGCACCCCCTGCGGGTGAAGAACATTTGGCTTCGAGAGCTAATCTCGGCGCCTCCGCTTTTCTTATTGTCTAGCTGCGGCCGCTAGCTCCCTTCCGCAAAATAACCTCCGCCCTCGAAGTGCAAGCACTTCTGCGGGCGGAGAACATTTTGCCTCGGGAGCTTGCGCGCGGCCTCCGCTTTTCTATAAAATAATCGCGATGAGGCCGCCGGAGCCTTCGTTGATGATGCGCTCAAGCGTTTCTTTCAGCTTGTAGCGGGCGTTTTCCGGCATGAGCGCAAGTTTCGCTTGGATGCCTTCACGGACGATGGAGCTGAGCGAGCGGCCGAAAATGTCAGAGTTCCAAATCGACAGCGGATCGTCTTCGAAGTCTTGCATTAAATAGCGGACGAGCTCTTCGCTTTGCTTTTCCGTGCCAATGATCGGTGCAAACTCCGATTCGACGTCAACTTTGATCATATGAATCGACGGCGCCACAGCTTTCAAACGGACGCCAAAGCGCGACCCTTGGCGGATGATTTCCGGTTCGTCAAGACTCATGTCAGACAAAGCGGGCGCAGCGATGCCGTAGCCGGTTTGTTTGACCATTTTCAGCGCGTCGGCGATTTGGTCATATTCCGCTTTCGCATGGGCGAAGTCTTGCATGAGCTGAAGCAGATGGTCTTTGCCGCGAATCTCGACGCCGACGATTTCTTTTAAAATTTGATCGTACAGCTCATCCGGTGCATACAAGTCAATTTCGGCGATCCCTTGCCCCATTTCGATGCCGGCAAGCGCCGCTTTTTCGATGAAATCGTACTCGGCAAACTGCTGCACAACCCGGTCGACGTCGCGCAGCCGTTTGATGTCTTTGACGGTGTCGCGCACCGCTTCTTGATAGCTTTCGCGCAGCCAATGATCTTCGCGCAGCACCATCACCCAGCTCGGCAAGTTGACGTTCACTTCAAGCACCGGGAATTCATATAATGCTTCACGAAGCACGTTATACACGTCGGCTTCGCGCATGCTTTCCACGCTCATGGCGAGCACCGGAATGTCGTACTTTTCGGCGAGCTCGCGGCGAAGCGCCTCGGTTTCCGGATGGTGCGGCCGAACGGTGTTGACGATCATAATGAACGGCTTGCCGACTTCTTTGAGCTCGCTAATGACCCGTTCTTCCGCTTCGACATAGTCTTGGCGCGGAATTTCCCCGATCGTGCCGTCCGTCGTAATGACGACTCCAATCGTCGAATGTTCTTGGATGACTTTTCTTGTCCCGATTTCCGCCGCCTCTTGGAACGGGATCGGCTCTTCATACCAAGGCGTGTGGATCATCCGCGGCCCGTTTTCGTCTTCATATCCTTTTGCGCCGGGCACGGCGTAGCCGACGCAGTCGACAAGACGGATGTTGACTTCAAGCCCCTCATCCACTTTCACCGTCACCGCCTGGTTTGGCACGAACTTCGGTTCTGTCGTCATGATCGTCTTGCCGGCGGCGCTTTGCGGCAGTTCATCTTGGGCGCGCGCTTTATCGGCTTCGTTTTTAATGTTCGGAATCACGACCAACTCCATAAACCGTTTAATAAACGTCGATTTTCCGGTGCGGACGGCGCCGACGACCCCTAAATAAATGTCGCCGCCGGTCCGCTCGGCGATATCTTTAAAAATATCGACCTTTTCCAAATAACTCCCCTCCAGTCCTTCGGTCGTTATAAGAAACAGTGGAATGAGCTAGCATAGTCGGACACTATATGCATATGATGTTGTCCGATTCGGTTATGACTAAAATAGAAAAAATCCCTTCTCTAGAATGTATTTTCCTAGAGAAGGGAAGATGACTCATTTTGTAAAAAAAATCGGTTCATTCGTCTTGGCGTCGATCGTATAGGGCAACGAATACGCCGGCACAAACAGCGAATGGTCGGTCAAAATCGGGCGAATATCGTCACCCGGCTTGTAGTGGTGCGGATATTTTTTCAACGCCGCATACAAATCAGAACGGTAGTCAATGTAAATTTCTCCATTCCCGTCGATGACAAACGGCAAGTTGTTGCCGGAAAACGGGCTGACGACATAAGGCGGCTCTTTATAGCCGAGCTTTTTGTAATCGAGCGTAAATACGCCCGGCGCAACGACGTCTTGAAACGGCGGATATTTATGCTTGTCCGTGTACATGCTAAGCCGCAGCTTCAGATCACGGATGCGTTCGGCTAAGCGCAGATCAAGCAGCTTGACCGTCGGGTTCGTTTCCGCATCGATGATCATATACTGGAAGACGCCCCCGCTTTCATAGGCGTTTCCCGGCGGCTCCTGCATATAGCGGGGAACGAGCTTTTGAAAATCGACTGGATACTTCAAATACATCGGCGTGTTCATGTCGCGTGTTTTAATCGGCAGAAGCCCGCCGGTCGCCTTCCGGTACTCATCCACCGCCGATTGGACGGCCGCCACTTGGTCTTTGTAAGGAATTTGGTTTTGTTTCAGCCGCTCTTGTGGATACAAGCAGCCGGAAAGCAGCGCCAAACATATACATGACAACAACAAGCGAGCGATTCGTTTCATCTTTCCCACCTTTTTGCCTATTGCGGTGTCGGTCCGCTGAATACGACGAAAATGATGATGATGCCGGCGAAAATCAAAAGAATGTAGGCGACGAGCGCCAACAGAAAGCGAAGCCATTTCATCTTGACTTTGTAGCGGCTTAAGTAAATGAAGCCGACGGAAATAAACATAAACACCATCGAGGCGATGGCGATCCACATTTTCGCTAACGCCGGTGACATGGACGCTCCTCCTTTTTTTCGACAACTATCATTATAGCATTGGCAAAAAAAAAGCTGAAGTAAAGCGGGGCTTTCTTTACTTCAGCATCCCCTCATACCCTTCCGGAAGCTCAAGCCGATGATGGTTCGCCATATTGTATGCAGAACGAAGACGACTTGTACCGCCATTGGCCTATTTTCATCATTCTTGTTCGGCAAAAATGTTGTTTAAGTCATCCATTTCCTCTTTTTTTCCGCGCGCCATGAGCGAATCGACCGCCTCTTTCGGGTCTTTTCCCGCAAACAATACGTCATAGAGAGCTTCGGTGATCGGCATCTTCACACCAAGCTCTTTCGCCAGCTCATAGGCGGCTTTTGTCGTTCGCACCCCTTCGACGACCATCCCCATGCTCTCAAGCACCTCGTCCAGCTTTTTTCCTTGGCCGAGCATGTAGCCGGCCCTCCAGTTGCGGGAATGGACGCTCGTGCACGTGACAATCAAATCGCCGACTCCCGTCAAACCAGCGAATGTCAACGGATTAGCGCCGAGGGCGCAGCCGAGGCGGGCAATCTCGGCGAGCCCGCGCGTGATGAGGGCCGCTTTGGCGTTATCCCCATAGCCAAGCCCGTCGCTGATTCCAGCGGCCAAGGCGATGATATTTTTCAGCGCCCCGCCGACTTCGACGCCGATTAAATCCGGGTTCGTATACACGCGAAAATAGTGATGGTTCATAAAGATGTCTTGAATGCGGCGCGCCGCTTCCATATTTGGCGACGATACCGCCACGGTCGTCGGGTGGCGGAGCACGACTTCCTCGGCATGGCTCGGCCCGGAGAGAACGACAACATCTGCAAGCCATTCCCCCATTTCCTCGGCGACCATTTCCGACACCCGCTTATGCGTCCCTGGTTCGATTCCTTTGCTGACGGCAACAATGGTGATCGGCTTGGCCAAGCAGGCGCGCACGTCCGCAAGCACCGAGCGGATCGCTTTAGTCGGCACGGCGAGCACAACGATCGCAACGCCGTCAAGCGCAGCGCAAAGGTCGTCATAGCCGATAATGGCGTCCGGCAGGCGAACGCCTGGCAAATATTTCTCATTTGTCCGCTTTTCGTTGATTTCGCTGATCTGCTCGGTCCGATGACCCCAGAGCCGGACGTGGTGCCCATTGTCAGCCAGCACGAGCGCCAACGCCGTTCCCCAGCTTCCAGCCCCCAATACGGCGATGTTCTCCATCGTTTTCCACTTCCTTTATCCGATTGTCGCAACCTTGAAAAATAGCAATCGCGCCGCCTCTTCGCTCCTGTTCGTCCGACTTTCGCGGCGGCGACACATGGCTTACGCTCCTGTGACACCACCCACACAGAACCAAGCTTTCCTTGGTTCGAGCCTCTTCGCCGGCCTCGCAACGCGTATCGCCGATGGGCGCGCGGCCTCCGCTTTTCTTCCTGTCTAGCTGCGGCCGCTATCGGCTTGCGACGCTGCGTGTCCCTCTGCGGCGGCAACAGCCTCCTCGCGGGCCCCGCAGCGCGTGTCGCCGATGGGCAAGCGGCCTCCGCTTTTCTTCCTGTCTAGCTGCGGCCGCTAGCTCCCTTCCGCAAAATAACCTCCGCCCTCGAAGTGCAAGCACTTCTCGGCGCGGAGAACATTTTGCCTCGGGAGCTTGGCGCGCGGCCTCCGCTTTTCTTATTTCCGCGGGCGGGCGATGATTTTAATCGGCGTGCCTTCAAAACCGAATGCATCGCGGATGCGGTTTTCCAAAAACCGTTCATATGAAAAATGCATCAGTTCCGGGTCGTTGACAAACGCGACAAACGTCGGCGGTTTGACGGCGACTTGCGTCATGTAATAAACTTTCAGACGCCGCCCGTTATGCGTCGGCGTCGGATTCATCGCCACCGCATCCATGATGACTTCATTGAGCACATTTGTCTGGACGCGCATCGCATGATTGTCGCTCACAAGCCGGACGAGCGGCAAGAGCTTATGCAGCCGCTGCTTCGTTTTCGCCGATACGAACAAAATCGGCGCATAGTCCAAAAACGGAAAATGATCGCGAATCTTCCGCTCAAATTCGACCATCGTTTTGTCGTCCTTTTCAATCGCATCCCATTTATTGACGACAAGAATGACACCGCGACCCGCTTCATGCGCGTATCCGGCGATTTTTTTGTCCTGCTCGATGATGCCTTCCTCAGCGTTTAACACAACAAGCACGACGTCCGAGCGCTCAATGGCCCTTAACGCGCGCAAGACGCTATATTTTTCCGTGCTTTCGTAAATTTTCCCTCGTTTGCGCATCCCTGCCGTATCAATGATAACATATTCCTGCCCTTCGCGCACAAATGAGGTGTCGACGGCGTCCCTCGTCGTACCGGCGATGTCACTGACGATGACCCGCTCCTCACCTAAAATGGCGTTGACAAGCGACGATTTGCCGACATTCGGCCGGCCAATGAGGCAAAACTTAATGACGTCTTCTTCATACTCTTGTCCACCGCCCTTTGGAAAATGACGGACAACAGCATCAAGCAAATCGCCAAGCCCTGTCCCATGAGCTCCGGAAATCGGATACGGCTCCCCAAAGCCCAGAGCGTAAAAGTCGTAAATCAAATCACGCATTTCCGGATTGTCGATTTTGTTCACCGCGAGCACAACCGGCTTATTCGACCGGCGGAGCAGCTTGGCCACCTCTTCATCAGCCGCAGTCACACCGTCCCGGCCGTTCGTCATAAAGATGATGACATCCGCCTCATCGATGGCGATTTCCGCCTGCTGGCGAATTTGCACAAGCAGCGGCTCGTCGCCAATGTCAATGCCGCCGGTATCGATCAAATAAAACGAATGGTTCAGCCATTCGGCTCGGCTGTAAATGCGGTCGCGCGTCACTCCAGGCACGTCTTCGACGATGGAAATGCGTTCCCCGACAATACGGTTGAAAATCGTCGATTTTCCTACATTTGGACGGCCGACAATGGCCACGACTGGATTTGCCATGCTACCACCCTTTATCTTCGTTTTCTCCTTACCTTTGTCGCTGAAAAAAAACGCCCTTTTCGGAAGGGCATCGGTCCATCAACGCCAAGGGCACTTGACTGCGAGGCTAGGAAGGAAATGACTTTTTGCCAATCAAGTGCATCTTTTAGCGATGAACCAGGGTAGGCTACAACTGCTTTATTTTATCAAAAAGCGAAACGCTCAACAACTAATGTTTGACGATAATAAGAAGCCCCTCGCCCACTTCATGGGCGATGCCATCCAAAATCGCCTCTAAATTCGCGGCGATCTGTTCCATTTCCTCTTTAGTTTGGCAAATAAAGATCGGCGCACCGCCGGCGACGCGCCCGCCGTTCATCGTAATGACGGCCAAAATTATTTTTTCATGCGTCATCGCCGCTCCACCCCTTCCGCTTCCAACGCCGTTTCTTCGGCATGCGGATGGCGCTCTCAAGCACCGGCACGTTTTCGATGACAGCCTTCGCCTTCTCGACATCCTCGACTTGCGGCAAAATAAAAATGCCGACGCGTCCGTCATTCAAATCGCGCTTGGCGAGCGGCACGAGCGCCGGCGTTCCCGAGTCGCGGTAAATGCCGAGGGCGGTCGATACATCATGCAAAATCGCCTGCCGCTGCCCAAGATTGGCGATCGTCGTGCGGGCGTTGAAATTTTTCGGCGTTAAAATAAACCCCATTCCATAGCGCAAAATTTCTTCGCGCCGCGCCGGCAAGCCGATGTTCATGATATAGATGTTGTCAACATACAGCCCTGCCCCTTCAAAATGCGGCTTGACATATTGGACCTCGGCAATGTCTTTCAGCCGGCTTCCGCTCATAAACCGCCGCGCCGTCATAAGGCCGATGATACTGGCGGCAAGCGCGGCCCAAATGTCCCATACTAAATAAAAGAGCGTCGATAAAAAGGAGACGAAAATGACTAAATAGTTCCGCCCTTCAAACACAATCGCGATGCCTTCGATGTATGTTTTTCCTCTCGGCACCAGCTCATACTGATCCAACTCGTTCAACGTATTGCGCTCCATATTGCGTACGTCGCGAAATTGTGAGGCGGCCAAGGCCAAAAACGTGATCGCTGCGAACTCTTTTTCCATAATCGCCGGCACGGCGACCGTTCCCAAGCCGGCGGCAATGGCCCCTAAGGCGATATGGATTGTCCGACCGTGCAAATACGTCGGGTATTGCCGGTAATCGGTGCGCAACAAATAAATCCGCGTCAACACCCCAGCGGCAACACCGTATAAAATCGGAAACGTGTATTCGTTCACGGCTGCCTCGTCCTCCTTACAGGCCGTTTTTCCTCAAGCTGCAGCGAGAAGAAGCGGATCGATTCCCAAACGAGCAAAGATGATGCGCTAATGGCGAGCGCATCCAAAAAGGAAAACGACCCAAGCACATAACCCGGCGCCATGCGCAAGATGGACATGGCGTACACCACTTCCCCTTGACAGCCGCCGAGCGCCAGACAAAGAAGGCGGGCGGATATGCGGCGGTGGAACAGACTGCTGATCAAGGCCATCCACCAGCCAAGCATCCATTGGCCATCAAGCCAAATCCAGACCGGATCAAACAAGGCAAGCAGACGAAAAGCGGCATAGGCAAACGCCAAGCCGGACGCTGACAGCGCCATCCGCAGCCATCCGCATGGCCGCTGTGTGACCGCCACGTAACAAGAGGAGAAAAAAAGCACAAAAAAGGACGCCGCCATATGAATGGAACTGATCTTCACCGTCATCGAGGCCGAACTGATCATGAAAAGCGAAAATGCAGCCAGCTTCGTCCGCTCGACGGTCTTTTTCATCAAAAATGTCGCTGCAATCCATAACGCCCAAAAAAAGAAATAAAAATAAGCTCCTTCCATCTTTTCCACTCCTTATTATGTTCATTATGTCATCTTTTATGAACGTTCATTCCCGTATAGAAAAAACAGCATTCGTTCATAGTAAAAATGATCGCTGTACCGAAGCAGAAAGGAGCCATGGCGAAATGGGAAAAGATCGACAGGAAAAAAAGCTGAAGCAATCGCGGCGCGTCGAGTCAGACCGGGATCAGTCCCTCTCCTATAAAGGAGCGGCTCGGCTCGACACGCCGGAGGAAGCGCGGGAACGGAACCGCCATTAAGAAAAAGCGGTCCTTATCTTCCCTTGCGGCCGCCCTTGTCCCGATGCGAGCAACAGCCGCACCCTACTGCAATGAATCAAGCAAAAAAGCTCCCTCCGTCCAGATGGCTCAAGCCATCGGACAGAAGGGAGCTTTCGCTTTGTTTTGCCAGCTAGTTGATCTTGCGGCTCTACATTACTTTAATTTTTTCAGCTGCTCGCCAATCACTTCGCCGAGCTGGAAGCCGCGCGTTTCCGACGTTCTTGTGTATTGGCTGTAGTCCTCAGCCGGCGCGGCCGCCTCTTCCTCAAGCAGCGCGCGGATGCTGAGGGAAAGGCGGTGATCCGCTTCGTTGACGTCGAGCACTTTCGCCTTCACCACGTCGCCTTCTTTCAGCACTTCATGCGGCGAGCCGATGCGGCGGTTGGCGATTTGCGACACATGCACCAATCCTTCGACGCCTGGGAAGACTTCCACAAACGCGCCGAATGAAGCGAGCCGTTTCACCGTCCCGGTGACGACATCACCCGGTTTCACTTTTTCGCCGAGGCCTTCCCATGGGCCCGGCAGCGCTTCTTTGATCGACAGCGACAGGCGGCCTTGTTCCGGGTCGACAGCCAACACTTTCACTTTCACCGCATCGCCTTCTTTCACCACTTCCGACGGATGAGCGACGCGCGTATGGGAAAGCTGGGAAATATGTACGAGCCCATCAAACCCGCCGACATCGACAAAGACGCCGAAATCGGCAATGCGGCGGACGACGCCATCGAGCACTTGCCCCGGCTCAAGGCGGGAGAGCAGTTCTTTTTGCTGCCGCGCTTGTTCTTCCTCAACGACCGCCCGATGCGACAAAATGACGCGGTTTTTCTCGCGGTCAAGCTCGACGACTTTCACGGCGAGCGTTTTTCCTTTATAATCGGAAAAATCTTCGACGTAATGCGGCTCGACAAGCGACGCCGGGATGAAGCCGCGCACTCCGACATCGGCGACAAGACCGCCTTTGACGATGTCTTTAATGACGGTTTCAAATGTTTCGCCGCTTGCAAATTTGCGCTCAAGATCTTCCCACGCCCGCTCGGCGTCCACCGCTCTTTTCGATAAAATGAGCAACCCTTCTTCCCCGTCTTTTCCTTCTTCCACTTTTTTGACTTTGGCCGTCACTTCATCGCCGACAGCGACGGCATCGCTCGGTTTTTCAATATGCAAGTTCGACAGCTCGCTGATCGGAATGATGCCGCTTTGCTTGCTGTTTTCCACCTCGACCAGCACTTGCTTGTCCTCAAGCTTCACCACTTTGCCGCGGACGATATCGCCCACTTCATACACATTGACTTGCACATTCATCTCTTCTGTCATCGCAAAAACCCTCCTTCATCGACTGACAACTGTCAAAAGCGCGCCTCGCGCCGAGGCCGCGGCCGGCTGTCGGCAAAATAAGGACGCTTTTCTAGTTAGTATACCATATTTTCTCAATCAACATGTACTATAATGCTCATGGAGGCGGCGGAAGGGATGCCTCGAACAGCATATTCCTTTCATGCCCGCTGATGCTCTTCCAGCAGCCGGCGGATATGATCCATAATGTAATCGGCCGCTTCTTCCGGGCTCGCTTTCCGCGCGCGCAGCGGCGCCATATCGATCGGCGCTCCGTACACAACCTTAAGCGGCACAAACGGACGGTACGGGCCGACAATGGCGCACGGGACAACGGCGGCCTCGGTGCGCAAAGCGAAAAAGCCAACGCCGGGCAACGCCTTTTTCAGCCGGCCGTCTTTGCTGCGCGTCCCTTCCGGAAAAATGCCGAGCACTTCGCCTTGCTTCAGCACCTCAAGCCCCGTGCGCAGCGCCTGGCGGTCGTTCATGCCGCGCTTGACCGGAAAGGCATGCAAGCTTTTGACGAGCGTTTTCACGACCGGAGCACGAAACAGCTCTTCTTTCGCCATAAACCGAATCGGCCGCGGCGCCGTAATGCCGATGACCGGCGGATCTAGGTTGCTGATATGGTTGGCGCAAAGAAGCACGCCGCCTTCCTTTGGAAATTGTTCAATCCCGATCGTTTGAATGCGGTAAAAAGGGGTGAGCACTCCCTTGACGATCCCCTTGGCGAATGAATAAAAGTCCACCGTCATCCAATCCTTTCGTTGACAATCTCCATAATCCGCTCCACCACTTCCTCAACCGACAGCGATGTCGTGTCGATTTCCACCGCATCCGGCGCCTTGCGAAGCGGCGCTGTCTCTCGTTCTGAATCGAGCCGATCGCGGCGGGCGATCTCTTCTTTCAGCTTTTCAAGATCGGATGGAAAGCCGCGCGCAAGATTTTCCTCATGCCGGCGCCGCGCCCGCTCCTCGACCGAAGCTTTCAGGAAAATTTTTACTTCGGCGTTTGGCAGCACATGCGTTCCGATATCGCGCCCGTCCATGACGACGCCGCCCCCTTCCGCCAAGGCGCGTTGGCGGGCGACCATCTCCTCGCGCACAAGCGGATGCTTCGCAACAAGCGACACCGCATTCGTCACCGCCTCACCGCGGATGATGTCGGTCACATCGTCGCCATTGACTAGGACGATCTGTCCATGCGGCGACGGTTTCAACTCAATCGATGTATCGCGAAGCAGCGACAGGAGCGCCTGCTCATCATGGATGTCGACGCCGCATGCAAGCGCCCGGTACGTCAGCGCTCGATACATGGCTCCGGTATCGATGTATACGTAGGAAAGCCGCCTAGCGATCCGTTTGGCGACCGTGCTTTTCCCCGCCGCGGCGGGTCCGTCGATCGCGATGCTGATTCGTCGTTTCATCATTTCCTCCTGCTTTACCGAAAATCGCTTGATGAGTGCACAAAGAAAAATGCAGGAAAACCCTGCATGTCTCCATGTTCATTGTACCATATCCGCCGTCAACGGTCGACGGCCGTTTCAACTGTTTTCGTTTTTTCCGGCTTGGCTACACCTTCGTATTCATACACCTTGCCGATATACAAGGGCGCTTTCGTGTACAACACAAGCCATTGGGCGACTAGCAAACAAATCGCCTGGATGACGACAAGCTTCCACAACAGCTGTTCGATCCGTTTCATGGCGCAAGCCTCCTGCTTCCCACTTTTTCTAGCAGTATTCCACGCGCCCAGCTCATTTATTCTGTTCATTCTCCCATTTTCTCTCTTCAAGCTGCCGTTCAAAGCTGTAGCGAATGAGCCGGACGCGGTCTTGGGGGGCGACGTCTGTGAACTCCACCGACATTTTCGCCATGCCACGCTCGTCATCAGCCATGCGCACAATCGACGCCTTCGTTTGCACGTAATGGTATTCGCCGGAGCGCATCGCCAACACGAGCCAAAGCTCGACCGCCATGCCGGGGCGAAGAAGCGAAGCGTGCGCCGACGGCACAAGGAGGGCGGCGCCGCCGGCGCTGATATCCACCGTCATCGTCGTAAACGGAGCGAACTCGCTGTCAGACGGATGGACGGCCGCATCGACATTCGCTTTCACCCGTACATAACGGCGGCGCTGGATGCGCACGACGTATTCCTCGCCCGGGTAAGCCAAGACGACCATCGGCAACGGATCGCGGATTTTCCCCTTCACTTCGGTATCAAACATGTATAAACCGCCGTCTTGTCCGACAAAAGTCGCTTTAAACTGCATCCCGTTCAACAAATAAACGGTTTTTCCATTCTGTTCATCGATCGGATAGCTGATATGAACCGCCCCGTCAGCAACAGCGAGCGCTTTGCTTCGGTATTGCCGCGCTGAGCCGTCCGACGGCTCAAGCCGGATCGAATCTCCGATTTTGATCATCATGGTCCCTTTTCCCCTTTTCAGTCAGCTGCCGAACCGGCGATCGTTTCGCCGATCCGCATGATGTCCCATGACGATTATACCATACCGTCCGGCTGCCTTTGACCAAAAAAAGAGGAAAAGCCGACAGCCCCAGCTTTTCCTCCCTTTGTTTTCATCTGTAATTCGGCTCCACGCTTTCAAGCTTCTCGACTTTTTCTTCAAGGCCGGTTGCGGCGTTAATGAACAGTTGATACGTTTCATCGCCAAGCGTTCCTAAAAACTCATAGCAAAGCACCGGTTTTTGCAAATCGTTCATAATGACCGCCTGGCGCTGTTCCATTACCTTTAGATGCGGATTCAACTTTTTCTTTGCTTCTTCGGCAGTGATCGCCGGTTTCGGCAACGGACGCGGAATGGACGATGACAAATAGTCGCGCGCCGTAAAGCCGACGACATGGCCGTTGTCAAGCGCCACTTTCATTTGGATCGCTTCCGGGTAAATGCGGACGCCGTTTTCGCTTTTCACAAACGTGAGCACGGCGACGTTATCGTACTGTGTGCTGTCATACAGCTCAAACCCGGTGAATTTGTGCCGCTTCAAAAACGCCATTCCGCGGTTGGCCGCCTCATGCAGGCTGATCGTCGGTTTGCCAACCGGCCGGCTGTTTAACACCCAAATCGGATAGCCGCCGTTTTTCGTTATATCCATGTAAATATCGCCTTTTGTTTTCGGATCGTGAATCGTCAAACTGTAAAAGCGTTCGTCGGCCCCTTTGCCGCTTTCCGTCACCTTGATCTTCTCCGTTCCTTTCAAGCCGAGAAAATCGCGTGCGATCCGCTTTGCTTCATCTTTGGAAACCGGGCGGCCCTTCGCGCGGACGAACCCTTTTTCCTCGTTGGCCAGGCCGATGAACGACGGGCCGAACTCGGACGAACTTGAGAATGTATCAACATTTTTCTCCACCGCTTTTAAGCCGTCAATAATGATGTTGTCGCCTTTCTCGTCGTTCGTCGCCAGCGCCAGTTCGACGTCCATCCAGCGCAAATTGTTTTCCAGCACTAAATGCTGCACGTTGCGCAATTCTTGGCGGATCGCGCCGGCGCTTTTGTACAGCGCCTCGAGCGTCTTGTGCTCTTCTTCGGTCAACGGCTCTTTTTCCAAATCGCGCACGGCCGTCCGGTAGCTGAACTCGCCGATTTTCGATAAAAACTCTTGCGTCTTGTTAAACGGCAAAAGCGACAGCGGCAGTTGGCCGACATCGGAATGGGCTTCAGATGCGATTTTCCACACTTCGGCGAGCGCCGGCGACAATGAGGCGTGCGAATTCATCGCCAGCGTCGCTCCAAGCTTGTCATGCAGCAAATCGATCTGGTAGGCCAAATCGTGGAACGCGCGCTGGTAATTGTTTTCCGCATGAATTAAGATCGCGTTTTTTTCCTGATGCTCCCGGTAGCCCCAGTAACCAGTGCCGACGACAGCGACGACAAGCGCTGCAATCAGTAAGTTTCGCACCATCTCGTCTCCCTCCTTTTATTTGCAAAAAATATGGTTTCCAATCCGCTTGATTTGCGGGCGGCTCCAAATCCAAGCGCTCGTCGCCGTGGCTGGGTTAAAGTAGTAAATCGCTCCGCCGGTTGGGTCCCAGCCGTTGATCGCATCAAGCACCGCTTTTTTCGCCGTTTCGTTCGGCGTCAGCCAAATTTGTCCGTCGGTCACTGCGGTGAACGCCCCAGGCTGAAAGATCACCCCGGCAACCGTGTCCGGAAACGACGGGTGTTCGAGCCGATTCAAAATGACGGCCGCGACGGCTACTTGCCCGATGTACGGCTCACCGCGCGCCTCGCCGTAGACAGCATTCGCCATGAGTCGAATGTCATTTTGCGAAAACCCTTTCGGCACATTGGATGCTGTCGTTTTCACCGTTCGCCTGCCGCCTCCGCCGCGCTTTTTCACCTGCTGGCTGAGCGGAATGCCGCCGTAATGGGTGAACTCGTTTCCTTGACGGATTTGCTCTTTCACAAACGACTCGTAATATTTCGATGCGTTCACGAGCTTTCGTTTCGTCTTGGGGCCGGCCAGACCATCGACCGGCAGCCCGTATTCGTATTGAAAGTTGCGCAGCGCCCAATACGTTCGCCAGCCGAACACGCCGTCAATCTTTCCGTTGTAAAAGCCGAGATACTGTAGCCGCGCCTGCAATTCAATGACATCGTCGCCAACCGCGCCACGCTGAATCACTTGCGGGGAAAACGCGAAAGCATGGCCTGATGGGTAAATGCATGTCCAAACAGCCAATGCGATGAATAGAACCCATTTTCTTGCCATATGTGAACCTCCCGTCAACACTCACCGTTTTTACCCTTATTTTCCTTCCGTTTCCCTTTTTTATGCGAAAAAAAGAAAAAAAAAAGCCAAAGCTTTTACGCTTGGCTTTTCACAGGCGGCACCGCTTGAGGGCGGGCGTATCCTTTCGCTTGTTTTACTTTGCGCAACGCCGCCCACCATAAGGCGAGCATAAACAAACCCATGTAATAGCCCCAACGCTCTTTGGCGAGCAGCAGCCAGTCATAGACGCCATGAAGGAAAAACGGCAACAAAAACGACGCCCATAAATAATAGCGGCGCTTTTTTACGGCAAACTTCGCCTTGCCGAAATAAAACCCCATGATGACGGAAAAGAGCGCATGACTGGACACCGGCAAAAGCGCCCGGGCAATGGCCGTCTCCACTCCGTTGGCCAACAAGTACAAAATGTTTTCCAGCGTCGCGAACCCAAGCGAGACGCTGGCGCTGTACACAATGCCGTCATACGGCTCGTCAAATTCGTCGTGGTCATACACAAAAAAATAAACGACAAACCATTTGACAAACTCCTCAAGGAGCGCAGCGGAAAGAAACGCCTCGGCGGCCGGCGACGCGACGATCCCTTCTGCCGACAGCACGTATTGGATGAACATGATCGGAAACACAAGCAAGACGCCGAACAAAAACATGCGCAACACAAACGAAAGCGGCTCAGCCTCATACTCGTCCTTTAAATACAAATAACTAAGCAGCGCCACCCCGGGGGCGACGCCGGCGGAAATCAACGAAAACATCCTCGATCCCCGTTTCTTTTGGCATTTTTACCTTCATCGTACCACGAAACAGGGGAGAAAAAAAGAGGAATTGCTGGGCCGCTTGTTGCCTAATAAGCGAACAAGCCATCAACGGCGGCGTCGGCAGCAAGAGCGACAGCGAGCTTGATGCGCGCCTTTTTCGCATCGTAGTCGCTGCCAAGAATAACCCCTTTCTTATGCAAATCGTAGGCGCTGCCGGGGTAATCGTACGTTGTATACACCGCCCCTTCCTCGGCGCTCGTCGTCACCACGACTTTGATCCCCGCTTCGATGGCTTTGACGATTTCATCGACCATTTTTGGCGCCACTTGCCCGCGGCCGACCCCTTCGAGCACAATGCCAGCGACGCCGCTTTCTCGAGCCGCTTTAATGAACTTGCCGTCCGCCTCCAAGTAGCATTTCACAATGTCCACCGGCGGAAGCGGGCGCACAAGCTTGTAATATTCGCGTCGGATCGGCTTTTGGTACACGTACACCTCATCGTTGTCAATGATGCCCAAATAGCCGAAGCCGAAAGCGTTGAATCCTTGAATGTTCGAGGCGTGTTCTTTTTTCACGTATTTCGCGGCAAAAATGCGTTCATTGAACACAACGACCGTCCCCGCCCCACGCAACGGCTCGGCGCACGCGGCGTAAATGGCATGGCGGATGTTGATGTATACATCGCTGCCCAAATCAGACGGCGCCCGCTGCGAACCAGTGACGACGATCGTCCGCAGGTCATCGATCGTCAAATCCAGGAAATAGGCCGTTTCTTCGAGCGCATCGGTTCCGTGAGTGACGACGATGCCATCAACGGATGGATCGGTGAAATGCGCCTCAATCCGTTTTTTTAGCTCAAGCCAATGCGAAAACGTCAAATGCATGCTTGGCAATTGAAATACGCTTTCCACGATGATTTCAATTTCTTTCGGCAAATGGCACATCGCCGCGAGTTCTTCACCGCTTAGCGCCCCGGCCCGCAGGCGGCCGGATCGTTCGTTTCGCTTGCTCGCAATCGTGCCGCCGGTTGTCAGGAGCACCACTTTCCGTTTCGTCACGCAAGCCACCCTCGCTTTCTCGCTTTCGCATCATGACACGATTGTTGATGATCCATTATTTTACTAAAAAACAAAGAATGATATGGCTGAACACAAGCTTTTCTGCCTCTTCCCTCGAACAAGAACGCCGGCGGGCAAATGTCATTTGCCCGCAAAGCGTTCATTGTTCGAGGAGGTCATGCCGTCATATGCCAGTCGATATATTGGCCACGAAGCGCTACTGCAGCTGCTTGGCTGCCCGCTCCCGTTCGCGCTTGACGATGCAGGCGGCAATAGCGTCTCCATGGAAGCGGCCGTTTTCGATAAAAATTTCATTCGCATCGTTGCCAGCGGCGATCACCCCGGCGATAAACACCCCCGGCACGTTTGTTTCCATCGTCTCTGAATCATAATGCGGCCGGCCGCTTTCCGGGTCGATCTGCACCCCGATGTTCATCAAGAAGCGATGATCCGGATGGTAGCCGGTCATGGCAAACACAAAGTCGTTTTTGATTGTTTTCGTTTCCCCGTCCACTTCATACACGACCGCATCTTCGGTAATGGCTTTCACATGTGCGCGAAACTCCATGCGGATGACGCCTTTCTTCACAAGAGAGTCAAACTCCGGCAAAATCCACGGCTTAATGCTTTTCGAATACTCGTTGCCGCGATACAGCACTGTCACGCGCGCCCCAGCTTTCACAAGCTCCATCGCCGCGTCGACGCTCGAGTTTTTCCCGCCGATGACAACGCAGTCGGTGTTGAAGTACGGATGCGCTTCTTTAAAGTAATGCATCACTTTCGGCAGCTCTTCCCCCGGCACGTTCATATAGTTCGGATGGTCGTAATAGCCGGTGGCGATGACGACGTACTGCGCGCGGTACGTCCCTTTTGTCGTTTCAATAAGAAATGCTCCATCTTCCTGCGGCTTGACGGTTTTCACTTCTTCAAACGTATTGACGCGCACTTGCTTGCGAACCACGACTTCCCGGTAATAAGCGAGCGCTTGATTTCGCGTCGGCTTCCGGTTTTCCGTGATAAACGGCACGCCGCCGATCTCCAACCGGTCGCTCGTGCTGAAAAACGTCTGATGCGTCGGAAAACGGTAAATCGAATGGACGATGTTTCCTTTCTCGATCACCAGCGGCGAAAATCCGGCGTCTTGCAAAGCAATCGCCGCCGCCAGCCCGCACGGACCGCCGCCGACAATAATGATTTTCTCCTCTTTCATCGTTTTTGCCACCTCGCATGAAGCAAAAAATCCCCTATCTTATGATAGGGGATTTCACCAAAGCTTGCAAACATCGGCGCTTGCTCGCCTCACACCCAGCCGCGGAACCGGCACGCTTCCGCCATTTTGCGGACGCCGACCATGTAGGCGGCAAGGCGCATGTCGACGCGGCGCGTCTGCGCCATTTCATACACGTTGTTGAACGCTTTGACCATCACTTTTTCAAGCCGCTGTTCCACTTCTTCTTCCGTCCAATAGTAACCTTGGTTGTTTTGCACCCATTCGAAGTACGACACAGTCACGCCCCCAGCGCTTGCAAGCACGTCCGGAACGAGCAAAATGCCGCGCTGCGTCAAAATTTCCGTCGCCTCAAGCGTCGTCGGCCCGTTCGCCGCCTCGACGACGATGCTCGCCTTAATGCGCGGAGCGTTTTCGGCCGTAATTTGGTTTTCGATGGCCGCCGGCACCAAAATATCGCAATCGAGCTCAAGCAGCTCTTGATTCGAAATCGTATTTTTAAACAGCTTCGTCACCGTGCCAAAGCTGTCGCGCCGTTCAAGCAAATAGTCGATGTCGAGCCCGTTCGGGTCGTACAGCGCGCCGTACACATCGGAAATGCCGACGACTTTCGCCCCGGCGTCGTGCATAAATTTGGCCAAATAGCTGCCGGCGTTGCCGAACCCTTGAACGACGACGCGCGCTCCCTTGAGCGACAAGCCGCGTTTTTTCGCCGCCTCGCGGATGCAAATGGTCACTCCTTTGGCCGTCGCTGTTTCCCGGCCGTGCGAACCGCCGAGGACAAGCGGCTTCCCGGTGATAAACCCTGGCGAATCAAACTCGCGAATTCGGCTGTACTCATCCATCATCCACGCCATAATTTGCGAGTTCGTAAACACATCCGGCGCCGGAATGTCTTTTGTCGGTCCGACGATTTGGCTGATGGCGCGCACGTAGCCGCGGCTTAGCCGCTCGAGCTCGCGGAACGACATCGTGCGCGGGTCGCAGACGATGCCGCCTTTGCCGCCGCCGTATGGCAAGTCAACGATGCCGCACTTTAAGCTCATCCAAATCGACAGCGCTTTCACTTCTCGTTCCGTCACATCAGGATGGAAACGCACGCCGCCTTTCGTCGGACCGACCGCATCGTTATGCTGCGCGCGGTAGCCGGTAAAAATTTTCACCGACCCGTCGTCCATGCGCACCGGAATGCGGACTGTCAACACGCGGATCGGCTCTTTTAACAGCTCATACACTTCTTCCGGGTAGCCGAGCTTTTCCAACGCTCTATGTATAACAATTTGTGTCGACGCCAGCACGTCGTATTGTTGTTCTTTCTCTTCCGTATGCTTATCGGCTGCCATACGTAAACCTCCTATAAGCTCGCTATAATAATTTGTCGCCTTTCATGTCATAGTATACACCTTCTGTGGCCGGATGCAAAGGAAAAATGGCGAAGCGGCGTCGAACAGTTGGCGCAAAAAAATAGACTCCTTGTCCATTTCAAGGAGCCTTTCTATACCTTTAATTGGCGCGGAAATAACGAACGAGCTGTTCGATCGCGCGGCGTTCAATCAGCCGCTTCCCATATTCTTGCACACGATGTATCGTTATCGTAGCCGGGTTGCCAAACTCGGCCAGCAAGGCGACAAAGTTGTCGAGCGGAATTGGGGGCTCTTCGGGAACATGCAAGTAAAAGCGGCCTTGATAGGAATAAAGCGTGCCGTCGAGGCAGCCGACCGCATGCAGGCGATGAGCGAGCTGGATGACATCTTCAAACGTTTGGAATTCGTAAAATATGTCATCGCTCTCATCGAGCGTTACTTGCATTTCGATATAATCGTCGGCGAATTCTTCTTCCATGTCGTCGTAGTCGCCTTCGTTCGTAACGATAACGACCATGCCCTGCGCCGGTAAAGAGTACACTTCGACCGCGATCGATCCGTTCACTTCAAAACCGAGCTCTTCGCTTGCTTCCTCGATCATATCGCGGAACAGCTGATGGACTTTAAACGTATCTTTCCATAAATCGTCTTTCGTCAACCCGCGGTCCAGCAAATCGTCAAACGTCAGGAAAATTTTGATTTTGTTGTGGGTCAAGCGCTCAAGACGCATCGGCACCCCTCCTTACCTACAGAGCCATCTCTTACCGTTATTGTATGACGCAAGCGGCAATTGGTTCGTTTGTTGTTATTAATGAGTTTACATCGTTTTCCCCGTTTTAGACAAGCATTTTTTCTCGGTTGCTCCCCGATCAGCATACTTCCTCCTGTCATGGCCAGCGATGCGGCATCGTCTGGCGGCTTCTCAACGTCATCATACCATAAAAAAAGGAAAAAACGAAAAAAAGCGCCGCCAGCCGCCAATGGAACTGAAACGCCCAATAAAAATGGCCGAGCGCCGCCAAGCTGAGCAACCATTGGCCTAAGCGGAGCCGCCGGCCGGACAATAAACGCACCGTCCCGGTTACAGCGATGCTAAGAAGCGCCCCGTTGGCAGCGACGCCGAGCAAAAAACAAGCAAAAGCAAGCCATGTTCGAAACGGGGAAAACAACAGCTGCGTCAAAAACAAGGTTGGGGAAAACGGCTCAAGGGGCGGCAGCCAGCGAAAAAACAAATACGTGCACAAGACAGCGACAAAGGCGATCATCCATAGGCGGCCCATTTTTTCCTCCTTATTATTGCCATGATTCGCCATGACAAACAGGCATGAACGGTACTGCTCTATCATAATATAGACTGAACTTTGCCAAAAAAGGAGGGGTTTCATGTTTACAACGCGCAAACAATATGAGCCGTATACAAGCCTGTTTGACCCATGCCCGCCGATCCGCGTGAAAACATACGTCACCGCACCAAACTTATACGTCGGATTCCAGCCGCCCAACTTGCCGCAATTCCCTCTTCGTGAAGCGTTGATGAAAGGGACGCTTTGGCAAGTGTTTTACGATCCGTACTACAGCCCTTACGAAACAAAGACAAAAGGTGATGGCTCATGAAACAAATGCCAAAGGAGTATTATGAACAGCTTGAAGAGCTGCAAGCCGTCGACTTTGCCCTCGTCGAACTGACACTCTACTTGGACACCCATCCGACCGACTATCAAGCGATTCAACAATTTAACCAACTCGCCAAAAAACGGAAACAGCTGAAAAAACAATTTGAAGCCGCCTATGGTCCGCTTGAACAGTTTGGCCATAGCTATTCCAACTACCCGTGGAACTGGGACGACACGCCATGGCCTTGGCAAGTGTAGCCGATCCATCACGAACGCAAGGGGGGAACGGATCATGTGGATTTATGAAAAAAAATTGCAATACCCGGTCCGCGTCAGCACGTGCAATCCGCGGCTGGCAAAATATTTGATCGAGCAATACGGCGGGGCAGACGGGGAGCTGGCAGCGGCGCTCCGCTACTTAAACCAGCGCTATACGCTGCCGCCGAAAGTCATCGGGCTGCTAAACGACATCGGTACGGAAGAACTCGCCCACCTTGAAATGATCGCAACGATGGTGTACAAACTGACGAAAGACGCGACGCCTGAGCAGCTAAAAGAAGCCGGGCTGGAGCCGCATTACGTCGACCATGAGCGCGCCCTCTTTTACCATAACGCCGCCGGCGTTCCATTCACGGCGACGTACATCCAAGCGAAAGGCGACCCGATCACCGACTTGTATGAGGACATCGCGGCCGAAGAAAAAGCGCGCGCGACATATCAGTGGATCATCAATATGAGCGACGACCCGGATTTAAACGACGGACTCCGCTTTTTGCGCGAGCGGGAAATCATCCATGCCCAACGGTTCCGTGAAGCGGTGGAAATTTTAAAAGAGGAGCGCAACCATAAAAAGGTTTTCTAAGCCAGCAGCTGAGCGGAACCCCCGCTCAACTTTGTTCATAATAAAGATTGATGCCATACTCCCGCTTCATCCATTCAAACAGCCGATGGCGCCCGTTCCACTGTTCTTGGTCCTGCCATAAATCGATGCTTTTTTGAATGATCTCACAGCGGAGGGCGTGAAAATCGTCTTCCGCCTTTTCGCTTTTTCCTTTGTAGTAGACGGCTGCCCAATAAACGGTGCTTAAAAGAAGCAGAATCAACACATGGGCAGGCGCAGCGAAAAACCAGGCGATCCGCTCTCCCCACGTCCCGAAAGCCGCCGCCTTGGCCAAAAGATAAAGCAGGAAAACGGCCAAACCGGAAAACGCGGCCGCCTGCAAGAGCAACGTCCGCTTTTCGAGCCGCTCCCATTTTTTCTTTTTTTCGATGACGGCCATCAACATTTCCTTCGCCACTTCATCGAGGGGAAATTCATCTGGAAAATGGACCATCTCCTCTCCCCCTTGTCCTGTTTTTATTGTCCATCATATGCCGCAGAAGGCAGCATTAGAACAAAGAAAGGGGAGCGGCAGACAATGCTTTGTTTCGCTCAATGGTTTTCGTCAAGCGGAATGCGCAGCGTTTGCCCTGGCTGAAGGCGGCCCGTCGACAAGCCGTTTTCCTTTTTAATGAGATCGATCGCATCAGGCGTGCCGTAATATTTCATGGCGATGCTGTAGAGCGTCTCATTGGCTGCGACGACATGGGTGATGATTTTTCCTTGTTCATCATCGGTCTTCTTTTCCCGGCCGCCGACGCTTCCTCGGTCGGCGGCGCTCTTCTGCTTCGATTTGGCCGCCTGTTCTGTCCTCTTGACTTCGTCGTCTTGAATAATGCGCACCGTCTCGCGGCCGCTTTGATCTTCATGACGAACGACTGTGACCGTGTCGGACTTCGATTGGACATGGTGGATGGCCAGCACGACTGCCGGCAACGCCAAAAACAAGAACACGAGCAGGCGGGCCGGGACGTATTTTCGCTTTTGTTCTTCTTTTTCCCTCCGCCGTTTGATGCGCGAGGACGGCGCGCTCTCATCGATCCGCAAGCGCCGCCCAGCTCGGCGCTCCTGTGTTCCTTTCATCGCTTCACCCCTTCCTCCCGCTGCAACCGAATATGCAAAGCGAGCACCACATCGATCAAAAAGTGGGCGACAACCGTCACCCATAAACTCCCGGTCTGTTCGTAAAGCGCACCGAGAAACAAACTGATGAGCACAACCATCAGAAACAAAAACCATTTTTCCAAATAGCGCACATGCAGCACAGCAAAAATGACGCTTGCCGCTCCAAGCCCCCAATGCGTCTGCACAACACCGCGAAACAGCCATTCTTCCGTCACAGCGATGAGCGCACATAAAAAAAAGAGATGCGGAATCGAGCGGCCGCGGAATATTTTTTCGTTCACCCCGCCGTCGTCATGCCAATCATCCGGCAAATAGCGCATGGCCAAAAAATCGACCGCCAGCACGAGCGCCGCCCCGCCCGCTCCGTATAGCAGCACATCGGTGAGATCGAACCGCCAAAGCCGGCGCCACTCCGCCCAATCGAACAAAAAGAGCGAACAGCCGCCGGCGGCAAGAAGCAGCAACCCTTGCGTTACATAAAGATGAAAAAGCAGCTCGCGCTCTGTCATCTGCCGGATTTGTTCACTTTGCCGTTTCATTCGTCCGCCCCCCGCCAAAAAGCATGTCCCACAACTCCTCGCGCCAATGGCGAACCGGCGCCTCCTCCGGACGGCGGACGGCTCGTTCATAGCCGTCAAGCGAAAGCCCGCAGCGATCGCAGCAGACATTCTGCTGATCCGTCAGCTCCTCGCCAAACGCGCGGACAAGCGCTTGACGCCGACACGAAGACAAGTGCACCCATTCATCCATTTCCTGCAGTTTTTTCCGCTTCCAACGCCGCCGCGCCTCGATGGCGGCTGCCATCCTGCCGTACAGCCGCTCTTTCGCCTCCGCTGTCAGCCAACCAGGCATCGCCCGTTGTTCCCGTTCTAAAAAATACGCCAACAGCCGCTTTTGTACGTCGGTGAATCCGGCATCCTCGAGCGTCGCCATCGCCGCTTCCCATCCGGCTCCTTCCGGCAGCCGCCAACACCACTCACGCAGCTCGCGCGGACTTAACAGCTCGGCCTCCGCCACCGCCTGGGCCATGGCCCGGTCGCCGTCCGCATAAAATAACACAGCAAGGCTTGGCGCTCCGTCGCGCCCCGCGCGCCCGATTTCCTGCACGTACGCCTCGAGCTGGGCCGGCATATGAAAATGAAGCACAAATCGGACGTTTTCTTTGTTCACGCCCATGCCGAATGCGCTTGTACAACATACGATGTCAAGCTGACCGTAGACAAATTGCTGCTGCACGAGTAGCCGTTGCTCCCCGTCCATGCCGGCATGGTAATAGGCGACCCGCCCCGCGCCGCACTGTTCGAGCCGGCGCGCCATCTCTTCCGCCCATTGACGGCTCGAAAAATAAATGATTCCCGGGCCTTCGAGACGCTTGGCATAATCGGCCAAGCGCGCCGCTTTGTCCTCCGTTGATGAACAATGCTCCACGCACAAGGCGATGTTCGGACGATCGACGGAATGAATATGGCGGCGGGCGCCATCCATCCCGAGCGTGCGAATAATATCCTCCTGCACCTCGGGCGGCGCCGTCGCCGTCAACGCCAAACACGGCGGGGCCCCGAGCGCGCGCCGGATCTCCCCAAGCTTTAAAAAGTCCGGGCGAAAGTCATATCCCCATTGAGAAATGCAGTGCGCTTCATCGACGACAAAAAGCGAAATGCATACGCGCCGAAGCGCCGTTAAAAATTTTGCCGACTGCAGCATCTCCGGCGACGCGTAAATAAAGCGAAACTCCGCAAGCGAAGCGAGCGCCTGCCATTTTTCTTCGGCATCAAGCAGGCTGTGAAAAGCAATCACTCGCTTTTCCCCGCGCCGGCGCAACTGCTCGACTTGGTCCTCCATGAGCGACACAAGCGGCGAAACGATCAGCACACTGCCTTGAAGCAAATACGCTGGCAGCTGATAGCAAAGCGACTTGCCGCTTCCGGTCGGCAGCATCGCCAGCACGTCGCGCCCAGCAAGCACATCTTCCGCCACTTCCCGCTGACCCGGGCGGAATGAAGCATGTCCGAACTTCATGCGCAGCGTTTTCGTCAACTCGTCCAACGTCCCACTTCCTTTGCCAACACGAGCCGAATTTCGAAATAGCTGACTTTGCCATCAAGCGCCTCCCGAATCTCTTTCAATTTCCTCGTCCTAAGCGCCTGCGCCGCCGCTCGAATGGCCGCCGCCTTTTCATCGTCGACAAACGGGGCGATCGAAAAACCGGACACATTGGCAGCGATTTCGACAACGTGATCCTCAATCGTGCTTCGCTTCAAGCGGCGAATCTTGGAAATATCTTCTATCGTTTTTCCTTTCCGCAGCCATTCGTACGTTTTTTGCGCCGATTGTGTCAGCACCGCCGGCGTCAGTCCGCTCATCAATTCGGCCATCATCGGAACGCGTCCAGCCTCAGCTTCCGCCATGATGTAATGAAGCACGTTGCGGAATTGAAACTGCACGTAGAGCGCGTCCTTTTGCAAATAGGCCGCGATTTGCTCCATCGTCCAGCCGATGCGGACCGCGCTCGTCAAACGCAGCGTAAAGATCACCGCCGCCTCTTCCGAAACCGCTTCAAGCAACCGGATGAGCTCTTGATACAGCGTCTCGGCCAACATCTGGCTCGATCCTTTTGCAAGCAAATATTGCTTCACCCATTGAAGCGTCCGCTCGTCGCGGCAAATCGGTGCAAAACGCCGCCCATAGACGAGGTTTGACAATGTCTGCCCGATCAAGGAAAGACGCTGCCAAAACAGCGGTTCCGCCTCATGATAGCGCCAGCCGTTCAGATGGCGGGGGAAAAGCGCTGCTTGCTCGGCAAGCCATTCTTCCCCTGCCGCGGTCAACGTGTATGTCCGCTGTTTCGCGGATAAAGCGAGTCGCTGTTCGACAAGCGCCATTGCCGCTTCCTCGAGCGCCGCCATCGTCACATTCTTCCATGTGCCAAACAGCGGCTCAAGCTGAAACCATTTGCTGTCTTGGAGCGTCTGCGCCGATTTTTTTCCCGAAAATAAATGATACACCGCCGCCAGCGTCCGTTCGCCGTTGAAGCGGCGCAAGCAATGGGCGAGCAAAAATGAGGCATAGCCATGCCGCATCCTGCGTTCCTCCCTCGCCTCTATTGTAGCAAAAATCGCCCAACCGGTCGGCAGAAAAATCGATCGGTTGACAGTTCCGCCATATGATAACAAAACTAAATAAGATGCATATGTGTAAAAATACAAGAGAGCGATTTTTTTGTTGAAAAGCCGGCCGTACGGTCTTATTATTAAAAGTGAAAAGTTCATTTCCGAGCAGGCAACACGGAGATGGCCCGTCCGTTTCCAATAAACTTGGGGAGGTTCGATTTTTATGCCAAAGTATACGATTGTGGATAAAGAGACTTGCATCGCCTGCGGAGCTTGCGGCGCCGCCGCTCCCGACATTTACGACTACGACGAGGACGGCATTGCCTACGTCACCCTTGATGACAACCAAGGCATCGTCGAAGTGCCGGAGATTTTGATTGACGATATGATGGACGCCTTCGAAGGCTGTCCGACTGAATCGATCAAAGTTGCTGACGAGCCGTTTGACGGCGATCCGAATAAATTCGACTGACATTCCCCCTCTTGCCTTGCCGGCAAGAGGGTTTTTTGATGCAAGCGTGAAATCACAAGTGGCGCATCTTGAACGAACGTGCTACAATAAGATTGGCTTGTCCGCCGCGCCTGCTGGGTGGACAAGTTTTCATGTATACATAACCAACAAAGGAGGAACGGGTTATGGCATTCGAAAATAAAATTGTCGAAGCGTTTATCGAAATTCCAACCGGGAGCCAAAACAAATACGAATTCGACAAAGAACGGGGCATTTTCAAGCTCGACCGCGTCTTATATTCACCGATGTTTTATCCGGCTGAATACGGCTATTTGCAAAATACGTTGGCGCTGGATGGCGACCCGCTCGACATTTTGGTCATCACGACAAACCCGACGTTCCCGGGCTGCGTCATCGACACGCGCGTCATCGGCTATTTGAACATGGTCGACAGCGGCGAAGAAGATGCGAAATTGATCGGCGTTCCGGTCGAAGATCCGCGCTTTGACGAAGTGAGATCGATTGAAGACCTCCCGCAGCACAAACTGAAAGAAATCGCCCACTTCTTTGAACGCTACAAAGACTTGCAAGGGAAACGGACGGAAATCGGCACATGGGAGGGGCCGGAAGCAGCCGCCAAATTGATCGACGAATGCATCGCCCGCTACAACGAACAGAAAAACAAGTAATCCGTCCAACATCTCATTTCACCAGACGCCGTTTTTCTATTTCCGAACAATTTTGCCCATGTCGTTTGATATGGGCGCTTTTCTTTTTCAAACCCCGAACATTCCTGCTCAAAAAAACGTTTTCATTGGTATGACTTCTTTTTCCCCCATTGACAGAAACCGCTTTCGCATGTTAAATTATCAGAAATTTAACATCCTTGAAACAGAAAGGGGCACCCACTGTGTTTCGCGTACTCGTTTCCGACGCCATCAGTGAAGAAGGTTTGGCGCCGCTCTGCGCATCGGCGCAGATCGACATCGTGCAAAAGAAAACAACCGAAGCGGAAGAGGAATTGCACACCTTTGACGCTTTGCTCGTGCGCAGCGCCACCAAAGTGACGGAAGAACTATTGGAAAAAATGCCGAACTTAAAAATTATCGGCCGCGCCGGGGTGGGCGTCGACAACATTGATGTCGATGCAGCGACGAAACGCGGCATCGTCGTCATTAACGCGCCAAACGGCAATACGATTTCGGCCGCTGAGCATACCTTTGCCATGATGGCCGCCCTCGTCCGACGCATCCCGCAGGCGCACATTTCCGTCAAATCGAGGGAGTGGAACCGCTCGGCGTTTGTCGGCAACGAGCTGTTTGGCAAAAAATTGGGCATCATCGGCTTCGGCCGCATCGGCTCGGAAGTCGCCAAACGGGCGCGCGCCTTTGGCATGAGCGTGCACGTGTACGACCCATTTTTAACGAAAGAACGCGCCGAAAAACTCGGCGTCTCGATTCACTCGCTTGACGAAGTGCTGGCCGTGGCTGACATCATCACCGTTCATACGCCGCTCACGAAAGAAACGCGCGGGTTGCTTGGCACGGAAAACTTGGCGAAAACGAAAAAGGGCGTCTATTTGATCAACTGCGCCCGCGGCGGCATCATCGACGAACAGGCGCTCATCCCGTTCTTGGAAAGCGGGCATGTCGCCGGCGTCGCCCTCGACGTCTTTGAACAAGAGCCGCCAGGGGATCATCCGCTTTTAGCGTTTGACAATGTGATCGTCACGCCGCATTTAGGGGCGTCGACCGTCGAAGCGCAGCTGAACGTCGCCACCCAAGTCGCGGAAGAGCTGCTCCACTTTTTTGAAGGGCGGCCCGTCACCTCATCGATCAACTTGCCGGCGTTGTCGAAAGACGTCTATGAAAAAATTCAAGCATTCTATCATTTAGGCCGGAAGCTCGGCTTGATTGCATCGCAGTTTATGAACATCCCGGTGCAAGAGCTGTCGGTCACCTACGCCGGCACGGTCGCTGATCTGGAGACGACGTACATCACCCGCAGCCTGCTCGCCGGCTTCCTGCGGCCGCGCGTCGCCTCAACCGTCAACGAGGTGAACGCCGCCATGGTCGCCAAAGAGCGCGGCATCACATACGGCGAAAAATTTTCCGATGAAACGCACGGCTATGCGAACTGCATTTCGCTCACCGTCCATGGCGAAAACAAAACGTTCACCATCAAAGGGACGCACGTGCCGAACTACGGCGACCGCATCGTCCATTTTGACGGCGTCGCCATCGACTTTGCCCCGGAAGGCCATCTCCTGTATATCCAGCACCAAGACCGGCCGGGGATGATCGGCAAAGTCGGGAACGTGCTTGGGGCGCACGATGTCAACATCGCCACCATGCAAGTCGGCCGCCAAGAAGCGGGGGGCAAGGCGATGATGATCTTATCGCTTGACAAACCGGTTGATGATGAGGTATTGCAGGCGTTGGCGCAAATTGATGACATCGAAACGGTGAAGCGGCTCGAAGCGTAACCACCCGCTTCTGCGGGCAGATCATACAAAAAACGCAGGCCTTCCCAGAAAGGAGCCTGCGTTTTTCGTTCGAGCAAGCCCCACAGCAGCCATTCGCATCGTATAGTTCCCTCTTGCGAAAAGGCGATGATCATGACCCAAAAGGTTGTTTTTCCTTAAACCAAACACAATGCATCGTTTCTTCATGATTGTTTTACGCCTACATACTAAGAAAGGGTGTCCCGATCCTTTTGGGACACCCTCGTGTTTTGTCAGTTCCGTTCAGCCGAGCGGCACCGCCTTCCGCTCCCCTTTCGAGAACGTCATCAGCTCGGTGTAGCCGACACTGCGGGCGAGTTCCACCGCCTTGTCAAAATCGGCGCCGACATGCTCAGGCACGTGCGCGTCGGACGACAACACAATCGGAATGCCTTTGTCATAGCACATTTGGAGCAGGCGCGGATCCGGATACAGTTCGCCAACCGGCTTGCGCAGCCCGGCGGTGCTGATTTCGACGCACGTTTTCGAATTGGCGAGCGCTGTTGTCGCCCGATCGTATTGTTCAAGCAAAAATTCCTCATCTTCCGGGACGTATTTAAAAATTTTCACCAAATCGAGGTGGCCGATAATGTCAAACAAATTCGACTCGGCGAGCGTCACGACTTGATCGAAATATTTGCGGTATGTATCGTACAAATCGCGCCGTTCCCACTCGTGGCGATATTCGGCTAAGTCGATGCCGAAATCGTCGACCCAATGGATCGAACCGATGACATAGTCAAACTCGTATGAGCGGATAAAGGCGGCCATTTCCTCGTGTTTGCCCGGCGTATAATCCATTTCGATCGACATTTTCACATCGAGGCCCGCATCCCACGCTTCGTGGAACAGCCGGACATAATCGTCCATATCGTAGCAGCGGCGCGCGTCGACCCACGGATTGGACAAAATGTTTTTCGTTTGGTAAAAATGGTACGCGTGCTCGGAAATGCCGAAATGCTGGATGCCTTTTTTCGCCGCTTCGTCGGTGAACTGGCGCAAATAGTCCAGCGTCAACGTCCCTCGTTCCAAATGGTTATGGTAATCGGTCAACATCGGCGTTTCTCCTCTCCTGCTGTTTTTCTCATTATAACGCATTACCGCAAGAAAGGACAACCGTTTTGCGAATATTCATCCAATCATCCGTTGGCGCCGACAAGAAACAACAGTCCGACGCATACCGCCACGCCAGCCACCGCCAAGAGGCGTCTCATCACATCGCCCATTTCCATCCCTCCTTGCCTATGTCGCACCATATATGTCTTATGTCAAAACGAACGCCGATAGAACGGCCTCGCGTCAACATTAACAAAAAAACCGCTAAGAGCTCACGCTGGCGGCTACGGGCCGGTTGCCAGCAACGCGGCGTTCGGTCCGGCCGGCACGTTGATCGGCTTCCCAAGCGGATACGGGCCAAGAGTCGATAACCCGCTCGATTCGAATGTGACGTCAAGCAACCCAAACTCTTTCGCCGTCAGCAGCACGGCCTCCGCCATGCTCGCCGCTTCTTCCGCGCTTGGCCGAGCGGACAAATGAAGCCGGACCGTCGCATGGCGCGCATCGACATCGACCGAATCAACTTCCACCCCTGGTGGAATGGCCGGCTCAAGCCCATGGATCGTCGATTTTTTCATCTGCTTGAGCGCCTCAGAAAACGAGCGGGCGCTTCCTGGCGCCGGGATGAGCACCGGATAGCCGAAGGAGGAGGAGCGGTTTTGATAATACATTCGCTTCTGCTCATTGATTTTTGTCGTTTTTAGACGACCCAACACTGGCAAATCGAGCCCCTCCTCCTCCCCAGTGAAAAAGCGGATGCTTCGCCCGCCCATCTGCCGCACTGTTTCCATGACCGCGTCGAAAAAGAGGCGCTGTTCCTCATGGCTGGCGGCAAACACGCGATGGCTCGCTGGAACGCGAACAACCCATACGCGCCCATCGCCTGCCGCCGGGGCCATCTTCACACCGTCGAGCCACGCGGACGCCTCACGCAACGGGGAACGGGCAAGCTCACCGAGCGCCGCGGACAGCCGTTCTTTCGGCGCAAAACGGCCAGGAAGGGGAACAAACACTGGCACCACTTGGCCGATTCGCTCATCGGGCAAGGCAATCACCACTGCATTCGCCGGTTCGCTGGCGGCCATCATCGCTTTTGGGTGAGAGGAAGCGCCATCTGCCTCTAGCGTCTGAACAGGGGATGAGGAAGCCTCGTTTTTGTCCGAACGTGTTGGAACGATAAAATGCGGACCGGCATAAACCGCCAATGCAAGCACGGCCGCCGATGCAACCGCTGGGAGCCAACGCCGCTTCCAGCGCGCCATCCGCTGAGCGCGCACCAGCCGGACATACACTTCTTCTTTCGTGCGCCGGTCTTTGATGACGGGCAACTGTTCAAGGCCATGTTCAATGCATCGCTCATTCCAATTGAGCTTTTTCACACCGCCACCCCTCCTGTTTTGCCTCTTCCTCCATATATTGCTTGAGCGCCTTTAGTGCGCGGTGCTGCGTTGTTTTCACTTTACTTTCCGTCCAGCCGAGCGCTTCCGCCGTTTCCGCGATCGACAGCGACTGGATGAATCGAAGGACGAGCACAAGCCGCTGATCAACCGTGCAGCGCGCCAAACCACGGTACATAAGCTGAATCTCCTCTTTTTGAATCGCCATTTCCTCAGGAATCGGCTCGTCGGCGCCGATTTGTTCCTCGCTCCATTCCGCCGAACCAGCCCATTGGCGTCGGCGTTTTTGCTTGCGGAAAAAATCAATGGCCACATGGCGCGCAATGGACAGCAGCCACGTTTTTTCGCTGCACTGCCCTTTAAATCGTTTGTATGAGCGCAGCACTCTGACGTACACTTCCTGAACCAAATCTTCGGCCTGCTCTCGATTCCGCACCATGTAGAATAAAAAATTAAACAAATCATGATGGTACTTTTCATACAACTGTTCAAAGACGGGGTCCATCGTTTCTCTCCCCCTATCTCCTCCATGGACCACGACAAAAAAATCCCATTATCTTCATGATAACGGGTCCGAGCGAAAAAGGGAATGATTTTTTCACCAAAAGCAGCCGGCTTTTACCACTCGACGTGCAGTGGAAAAAAGAGAGAGCCGGCTTGCTTTTTGATTTCACGTTCGCCATCTGGATCATAACTGACAAGCACCGACGTCGCCGGGCCGCCGGAGGAAAAGAGCGGAAGCGGGCATGCGCAGGCCCGCCCTTGGCGGCCGTTAGCGGCCAACAGCTGCATCCATTCGTAGTAAATGCCTTTGGAACCGATCGGAATGAGCTCATAAACAGACGGAGAGGCGAGAAGCTCAACAAACAGCGGAAGCGGCGCAACCCATTCCGGATGCGAAAGCACGGCCAGGCCGACGAGCGGGCGGCCGATGACAGCAAACTTCGCCTCTTCGGGCGTGATGCCGATTCGTTTCCGTTCGTTGGCCACCGTCCCGATGGCCGTCACACCAAGCGCCGACTGCACGGTGGGAAAATTCGATTCCGTGCTGCCGGTGATCGGGAGATCGATCCCCAGCTCGCGGCACGTTCTCCTGACACCGCGGCAAAGAGCTTCCCACCGGTCATCAGCGATGAAGTTTTGCAGCACGACGACCCTCGCTTCCGCTCCGACGCTTAACAATTCCATCAAGGCAACGCGGGCGGAAAAATACGCAACAACATCCACCGAGACGGACACCGCATCGCCCGGCTTGTCCCCGACCGCCGCCGAACCGTCGGCCGCAACGGCGAGCTCCATGCCGTCGGCAAACGGAAGGAAAAGCACATCACGCATGCGGCGCCTCCACCCCCGCTTTCGCCGCCAACCGGACGACAACCGGCATGACGGCCAAAGCGATCAACACGTTGACCGCCGCGGCTGCCGAAAGCGGCGGAATGACGGCAAAAACAAACGGCCAGCCGAACGAAACGGCAAGCGGCAACGGCGCCAAAAACGCATTGCCGATGAAAAAGACGACAGCGTTGCCGATTTTCCATCCCCGCCGATGCAGCACGGCGAACAGGGCGCCAAGCCCCGCCATTTCAAGAGCGACAAACCAATGAACTGGGCCGAGCGGAAAACCGCCGATCAACGCCGAAACCAAATGCCCAAGCCCAGCGACCGCCGCTCCGGCGCGCGGGCCAAGAACCCCGGCGGCGACAAGCGCCGGTGCGCTGTCCAAAGCGATGCTGCCGGCAAACGTCGGCAGCTTGATGAACGATCCGATCGCCGAAAGCGCCAAACAAACGGCCGTCCAAGCCAAGCGGCGGTTCATTGTTTCTCCTCCTTGTCGCGGAACACAATCGCGCTCCGTTCATACTCGATGTCCTTCACCCCTAAACGCGCGTTCACGACCCGGGCAGCGGCGAACAAATAATCGGACAGGCGGTTCATATATTTGAGCACAACATCGTTGATCGGCTCCGCTTTTTGCAAGGAAACGATGCACCGCTCCGCCCGTCTTGCCACCGTACGCGCCATATGGAGCGCCGCAGCCGCCTTGGAGCCGCCCGGCAAAATGAATTTTTGCAATGGCGGCGCTTCTTGCACGTGCGCATCAATGCGCTCTTCTAAAAATGTGACCATCGCCTCGGTCACCTTATACGGAAGCTTGCCGTTGACGATGGCCAGGTCGCCGCCGCAGTCAAACAGCTCGTGCTGGATTTTTTGCAGCTCAGCGCAAAGGTCGCGAAACCGTTCATCGCCGGCCAATAACGCAAGCGCCCATCCGATGAACGAATTCGCCTCGTCAATCGTTCCGTACGCCTCGACGCGCAAATGGTCTTTGTCCACGCGCCCGCCGACTAAACTCGTTTTCCCTTGGTCTCCTGTTCGCGTATACAATTTCACTGTTCCTCTCCCCCTTATTTCAATTGCTCCGCCAGTCCGCACCAAAGCCGGTCGACGCGGCAGCACAAGGAAGCTAGTCGCTGGTAGCACATTCCCACGGCGTCGCGCCAGCGCCGCTCTTGCGGATCAACCGGAACAACGCCTTGCGTCACATCGGTGCCGATCCAAACGACCGTGCGGTTAGGCGCTGCCGCTTCCCACCGCTGCCAAGCGCGGAAATAGGATTCCCACTCGTCTGGGTCCGGACGGGGGCGGATGGCGGCTTCCAACCCGTCAAAGACGACCGTTTTTGCCGTTTCGATGCCATCCGGCGGCCTATACGGCTCCACATAACCGTTATGCCATACAATATGAACTCCATCATTTATTCCATACCGTTCCCTCACCCATTTTCGTTTTCCTTGAAACGCACCACCGATAACGAAATGCACCGCTCTCCCCCTTTCCAACGCTCGATCGTCGATTCCAATGTATATCCGCCGGCAAATGGCACCTCCCATTCCCAAAACGAACGGGCATCGGGCGCATACTGCTCGAGCAGGAGGCGAATCGGGCCGCCATGGGTGATGACAGCCACATGACGGGCGCCCGCCCGCTCAGCGAAAGCAATCGTCTCCGCAAGCGCCTGTTTGATGCGCGCTTGAAAGTCGGCATAACGCTCCCCGCCGGGCGGCGCCGCAGAAAAGGGCGACGCAAGCCATTGGCGGTAGGCGGGCTCCGCTTCCAGCTCAGCAAACGTTTTTCCTTCCCAAGCGCCAAAGTGAAGCTCGCGCCAACGGCTGGTGCACCAATCTGCCCCGCGTCCGCCAAACAGCAAGGCGGCCGTTTCTCGACAGCGGTGAAGGTCGCTTGTAACCATGCAGTCGACCGGATACGGCCGCTCAAGCTGCAAGCGGCACAACCGATTGCGCTCCGCGGCCGCAAGCGGCGCGTCCGTCCAGCCGATATACGCCCGACGTCGGTTTTGTTCCGTCATCCCATGACGGATGAGTGTAAGAGCCAAATGACGCCCCATAGCACCGTCTCTCCTCCTTCGATCAGCGCGCCGAGCACATCACCGGTGATGCCGCCAAACTGTTTTTCCGCCCACGGCTTTGCCGCCGCCGCCAAAACGACAGCCGCTGCAGCCAGCGCCGCCCCTGTTTGCACCGAAATGGCGGTGGATGCACAAAGAAGCGAAAGCAATACAAAAGCGAGTCCAAGCGCCCAAATGGCATCACGCCATGAACTATATTCGCGAAGCGATGCAGCCATTCCTGTCGGCTTTGCCAGCTTGCCGACGGAAAGAAGCCAGGCAGCCCCGGCCCGCGACAACAGCGGAACGGCGGCGAACAGCGCCGGCGGAATGCCTGTCTGGAGCGATTCGTACAGAAACAGCCAACGAAATGACAACAAACAAATAAGCGACAACACCGCAAACGCGCCGACGCGCGGATCGGACATGATCTCTTGCCGCCGCTTGACGTCGCGGTACGAAAAAAACGCGTCGCTCACATCCATAAAGCCGTCAGCGTGCATCCCCCCGGCCATCCAAATGCCGAGCCAAAGAAGAAGAAGCGCCCAAACAAGCGGCGAGCTGAATGAAAACGTGGAAAAGAGTGCATACACTCCGGCCGAAAGCGCCCCGATCAGCGCCCCCGCAAGCGGCATACAGCGCACGAGCCAGCGGACATGGGCGGCGTTCCATGCGATCGAGCGCCGAATCGGGATCGTGGTAAACAGCTGCAGCGCCAACAGCCATCCGTTCCATGCTTGCTTCATCCCGGCCACCGCCCTTTTTTCACGCGGAGAAGGCCGCATTCAACGACCGCGGCGGCCGCCGCTTCCGCGACCAACTGTTGGTGAAGCAAGCCAAGCGTTTTCATGTAGCGAAATGTGCCAGGATCATCCGGAACACCCCCGGCAAACAGCTCGTTCGATACAATCACGACCGCACGGCAGGCATCCGCCCACGCCCGCACTTCATCGAGCATGCGGCAAGCAACAGCTTGAGCGGTTGCGTCTGTTTTCCAATTTTCACCAAAGAACAGCTCGTGGGCGAGCCATGTGGTCAAGCAATCAAGCAGAACAACATCATCAGGGTGCAAGGAAGCGGCAATCTCCTGAGAAGAGAACGGGGCTTCCCACACTGTCCAATGCGCGGCCTGCGCCGCGCGCCGCTCTTGATGACGGCGGATGCGCTCCGTCATTTCTTCATCCATTGCCTGCGCGGTGGCGATATAGTGAAGCCGACCGCCGCGAGAAAGCCGGATGGCGCATATTTCCGCCGCTTCACTTTTTCCGCTGCGCGCGGCGCCGCTGACAAACACCATCATCCGCTCCACCTCGCAAGCGCTTCAAGAAGCCGATCGTTTTCCACCTGCGTTTTGACCGCAAGCCGCACGTAACGTCCGTCCAGTCCAGGAAAATTCATTGTATGCCGCGGGACGATTCCTTGCTGCAATAAATAGAAAAACAAATCCTCTGTCCGTCCGGAGAGCGGACGCAGCAAGTAAAAATTGACGACCGACGGCGAGACGGCATACCGGCCGGCCGGCAGCGACCGAAACACGCGCTCCCGCTCGGCGGCGATCCGTTCTTTCGTCCACTTGACAAACGATTCCATCGCCATGAAACGAAGCGCCAATTGTTGGGCGATGCAGTTTGTGCTCCATGGCGGCTGATGCGTTTTCAGCGAAGCGATCACCGCCTCGTCGGCAGCGACATAACCAAGGCGCACGCCGGCCAGATGATGAATTTTCGTCAACGATCGAAGCACAATGAGGCGCGGATAGCGATCCAGCCAACGCATGGCTGTAAATCCGCCGCGCCAAAACGGATAGAACGCCTCATCCACCACGATATACGTCCCCGCTTGGTCCGCTGCAGCGACGAGCGAGCGGAGATCACGCTCCGGCATCACGGTTCCGGTCGGATTGTTCGGATGACAGAAAAAAACCGCGTCGCATTCCGCCGCCCATGCCGCCGCTTGGTCAATGTCGTACGAAAAACCGCGGCTTTCCTCTGCCAGCAAAGACTTGACTTCGCATCCGTAAGCAAGGCAGGCGCGCCGATACTCGGAAAACGTCGGCTCCAAGATGCCGACGCGCCGGCCGGCAAGCAGCGCGGCCAACAAATAAATCGCCTCCGCTGCCCCGTTCGTCACCAGCACTTGTCCGGGTCGAATCTGCTCCTGCTTGGCAACGAGCTCCCTGAGCGCCTTCGCTTCCGAATCCGGATACTCACCAGCCCAGCGAATCCATTCCTCGCCGTTCGGCCAAGCCGACGGCGGCAGGCGATATGGGTTCGTATTGACGCTGAAATCAATGTATTCGTTCGGAGGGGCCAATCCGCATTGCTCATACAACGCGAGCGGATTCGCCCCATGCGCCGGCCAACGCAACGATCATCCCCCCGATCCATAGCAGCAATAACGTAAAGGCGAGCACCGTTCTGATCATGATGCCGACCGCCTGGCGAATATGAACCGAGCGCAGCGGAACATCGGGATCGCCGAGCGTCGGCCGCTCAGAGACAATGCCGCCGTATGTATTTGTTCCGCCGAGCTGCACGCCGAGCAGTCCGGCCATCGCCGCCTCGGGCCAGCCGCTGTTCGGGCTTGGGTGGCGGCGGGCATCGCGAAACAAGATCGACAGCGCCAAACGAAGGCGGCGGCCGCCGCAGACCAACACCATCACGAGCGCCGTCAGCCGCGCCGGAATGTAGTTGAGCGCATCGTCCAGCCGGGCGGCCGCCCAGCCAAATTCGCGATACGTTTCATTTTTATAGCCGAGCATCGAATCGCACGTGTTCACTGCTCGGTACAGCATGGCAAGCGGCGCGCCGCCCAAAGCCGCGTAAAAGAGCGGAGCCGTGATGCCGTCGCTCGTATTTTCCGCCACCGTTTCGACGCAGGCGCGGGTGATGCCGGCCTCATCGAGCCGCTCGGTGTCGCGGCCCACGATCATCGACAGCGCCCGCCGCGCCTCGGGAAGATCGCCCGCTTCAAGCGGCCGGCGCACATCCTCAGCCGCTTCAGCGAGGCTTTTGGTCGCAATGGTGGTGAAAATGAGCGCCGCCTCGATCGCCACCCCCACGTACACGGACAGCGCGTAGCCCACATAAACGACCAACGCCGACAACCCGTAGACGGCGGCCAACACGACCGCCACGGCCGCCGCCCCTTTCGCCCGCCGCTTTGTTCCTTGATTCCAGCGGCGGTCCAACCACGCAATCAGCGTTCCCATCCCGCGCACAGGGTGCGGCAGCCAGCGCGGGTCGCCAAGCAGCGCATCCAACAGCAAAGCCAACGTCATTGCCAACAAATGCGTCATCGCCGCCCCCTCCGCCGCTTGTAGCGGTCAAGCGCCTCGATCGTCGCTTCATACACGAGCCGACCGATCGCGCGCCCGAGTTCCGTCGCCGTTCCGGCATAGGCAAACGTCCGCCCGGTTTGCGTCGCCGCCACGGCGAGCGAATCGGTCGACGTGCCGGTGGCAAGCGTCCCTGTTTCCAGGTCGCAAACCGAACAGTCGGCGAGCGCTTTTACCTTCGCTTCCGTCGCTGTCATCATCGCCTGGACAAACGCCGCTTCCGTCAGCACTCCGTCAATGACAATCACCATATTGATCGTTCCCGGCCTTGCCGCAAGCGGCTTATGCTGCCACGCCCGAGCGGCATCAACCGCATTGCCGACGCCAGCGGTCGTCATGATTGCAACCGAAAACGCTTCCCCTTCTTTCTGAAGCCAAACGGCATCATGGACGTCAACCGCCGTCATCATGCCGATCGTTCGTTCCGGCGAAAACCCGTGCTGCTCCAAATAGCGGCGCATGTCTCCTTCCGCATCGCCGCAATCGTAATCCAACCCGACTTGGCGGTTGACAAAATGGGTCGCCCATTGAAACCCAGCGCCGATCAATGCCGAGGACAGGACGCGAAGCGGCTGGCAGGAGGCCAGAACAGCGGCGTCATCAAGAAAGGACAAACGCAGCCCGCCGGCCGACGATTCTTCTTGTTTCCCTTTCGGCACAAACGAAAACATCGGCTTTGCCGCCGCCGGATGAGCCAGACGCACAATCGGCGCGGCAAACACTTCCTCAAGCAGCGCCGGCGTCATCACATCTGTCGGCGTTCCAAGCGCCGCTGTTTTTCCTTCTTTTAACACAAGCACCCGGTCGCAATATAAGCTAGCGACGTTCATATCGTGAAAGACGGCGACGACCGTCAAATCGCGGGAGCGGGCAGCTTCCGCGAGCCGGTCCAAAAGCCGGACTTGGCCGCTCACATCCATATGGTTCGTCGGCTCATCCAGCAAGAGCAGCTGCGGCTTTTGGGCAAGCGCCCGCGCCAAATAGGCGCGCTGCCGCTCGCCGCCGCTTAGCCGCTCAAGCGGCTCATCGATTTTGTCAGCCAAGCCGACCGCACGAAGCGCTTCTTGAACCGCCGCTTCATCCTCTTTCGTCCACGTCGGAAACAAGCCGCGCTGATGAGCGTAACGGCCGAGCGCCACCGTTTCTCTCACCGTATAGCCGGGCGCCGCCTCCGCCGTCTGCGGCAGGACGGCGGCAAACCGCGCCCATTGCTTCGCAGACAGCGCCAAAAGCGGCTGGCCATGAATCTTGATCTCACCGCTGGCAAGCGGAAGCTCTTTGCAAATGAGTTTCAGCAGCGTCGTTTTTCCGCTGCCGTTCGGCCCGACGATGCCAAACAGCTCCCCTTTTTCCACGGAAAACGTCACACGATCAAGCACTTGCTTTGGTCCATACCGATGCGATACGGCCCGCACCTCAAGCATCATCATCCCATCTTTCGCTTCATTTTTCGGAAAAACAAGACGGCAAATAGCGGGGCGCCGATCAGCGCGGTGATGACGCCGATCGGCAGTTCGCGCGGTTCAATGATCGTCCGCGCCGCCACATCGGCAAGCACAAGAAACGCCCCGCCGTACAAGAGCGATAGCGGCAAGAGCACCCGGTAGTTTGGCCCGCACACAAGCCGAACCATATGCGGAACAACGAGCCCAACAAAACCGATCGTCCCGGACACCGACACCGCCGCGCCGGTGAGCAGCGCCGCCGCCGTCAAAATGATGACTTTTCGGCGCGTAACATCAACGCCGACATGAAGCGCCGCCGCCTCGCCAAAAGCAAACGCGTTCAACTCGCGGCCGTTGGCGAGAAGCACCGCCGCGCCGATGAGAAAAAACGGCAACAAAAGCCCGCTGTATTTCCAGCCGCGCATCGCGACGCTCCCCATCAGCCATGAGATGATTTGCCGCAATTCTTCCCCGGTCAACGCGATCATGAGCGAAATGAACGCGCTGAAAAACGCGCCGAAGATAATGCCGGCTAAAATGATCGTCTCAACCGACAGCTGCGGCTCAACCGCGCGAGTGAACGCCAAAACGGCGACAAGCGTCGCCATGCCGCATAAAATGCTCACGATCGGCAACGTGAACGTGCCAAAGAGCGGCCATTGCCAGCCGAGAAAGATGACGAGCACCGCCCCGACCGAGGCGCCGGACGAGACGCCGAGCGTGTACGGATCGGCGAGCGCATTTTTCAACAACCCTTGGAACGCCGCGCCAGCCAGCGCCAATGACGCCCCGACCAAAAAAGCGAGCACGACGCGCGGCAAGCGGATCGCCATCACGATCGGCACCCAATCAGCCGGAATGTGGCGAGGCAGCGCCGCTCCGAACCATTCAGCCGCCAAAATGCGGACAATAGAAGAAAAGGGAATCGACAGCGATCCTGTCGATATCCCTACGAGCAACGATAACATGGCCGCCGTGACGGCCAATATATACATCCACGTTTTACTTGAACACATCCGGGTAAATGGCTTTGGCAAGTTCCTCGACCCCTTCGACAAGGCGCGGACCCGGGCGGCTTACTAAGTCGGTGTTGACGTCATACACCCGCTTGTTTTTCACCGCCGGCACGTCTTTCCAAGCGGCGCGCGCAAACACTTGCTTCGCTCCGCCGTATGTCGTGATGATCACATCCGGCTTATAGGCTACGGCTTTTTCTTCCGTCACCATCGGCCAGCCTTCCAAGCTGCCGGCGACGTTTTTCGCTGAAATCACTTGAAGCATCTCATCCATAAACGTCCCTTTGCCGGCCGTATACAGCTGCGGCGGCGGCGACACTTCAATCCAGACGTTCGCTTGTTTGTCCGCCGGGATTTGTTTCGCTTTTTCTTGAATTTGCGCAAGCTTCTCTTTCATATCCTTAATCACTTGCTTCGCTTTGTCTGTCGTCCCGGTCGCTTTGCCGATCAAGTCGATGGACGCATACACATCGTCGAACGACTTCGCGTCATTCACGACAAGCACGGTGATGCCGGCGTCTTTCAATTGCTTGAGGCCATCGCGCGAGTTATGGGCGCTTGACGCGTGGGCCAAGACAAGATCCGGTTTGAGCGAAATGATTTTCTCGACGTTGAATTCCATGCCGCCGATTTTCGTTTTCGTTTTGACGTCTTCCGGGTAATTGTCAAAATCGCTGACGCCGACGATCTTATCGCCCAACCCCAACGCATAGGCGATTTCCGTATTGCTTGGGATGAGCGAGACGATCTTTTTCGGTTCCGCTTTGATCGTGACATCCTCGCCAAGCCCGTCTTTCACCGTCACCGGAAACGCCGCTTGTTCCGTTTTCGGTTCTTCTTTTTTCGCTGGCTGGGCGTTGCTATTGGCTCCACCGCTGCAGCCGACCAGCACGGCGGCCAGAAGGAAGAACACCGCCACCACCGCCGGCCATGTCCAACGTTTCATCCGTCATTCCCCCTTCAGTGATGTATGTACAATAAAAAACGCCCATTCCGCCTAAATCTGGGAATGAGCGCGAAACAGACCGCCAATGGGCACAACAATGCCCTATGCGACTGTTTCCGCGTCTCACCCCCCGAAGATTCGGAAACTGCGGCAAGCAAGGCAGGTCTACTGGCTCATGCTTCATCCTACTCTGAAGCCTTCCCGTACGGAAAACAGCGCAAGCCATCCGTCCGTACAGTGGCGATTTCATTTCGTCCGCATTGACAGTTGCGGGGACAGCTCCGGATTCCCACCGGATTCCCTATTAAGCCTTTTCGGCGCCTTGCTGCGAATGGATTCAGTTATGGGATATGGACATTTTTATAATAATGCAGCGTTTAGCATTTGACAACTATGAATTTACAGCACTTCACCTTCCCACTCTTGCAGATAATCGAGACGGATTCATGACCCATGCTTCATAAGGAACAGAGCATCCCCTTTTCATCGCATCGAGCACCCGCGATTTCAAATGCGGCCATGTCACATATTCATCAATATTCGACTCATCGATCAACACAAACTTCGCCTCTTGAATTTCCTCAGGCTGGGGAAAAACGTTTCCTTTCACATATGTCGCTTTAAATGCAATGTTTATGATATTTTTAGTTTCATTGTAGTACACGCCGCTGACCCCAATGAGACGGATGTCAACGCCAGTCTCTTCATGCACCTCACGATGAACGGCCCGATCGAGCGGCTCGCCCGGTTCAACTTGTCCACCCGGCATTTCCCACGTATCGGAGCGGTCATAGCTTTTAACAAGCAAAACCTCTCCCGTGTCATTCGTAATATAGGCTGAAACGGTGATAATGGCTTGTTGGTGTTTATCCATCAAGCTCTCCTCCTACATCGCGGAATGATCCTAGCCCTCTCCTGCAGAAAAAAAGCAGCTGCCCCATCTATACTGCCATCTTGAAAAAAATAAGGAAAATCCGTGGTGCTAGTTGAACATTAACGCCTCACGTGATGACACAGCGCAAGAGGGACAAGATCTCCACAACAGCATAGGCATGATGTTGTCCGTGCCTCGCTAGTTGGTGACGGATCTATTAGAAAAACTCTATTTAACGGAAAAACGGAGCAACCGACAACAACAGTTATATCGAGAGCGTTCAGGGAACATCTCCCTAGTGAATAAGTTTCCAATGACATACTGATACCCTGCTCGTTCCGAAGTAAAACAAAACAACTTTCCAAGAATATGAATGGCGATTATGACCCATTTCCTTGCTTTAACAAATGACGATTTCAGCGCTACAATACATTTAGAGCCGCCAGACAGTTGCGCTGATACCAAGAACAAGATCGCCGTATATTGCTTTTGAATTTCCGCTTGATCCGTTGTAAAATGAAGACGCTCTTGTATGGGATTTCTCCTTTCTAATGTTAGATGAGCACTTTCATTTTAAAAGGAGATTTTCATACAAGGACTATTTTTATGCTCGTCTGATTTTATCTAGCACCACGGGTAACTAAACATCATGCAATACATATCTTTTTATATATATTCAGAATTTAACTTCTTCTTATAATTGATAACGCGGTAAAAATAGAGTGTAAATTAAAAATTTCCAATAATGATTTATAATTGTACATGTAACAGATAGCAATGAAATCTATACCAACGCGGCTGCTCTACCCCGTTAATCTTTAATTGATCAAATACCCATTCAACGCATTATGGAGATCAAACAGACACTTTTCAAATCCAGTTTTCAAGAAGACAGCAATCACATAACCATAGGCACCTTTTGTTTCTCCACTATTCCAGCGGTTAATCGAGAAAACAAAAAGAATTCTCACTTGTTCAACCGTTCTTTATACCTTTAAACTAGTAATACCGAGTTGAAATGACCCATTTTGTTTGGAGATCATACTACAAGAATGTTTCAAAGGGCCGTACCATCCACCATGATCACTTTCAGAGATTAAACACATACATCGTTTAAGAGATGATGATGAACATCAGAAAATTCTTACTTTTGAAAGCATCGGCTGGTCCTTGAAAAGGTGGACAGATGAGAGACTCATAAATACATCAAAAATAGCAAAAACAGCGGAAGATGTTCATCAACTGCTACAAAGAATCGATCGTAAAGCACGTTTTCCAAAATAAACATTTAATCAATTACCTTTTTAGACACCTGTGATCTTCCCGCCACATAAGGTATTTCCAGAAAAAAGTTGATCGATGCATCGAAATAAAGCCTCTAAAAGAGGATCGATTTCATCGGTGTATTCGATCAAAGAATTGGAACTCTTGATAGTGTCACCCCTTTGAAGTTTTTTAGTAACTGTATATGATTCCCAATAAGAGTGGATTTTTTGTGTCCCTTTATTCATCCGTTATGCGTTTTGCAACCCGTTCCTTGATTTAAAATAATCTCGTTTTAGAATAGAGTATATAGCCATATCCCTAAATTTACCTTTAATATACCAATGTTCTCTCATAACCCCTTCAAATTGCATCCCTAACTTTTGTAAAACTCTTAAAGATTGAACATTTTCAATCATAGCAAATGCCTCAATTCTGTTTAATTCCATCTTGTCAAAACCAAATTCAATGATTTTATTAGCCGCTTCAACTGCTAATCCCTTCCCCCAATACTTATACGATAAAACAAAACCTATCTCAGCTTTATGATGATTGGGTAACCATTTAACTATATCAATTGTCCCGATCATTTTATTGTCTGCTTTTGAAACGATTCCCCACGGAGCTAAACTACCTTCTTTATAAGACTTAATTACAAATTCTAAAAATTGAATTGAATCTTCAATGGTATGATGAGGTCTCCAAGGTAAATATTTGCAGTTTTCCGGATTTGACGCATAATCAAATAAATCATATGCATCATCTAACGTTAATTTTCTTAATATTAAACGTTCAGTAGTAAGTGTAGGCAAATCCCCAAATACATCTTTAATCTTCAAATTCCTCAACCCTTTCTATACCTATATTTTAATATTCCTTCTGTGTCTTAAAACACTTATATAGGTGCAACCAAAACGTTTAACATATCTTTGACAGAAAAGCCACTTATCGATTTTTCGACTGTCGAGGGCAAGCCTTTGCTTGCCTCCGTCACGCCAAGGCATGACGGACGACTGAACAACCACCCGCTTCTCAGACCCATACATGGGGCTGAAAGCGGTGTTGTTCGGTCGTTCGACAGTCGATCCAATGCTCAGTAAAAGCTACCAATGTGAAAACTTCAAATTGCATCTATATAATTCAAAAAAGTGTTTATCCACCAGACTCTCGGCATACTCGCATTATATACTGGCTTGAACATTAATACAAAACCGTGGAAATTCTTTATTACAGCTTATATACCTTAAACCCGTGGTGCTAGTTGAGCGCTAGCGCTCAACTAGCCCGAGAACAACAAGTGAGTAAGCCAGTAAAATACCATCCAGTGCCGTTTCAAATCCAGAAACCGAGTTCGCGCGAATCTTGGTGATCCGATACGAATCGACTAAAATCGAAAACACGGTTTCCACCACTTTACGTTTTCGCTTCATCCATTGTTTCCATGCATCCGATTGGCGAATTCGCTGATTGTTTCGGACGGGCGTCCAAAACGCGACTCGGTGCTCTTCGTACAGCTTCTTTCGCAGCGTTTGGCTGATATACCCTTTGTCACCGAAGTTATACGGATGTGGAATTTGCGTCATGACGGTTTCAGCGGCCACCCGGTCGTGACAAGACGCTTCGGTGACAACATATCCCATCGGCAGCCCTTGATCAGTCACTTGAAGGTGCAGCTTCAATCCGTAGTACCATTGCTTTTTGGAAGCGCAATATCCGATGTCTGCCATCTCTTGAAATTGTTTGACGCGATGCATTCTTGCCGTATGGCACAACGGGAGCGGCAAGCTGTCAACGACGGCATAGGCATGATGTTGACCGCGTTTTGCCAGCTCATGACGGATCCATTTGATGGCGAAACCAAGCGCCCGGCAACGGCGGTTGTATCGGGAGCGTTCAAGAAACGAGCCGTTTGTGAACAAATTTCCCGTGACAAAACGATGCCATGCCCGTTCGGATGTAAAACCGAGCAGCTTTCCTAAAAGATGAATGGCGATGATGACAGCGTCCTCTTGCTTTACCAAATGGCGATTTCGACGGTGAAGATGCACCTGAATGCATGAAAGTTGGGCAGAAACAAAAACGAAAATGGCGGCATATTGCTTTTGAATCTTGGCTCGATCTGTAGTAAAATGAAAGTGCTCTTGCATGGGGATTCTCCTTTCGAATGGCAGGTCGCACTTTCATTCTACAGGAGATCCGCCAGCAAGGGCTATTTTTATGCTTGCTCAAGTTTATCTAGCACCACGGGTTAAGGAAAGATACCTCGCCTCTGGCACGGCGTCTTTCCCCGATACAACCTTCATCTCGTCACTGTTGAATATATTTGTCAAACACAAAGCCAAAATCTTTGACTGTATAGTTCTTTTTCGCTTCCGTCAGCCAGCGAAAAGCGTATTCATTCACGGCTTGAAAATCCGCCGACACATTGGCGCCGTCACCGCGCATGTTGGCCAACACCTTGGCCGCCAGTTCCAAACTCCGCTCCGCATAGTTGAACTTCGTTTCGTTTTCATGGCAAATCTCCGCGATCGCCAGCAGCGATTTATACAAGTCTTTCAGTTCCTCGATATGCTTTTTATGCACATCGATCGAGTATGCGTGCGGGCCGATTTTAAATTTGATTTCCGCGTCCAAATCGACCGTCCCGGCCGTTTCGAGCGACACGTCGGAAATCGGATGCTTATAGTAATCGTAGCGGCGGAGCGTCCGTTTTTTGCTCGCAGCGCTCGTGCCGTCCAGATGAATGAGCGCGCGGTTGGTGAAGCAATACTCATCCGATTTCGATTTGATAAGAAAATAGATTTTTTCTCCATCCTCGTGCATCACATAATCATCGGCATCTACTTTGTCGTAGTCTTTCGGCTGAATAACCGAGCCGATGTCGCTTAGCCCAAGCACATCGGCGGCGACTTTTCCAAACATGCTCATGTTCCTCCGGCTCCTTCCACGTTTTATCGGCGCCCGCCTATTGGCGGATGAACGGCGTTTTGCCTTAACAAGGCGCCGTACCCTCATTCTGTAATACGCCGCGATCGAAAAAATGTTTCATCGTCGGCAAAAAACGAAAGACCCAACGCCTTTTATGACGGCGTCAGGCCTTACAAGCAACTACAGTTCCCCGCTTAGACGGGAGTCTTTGTTCGTGAGTCGCAAAAAGACCAGATAAACGAGTCCAATCGCGATCCAAATCAATCCTAGCTTTTTGCTGAGCGGGTCCAGGTTCATCCATACATAGCCGATGATAACAAAACCGATGAGCGGAAACAAGAGATGATTAATATAATCGTTACTCTTTTGTTTGCGCAAGAAATAGTTCATCACTGATACATGCAAAAAGAGGAAAGCCGTCAGGGCGCCAAAGTTGACAAGCGAAGCGAGTTTATCAATTTGTGAGGCGAACACCGTCGTGACAATGAGCGAAATCACAGCGACAAGCAATGTGCTGACGTATGGCGTTTGAAATTTCGGATGCACTTTAGCCAGCACACTGGGCAGTTTACGGTCGCGACCCATGCTGTACAAAATGCGGGAGATGGCTGCCTGGGCGACGAGCGCGTTCGCGATCCCCCATGAAAGCGCAGTGGCGATGATCGTTGTCCATTTCAGCCATGGTCCTCCTGCCAGCTCCGCAATCTGATAAAACGCCACATCTGCGTTTTTAAACGTCGTATAATCAGGCCAAATGAGAGCGGCGACCCATGTTTGCACGATGAAAAGCGCACCGACAACGAGCAAAGCGAAAATGATCGCTTTGCCGATCGATGATTTCCCGTCCCTTGTTTCCTCAGCCAGCGTCGACACCGCATCAAAACCAAGGAAGCTCAAGACGGCCACCGACACCGCCCCCATCACCGTCTCCGCGCTGAAATGATTAGGATCGTACAGCGGTTTGAACGTAAACTGCGCTCCATTGACGCCTTTTATAATCGCAATCATTCCTGTGATCACAAACACTGCAAGGACGATGAGCTCTAAAACAACAATCACTTTGTTCGCTTTGGCCGTCATCTCGATTCCAAGAATATTAATGATCGTATTCATGCCAATGAACAGAATGAGCCACACGGAAATCGGCACTTGCGGCACAATATCGGCTAAGGCAGCAGCGCTGACCAAATAGAGAAGAGCCGGAACAAAAATGTAATCAAGCAAAATGACCCAGCCTGCCATAAAACCGACATATTCATTCATTCCCCGCTGGGCGTAAGAATACACGGAACCAGCGATTGGAAACGCCTCGGCCATTCTGGCGTAGCTTAAGGCGGTGAAAATCATCCCCACCATTCCGATTAAGTATGCTAAGGCGACCATCCCTTTTGACCCTTGCGCTACATACCCGTAAATGCCGAAAGGAGCGATCGGCACCATGAACACCATTCCGTAAATCAACAAATCAACAAATGTGAGCGACCGTTTTAATTCCTGTTTATAACCGAGCGACTCAACCGATGTGTTCGTTTCAAGTTGCGCCATCGCCGTTCCCTCCTCAATCCTCAAACAGGCGGATGCCATACGCTTCAAGCACAAATCGCGGTACAAAGAAACGCGCCGTGACGAGCGGGTCAACGACTTGACTGATTTGTGTCTGACCGACAGCGCTAAGCACCATCGTCAAATGGTTCAGCGTCAACGGAGTATGCGGCAACAGCAAATCAACCATTTCCTCAACCGACTGTTTGACCGCTTCATCCAACGTTTTGGCCGAGACGATCGTCGCAATGCCATCATCGTTTTGCAACAGTGGATGGTTGAGCGAATATCCTTTCATCACCCGGACGGTGACCGTCACTTCCCCCGGGATTTCAATGCCCGACACACCGATTTCGCCGTCCCCCATCGCCGCATGCAAATCGCCTAATGCGAACAACGCCCCTTTGACAAAAACTGGGAAGTAAACGGTTGCCCCTGTTGTAATGAGCTTTGTATCCATATTGCCTCCATGCGGCCCGGGCGTCCCGCACGACACATCCTCACCGCTCGGCGCTACCCCGATGACGCCAATCATTGGATTTAATGGAATAGAAAGATGCTCGTCAAATATAGCCCGGTTTTCTTCTACTGGAATCATTTTTGCCTCAAACTGCGGAATCCGGTCTCCAAGCACCCCGAGCCCTGGTCCGACAGCCATGACCCCCTGTCCTTTGAGGCGAATCTGTTCAATTTTTACCGCTAAAATGTCACCGGGTTCCGCCCCTTCAATATAGATCGGTCCGGTCGCCGGATTGATATGATTCCAATCGATCGAGTCAAACGGCGTTTCGCTTGAAGTAATTTGATTTTGGAAACAGTCGTACGTTTCGATGACAAACGTTTCCCCTGACTGGACTGTTCGAACCGGTTGGTGGTTTTTGCTAAATGCATAAATGGCAGTCGTGCACGGAACAAATGACATGTTCGCTCTCCTCCCTTTCGTTTTTGTCTCATTATAACAGGGAGCAAACAAACGGTTTTGCATTTTTTTGATTCATTTTTGTTACTTCTTTATTTTTTGAATTAATCGATAAATATGAGTAAACAAGAAAACGCCAATCCCATTCCATGCTATGGCCTCCAGCACGTTATGGCGCATTCCCCATCGCCAGGCGATCACAAACAAACATACCCATCCGATCATGCCTATAACCCCCATCGGTTTCTCTCCTGTCCGTAAAGCAGCCAACCCAAAACACGAGGAGGCAAGCAAGGCGGTCGAAAACATGACCATCCGCATCGGAAGAAGAGGAGCAATAAAAAAGAGGGCTAGTACAAGCAAAAAAGAGATGACATATGTCCATGAGAGATGCCTGCTCCACCTGTGCCAAAAAATTTGCACAACGGAATGCAAGGAAAGGGATAAGCTGAGTGACAACGCCGCCAGCAAGGCAATAGTAAGCGGCCAAGCAATCAAGACAGAAGAATGAAGCAGCCACCGTTTCAGTATGGCGGCAGTCGAAGCGGCCGCCGCATACGGGACGCATAAGGCTGCGACGGCCAACGGAAGCGGAGCAAGGCAAAACGCGGCCATAGAAAACGTCAGCGCAACGCGTTCTTTTTTCAATATTGATGCAATATCCCATACATACTCGTCGGCCAACCATTGCCCGGCAGCCGCCGCCAGCACAGCCCAAAACAACACGAACAACGAAACCATGTTCACATCGAGGGAAGCTGGGACAGTGCGTACAATCATCTCATATTGCCGCGCCACACCACCCGTTAGATAATAGGCAAACGGAACCATTCCCATCACTATATAAACAATGTATAGCAGAACCGTTCCGATTTTCCGCATCCCCAACCAACCGGCGAGCACGGTAAACACGTACACATAGACGAACCAAATGAATAAAAAAGTCGGAGAAAAACGAAAGAGTTGCTGCAACAAATAGGCACATAACACGACAACGGTAAGCAGCCGGCCGATCGAAAGAAGGCGAACAAAAAACCGAAAGAAAAACAAAGCCCGCGCCGTAAAACAGCAGTCCGGCCAGCGATCCCCTTCCTCTGTTAGGGAACGATAGCGTACGGCCGCTGCTGAACGCCAAAGCACAAAAACGGCGGCCCACACCGCCATAGCCGTCACCACCCCCGCCGCCACTCCGCCATGAATAAAAGCATAACATCCAAACAACAGCAGCTCACCGGATGCGAAACGCAGTAACAGGGCATTGACCCCCTTGCTTAATCCAAGCGCCTCCGCTCCGATAAAACTGCAGCGACCAATATGCGGCACAGCAGCAAGCAGCAGTACGCATGCCATGAATAAAAGCATATACCAGTCCATTATCCATTGGTCTCCTTATACTTCGTAGGCGGGATGCCGACATATTTTCGAAACAAATGACTGAAATGATGTTGACTAGAAAATCCTGTCTCCTCAGCAATGCGTGCCATGGACCAATCCGGCTTTTTGGTCAACAGCTCTTTCGCCTTTTCAATCCGATATCGATTGACGTAATCCTTAAAATGGATGCCGATCTCCTCAACAAACAGCCTGCTCAAATAGGCTGGATGTACATGCACGGCAGCGGCTACCTCGGTTAAGCTGATTTTTTGTGCATAATGACAGTGCACATATTCGAGCGCCGCGCGGATGAGCGGGGACGAGACAAGCGCTTCCGGATGCTTTTGTTCAAATTTCGACAACGCTTGATCAAACTCGCTCTCGATGAGCGGCTTCACCAAGTAGTCGAGCACTTCAAGCTGAATCGCCCGTTTGGCATAAGCAAAATCTTGGTAGGCTGTGATAATGATCAAGGCAAGATCGGGCTGTTTTTGTTTGAGCTCATAGGCCAAATCCAACCCGGACTGTCCAGGAAGGTGGATATCGATCAGCGCCAGCCGGAAGCGATGGGATGCGGCCAACCGTTTCGCCTCTGCGGCATCCTCCGCCGGCCATACTTCCCAATGCGGATATTTCCGCTTCACCAAATACGTGAGTTGTTCCAATTCCAAATATTCATCATCGACAATCAGCACCTTCATCGTTTATCCCTCATCCCCTGGAACATACGGCCAAACGACAAGCGCCTCTGTCCACCCGCGATCATCTTTTTGCAACACAAGCTGAGTTGGCAAATCAAACAAAAGAGCAAACCGCTTGCGCAAATTATCCAAGCCGACACCTCCATTCGCGATGGATAACTCCTTCCCTTCATTGCCATTATCGCAGACGCGCAAATATACCCAGTTGCCTTGGCGTCGAAAATCGATCGCCAAACATTTTTCACCCGCTTTTTTCTCAAGGCCATGTTTGAATGCGTTTTCCACCAGCGTTTGCAACGTATAAGAAGGAATGAGCGCACGCTCTCCATCCGGATCCATTTGCACCGACACCGACAGCCGTGAACCGAAGCGAAGCTGCTGCACCGCTAGATAGTTGCTTGTATGCGCCCATTCTTGTTTGAACGGAATAAGCGGCTGTTTCGTCTCATAGCTATCACGCAAAAACAGCGCAAAATGCTCCATTCCCCGAATCATTTCTTCATTTTTTCCTAAGCGCGCCAAGGATAAGAAAGCGTTCAACGCATTGAAAAAGAAATGCGGTCGGATTTGTTGATGGAGTTGCATATACTTGCTTTCTTGAAGTTCTTTTTCCAATCGAAGGCGCGCATGTTCCAACTGCCAATAATCCACTTCTTTTTCCGCTACTCCCAACAGCGCCAACACTGTCAACGATACAAGCGGCAACAATACGCTGAAAATGAGAATGAGATGAAATAATGGCTCGGCAATCATCATATTCTCCCCGCCACTCGCAATGCTTTCCCATTTGTTTTTTCATTTTATCACAAATTTGTTCTTTCATTTGATCACAAATTGAACGCTCTCCCACCTACGCGTACGCTTAGAAGTGGGAGATTCTTGGGAACACCCGCCCCACGGCAGGCTGTCCACCAAGCCATCCCCGTGCGTCCCACGGTTCTTTACACTTTCTATTCTGTGAAAGCAAGAGGAAGAGCGATGACCCATCCCGATTCATCCCCCACTTCCGCTCACGCGTGAAAGTGGGGGTCTTCTCGGTTCAGGATGATAAATAGAGGCGGCAGTACAAGGCAAATGTTTCCCACATCCGCAAACTTATTTTTCCATCATCTTGGCTCCCATCCTATCCTCTCCCGGCAAAAAAACGCCCCAAAAGCGAATGCTTTTGGGACCGACTGATCATATTCCACTTTATCTCAACGGCGATCTTGCCATGCGAATATACGTATGGCGTCTGCCGCGAATGGCGATCGAATACGCCATAATATTCTCTGGAACAGCGATGCCATGATAGCCAGCGTCGCCGATATGATGTAGATCCGCCCCAGCCATTTTGCTTGCAAGCGCGATTTGACGAATCGTACTCTCGTCAGCTCCTTCTTGGCTTGTGCCGATCGTCAGCATCGCAAGCGCCCCATGTTCATGCGCCACCTGAACAAGCTTCTCTGTCTTGTCTAATGTCACCCCCGGCACCGTTCCAGGAGCCGGCATCAAAACGACATCCGCACCAGCGTGAATGAAACGCACCACCACTTCTTCCGATACGATCCCGCTTCCCGCTTCATCGGCAACGCCTGCCGCGTGCATTTTCCCAGCCATCACGAGAGCGTCCTCGCCTAAAATGGACCGCGCCGTTTCGATGGCTTTCACAATCTCATCATTCGTCACGCCTGTTTTCGGGTTTCCGGTTAGGCAAACAAAATCAAATCCTAGCTGTTTTGCTTGTTGCAGCGACTCGGCCGTTGCCATTCTCCCTTTTGGCAGCGCCGCAAGCTCCTCAAGTTGCTTTGCATTTGGGTCAACCGGCTCCAAATTGACGCCAACCGGGCGCCCTGTCAACTGCTTTAACCGTTCCACCATTTGATTCGGTTCGTTCGTGTCCAACCCGTTCACAACCGGCCGGAACACATCGAACCAATTCAACAACAGCAAATCCGCCCCAAACGCCGTGGCCAGTTCGGCGTTGGTGACCGCCGGATACAGCGGCGCGAATTCCCCGACGACTTCCGCTACGATCACCCTGCCTTCTGACGCTTGAATCGATTGTTTTAACTGTTTTCCTGTCATCCGACGAAAATCGGAGGCGTTGCAATCCAACAGCCGCTTCACCGGAGCTCCCCCTTTCTGGCGTCCCTTAAAAGAACGGCTTCGTTGTTCCTTATTTTCTCATAGCGTTGGCCAGAAATTCGACATCCGTGCCAACGACCACTTGCAAATCCGTTTGGTTGAGGCGAAGCACACCTTTCGCTCCCAAACGTTTCAATTCTGCTTCGTTGACTTTTGACATGTCTTTCACTTTTAGGCGCAAGCGTGTGACACAATTGTCAATTTGTGCGAGATTATCTTTTCCTCCCAACGCCTCGATATATTTTGCAGCAAGGTCCTCGTATTTGACGCCCGACTGCGCCGCACCGCTGTCGGTAAACTCGCCCTCTACCTCCTCTTCACGCCCCGGCGTTTTCAAATCGAGCTTCGTAATGAGGAAATAGAAGACGACGAAATAGACGACAGCATATACAAGACCTTGAACAATCAACAAATACGGCTTTTTCGCAATGCCGTAGTTTAAGAAAAAGTCAATCGCCCCGGCCGAGAACGTAAACCCGTGGTGGATGTCAAGCATTGTCGCCACTGCGAGCGACAAGCCGGTCAACACGGCATGGACAACGTAGAGCAATGGCGATAAAAACATGAATAGAAACTCAATTGGCTCCGTAATCCCGGTTAAAAACGACGTCAACGCCACGCCAAGGAGCGCGCCGGCGACCGCTTTGCGACGCTCTTTTTTCGCCGCCGCGATCATCGCCAGCGCTGCCGCGGGCAGGCCAAACATCATGATCGGGAAGAAGCCGGCCATAAAAATGCCCGCATCCGGGTCGCCGGCGAAAAAGCGGCTTAAATCGCCCGTTTTTCCGTTATACTCGCCAAACACAAACCAGACGAAGCTGTTTAACACATGGTGCAATCCGACTGGAATGAGCAACCGGTTGAGGAACCCGAAAATGCCGACGCCAACCGCCCCGGCGCCAACGATCCAATGGCCGACCGCGTTGATGCCATCTTGAATCGGCGGCCATACATAGCCAAAAATCAAGGCAAGCACGAGCATGACAAGCGATGTCACGATCGGCACAAACCGCCGGCCGCCGAAGAAGCCGAGCCAATCCGGCAGCTTGATATCACGGTAACGGTTGTACAAAAGACCGGCGATCACCCCGGAGAGGATGCCGCCCAACACAGACATATTGATGTCTTTATCAATCGCGGCGGCCCCTTTTGTCAAGACAAAGTAACCGATCGCGCCGGCCAGAGCGGCGGCGCCGTTGCCATCTTTCGCAAAACCGATCGCCACGCCGATGGCGAAAATGAGCGCTAAATTGGAAAACACTGCATCGCCTGCGGCTGCGATAAACGGAATATTCAATAAATCAGGCTGACCGAGCCGAAGCAACAATCCTGCCGCCGGCAAAACGGCAATCGGCAGCATTAATGCTTTTCCAAGCCGCTGTAAAAAGCCTAACATCATGATCCTCCCCTTTTCATCTCAATCATAAATTTGTACCGGTCGCCGCGGTACACCGATTTGACGACTTCAAGCGGCCGACCGTCGACAAGGTGCGTGCGGCGCTCAAGCAATAGCACCGGAGCCCCTTCTTTCATCTTCAGATGCTCCGCCTCCACCTTGCGGGCGACAGATGCTTCCAATGTTTGAACAGCGGAGCCGATGATCATCCCTTTTTCTTTTTCGATAAATTCATAGACGGAACCGCTTACAACATCACGCGTCAGTCCGGGGACGAGATTGACCGGAATGTACAGCGTCTCCAACGCCATCGGCAAGCCGTCGGCCAACCGAAGGCGGCGGACTTCGTAAAGGTCATCGCCTTCCGTGACGCCAAGCCCTTCAGCGAGTTTCTCGGAAGCTGGAACCATCTCAAAGCTGAGGACGATCGTGCCGGGCTCCATGCCGCGCGCCCGCATATCTTCGGAAAAGCTCGTCAGCCCTTTCAGCGGCTGCTCGATTTTTTGGGCGGCGACAAATGTTCCTTTCCCGCGCCGGCGGATGAGATAGCCATCGTTCACTAAATTGTTGACCGCCTGCCGAACGGTCATCCGGCTGATGTCATACATTTCCGCCAACTCGCGCTCAGACGGGATCATTTCGCCCGGCTGCCACTCCCCTTTTTCGATCTTTTCTTTCATATATTGCTCGAGCTGATAGTAAATCGGAATCGGCGACTGTTTATCGATCACGGCGCATCCACCCGCCGCTTTTCCTTTGGGATGAGCGAGAGCGCCTCGCAGTCGGCGATGATCGTCACGTCCGGATGAAGGTGAAGCGCTGAAGCCGGCAAGTCCGGTGTGACAACGCCTTCGAGAAGCCGGGCCATGGCGTCCGCTTTTTCCTCCCCTGACGCCAACAGCACGATGCGGCGGCTGCGCAAAATGGTCGCAATCCCCATCGTAATGGCACGGCGCGGCACGTCATCAAGCGATGGAAAAAAGCGGGCGTTCGCTTCCCGTGTCAGCTCGGTCAGCTCGACGACGTGGGTGGCTGTCGAAAACGGCGTCCCTGGTTCGTTAAAGCCGATATGGCCGTTGCGGCCGATGCCCAAGAGCTGCAAATCGATGCCGCCCAATTCATCGATGAGCCGCTCGTAACGGCGGCATTCTTCGTCAAGATCAGCGGCCAAGCCGTTCGGCACATGCGTCTGATGAAGCGGGATGTCCAATTGGGCAAACAAATGCTGATTCATATAATAGCGATAGCTGTTCGGATGATCCGGGCCAAGGCCTACGTATTCATCCAAATTGACCGTGCGCACGAGCCGATACGATGTCCCATGCTGCCGATGATCGGCGGCCAATTCGCGGTACACGCCGAGCATCGTCGAACCGGTCGCCAAGCCGAGAACGGCGTTCGGCTTTTCCTTGACTTGTTTGATGATGATGTCCGCCGCCTGGCGGCTCATCTCGGTATAGTCAGCGGCTTCCAAAAGCGTTATGGCCATCGCTCTTCCTCCTTTCATCCGGTTTGCGATAAGCAAGAACGCCGCGGCAAAACGTCATCATGACTTCATATCGTTCATTCAAAACGGCGACATCGGCGTCTTTGCCGGGCCGCAAGCTGCCTTTCCGATCAAGCAAGCCAAGCTGTTTCGCCGGATTCCAGCTCGCCATGCGGATCACCTCTTCAAGCGTGCAGCCAGTATAATCGAGCACACGGCGGATGGCCTCGCCAAGCTTGAGCACGCTTCCCGCCAGCGTGCCGTCGGCAAGCCGCGCCTCTTGGCCCCGAACAGTCACCTCTTGGCCGCCAAGTTCATATCGCCCATCACCTAGACATTTCGCCCGCATGGCATCGGTGATTAATATGAGCCCATCGCTTCCTTTATTCCGGTAAGCGAAGCGGACCATCGGCGGCGCAACGTGCAACCCGTCGGCGATCAGCTCGCACATCACTTCTTCAAACATAAGCACAGCACCGGCGACACCCGGTTCACGGTGATGGATGCCGCGCATCCCATTGAACAGGTGGGTCGCATGCGTCACCCCTGCATGGACCGCCGCTTTTACTTCGTCGTAAACGGCATCGGAATGGCCGATCGAAGCGATCACACCCGTCTGTTTCAAGTAGGAGGCAAGTTCCAGCCCCCCGTTCCGCTCTGGGGCAAGCGTGACAAGGCGGATATGGCCGCCCGCCGCCTTTTGCCAGTGCTGGAACAGTGAGATGTCCGGATCGGCGAGATGGCGCGGGTGCTGCGCTCCGGCGCGCTTCGGCGACAAAAACGGTCCTTCCAGATGAACACCGAGCACTTCGGCGGCTCCCGGCCTGTTCGCCTCCGCCATATAGCGAGCGACGTTGCGAAGCGCGGCTTCGATTTGTTCACTTGGCGCTGTCATCGTCGTCGCCAAAAAGCTCGTCGTCCCTTCCGCCGGCAAGGCGTTGGCCATCTTGTAAAGCGCCTCCGGGGTCGCATCCATGACATCCGCCCCAGCCGCCCCATGAATATGGACATCGATGAATCCCGGCACGATGGAAAACCGTGAGGAAAGCTCGATCACTTCCGCCCCTGCATCAGTTGGGCACGACGACATCGGCCCGATCGCGGCCACTTTTTCCCCTTCGATCAGCACATACCCTTGTTCAATGTTTCCTGTTTCTGCATACACCGCGGCATTTTTCAATATCCACCGCTTCATCGCGATTCCCCACTTTCTGTATCTCATTATAACATTATATATTCTAGTTGTCTATACCACTAAAACAAATCCGTCAACCAGTTCGCTTCAGCATGAAAGAAGCAGGGAAGCCGTGGCTTCCCCGCTCTTCCAAACGGCGCTACGCTCCTTTCGGTCCGCGGGCCGGCAAATAAAACGAAAACGTCGTTCCTTCGTTCAGTTTGCTGTGAACGGTAATGAGCCCTTTATGCGCTTCGACGATGTTTTTGGCGATGGCAAGGCCTAACCCGGTGCCGGAACGGCCACGCGTGCGCGCTTTATCGGCTTTGTAAAACCGTTCAAACACAAACGGCAAATCCTCTTCGGGAATGCCGGAACCAGAGTCTTGGACATGGATCGTCACGCCGTCGCCGCTTGGTTCGATGATGAGGCGAACTGTGCCGCCCGATTCCGTATGGCGGATGGCGTTGTCAATTAAGTTCGTCAGCACCTGTTCGATCCGATCCGGATCGAGAGCGATTTCGATGTCCCGATCGCGAAACTCGGCTGTCAGCTCAATCTGCTTTTCTTTCGCCAGCCCGTAAAACTTGCGGATCACCCGCTCGATGTAAGGAACAAGCTTGACTTGTTCGTACTCTAGCTCGATATGGCCAGCTTCCATGCGCGCCAAGTCAAGCAAATCGTTAACAAGGCGGCCCATGCGCAGCGACTCGTCATAAATGACTTTCGCCATCTCTTTCTTCTCTTCTTCGCTCGCCGCGATATCGTCGATGATCGCCTCGCTGTAGCCTTGAAGCATGGCAATCGGCGTGCGCAATTCGTGCGAAACGTTGGCGATAAAGTCTTTGCGCAGCTTGTCAAGCCGCCGCTCTTCGGTCATGTCGCGCAAAACAGCCACCGCGCCGCGCACCATCGTTTTGCCGTACAGCGGCGTCATTAAAATGACCCACGTCCGCCCCTGCAGCGTCACTTCGGTCGATTGCTCCTTCTCCTCGCGAACGACGCGGGCGAACAGCTCTTTCACTTGCGGCGGCAACGGCGCCATCGCTTCCGCGTCGTTTCCTTGCTCAAAATACCACGCCTGCAAAAACCGCTCAGCCGGCGGGTTCGTAATCAAAATTTCCCCGTCGCGGTTAAACGTAATGACGCCATCGGCCATGCTGCTTAAAATGCTGGCGAGCTGTTCTTTTTCCTGGTTTAAGGCGTTGATGTTAAACTGCAGACGCCGTCCCATTTGGTTGAACGCCATCGCCAGCCCACCGATCTCATCGTTCGTTAAAATCGGCACTTTCATATCGAAATGGCCCCGCGCCATTTCGAACGCGGCTTGCCGCATTTTCCGGAGCGGAGCGGTGATGCGCGTCGACAAGAAAAAGGCAAAAAACGTCGTCATGACAATGGCGATAAACGCGGCGAGAAAAATTAACTCTTTCGTCCGCTCCGTCGCGTCGGCGATCGCCTCGAGCGACTGATAGATAAACACAGCTCCTCGGCTGCCATCCGGCATCGACATCGGCACGCCGACAATGATCATATCACGGGGCAGCTTTTCTTTTGGATGCCGCTGTGGCATATACAAACGCTTTTTCACCGTTTTCCCATCTGTCAGCACACGCCGCAAGTCCCGATCTTGGCGAATCGACGACAGCGGCATATTGTCCAACCCAGCATCGCCAGGCGAATACCAATAGTGCGACTCATCGGCGACGATGACGGCTTTCGTTCGATTGTCCACAAGCGTCCAAGCGATCGAGCGGGCAAGCTGCTCATCGCGGTAATCGTGCATCACCTCGGCCACTTTTGTCGCCAGGCGGGTCAAGTCGTTTTCCGCTTCCTGCACATAATAATCTTCCAAAAATTTAATAAGCAAAATGCTTAAAATAAACAGCACGCACGAAACGAGCAACAAAATCGTAAACCATAGCTTGCCGACGACGCTGCGAAACAGCCACATCAGTCGTTCACTGCCTCAAACTTGTAGCCGACGCCCCAGACGGTGACGATCATTTTTCCCGCCTGCGGCGACGCTTTATTCAACTTTTCGCGCAACCGTTTAATGTGGGTGTCGACCGTGCGCAAGTCGCCGAAAAATTCGTAATGCCATACTTCCTTCAACAGCTGTTCGCGGTCGAACACTTTGTCGGGCGAGCGGGCCAAAAAGAGAAGCAGCTCATATTCTTTCGGCGTTAAGCTGACTTCCTTGCCGTCGACCGTCACCCGGTGGGCATCGTTGTCAATCGTCAAATGCGGAAACACAAGCACGTCTTTCGCCGTCGTCTCCACCGGCGCGTAGGCGGCGTTCGCCGCGCGGCGCAACAGCGCTTTTACGCGCAGCACGACTTCGCGCGGACTGAACGGCTTGACGATGTAATCATCCGTGCCGACTTCAAACCCTTGCACGCGGTTGGATTCTTCGCCTTTTGCCGTCAACATGATGATCGGCGTCGTTTTTTGCTCGCGGATTTCTTTGCACACCTCAATTCCATCTTTGCCCGGCAGCATCAGATCGAGCAAAATGACGTCATAATCATTCGTCAACGCCTTCTCCAACGCTTCATTGCCGTCGCCGGCCTCATCGATCACATAGTTTTCCCGCTCCAAATACATTTTCAAGAGCCGCCGGATGCGCTCTTCATCGTCAACCACTAAAATACGGATGGTTTTTTCTTGTTTTTCCAATGCTTTGCACCCTCCCATCATCAATGGAAACACTCCCTATTTTCTAGTTTACCGAAAAACCGGATGCTCGCCAACAGAGCATCCGGTTGTTTTCCATTATGTTCCGGCGTACGAGTGCAATCCCGCAATGACGAGGTTGACCGCCACTAAGTTAAACATAATAATGGCAAAGCCGATGACGGCGAGCCATGCCGACTTTTCCCCATGCCAGCCTTTTGACAGCCGGAGGTGCAAAAAAGCGGCGTAAAACAGCCACGTAATGAGCGCCCACACTTCCTTCGGGTCCCAGCCCCAAAAGCGCGTCCAGGCAATTTGCGCCCAAATCATCGCGAAAATGAGCGCCCCGAGCGTAAACACCGGAAAGCCGATCGCCACCGCCCGATAGCTGATCTCATCGGTCAGATCCAAGTTAACGTTCTTCACGAGCGGCTTGAGTGCGGCGGCAACGCGCTTGCGCAAGAGAAGCCGAAGCATGATGTACAGCGCCGTTCCGGCTATGAGCGACCAGATGACCGTATTGAGCTTTCTTGCATTGATGATCGCCGGCATCTCAACAAGCGGCTCCATGCGGCCGGCGCTTTCTTTCATAAGCTCCCCTTTGTGCGGCCCAACGAGCGCCGGCATATCGTAGATGACCTCAACCGTCTGCTTGTTTTTGTCGACCCACGTGAACTTCGCTTCATACCCAGAAAGACCGAACGCTGTCGAAACGATGACAAAGCCGAGCGTCGTAATTAAGCAAAACATGACCACTTCGAGCCAAAACGTCCGTTTCGACGGCTTCGATTGATCGACGACGCGAATCAAATAGATGAGCCCAGCGACAAAGCTGATGGCCAAAATCGCTTCACCAGCCGCCGCCGTCGTCACATGGATGTGCAGCCAATCGCTTTGCAAGGCGGGAATGAGCGGCGAAATTTCCCGCGGAAACATGCTTGCGTAAGCAATCACAAGCAACGCGACCGGCAGCGCAAACAAGCCGAGCACACTCAGCCGGTAAATGAAATAAATAATAATGAAAGCAGCAACCAGCATCATGCCGAAAAAGGTCGTAAACTCGAACAAGTTGCTCACGGGCGCGTGCCCGGCGGCGATCCAGCGCGTGATGAAATACCCGACCTGGGTGAGAAAACCGATGATCGTCACGGCAATGCCAAGCTGCGACCAACGATCCTTTCCTTGCCGCTCCTTCCGTTTGTCGCGAATGGCGCCGCCAAAAAAAAACGTGCCGATCAAATATAACACAAACGAAATATAGAGCAATGTGCTGCTAAGCTGTGCCATGTCCATGAGCTTGCCCCCCTTGTCCGGCCTGTTTCCCTTCTTCGAGCTGATCGGCCGGCATATTCACACCAGTGCCGTCAAGCAAACGGCGCAGCTCGTTTTTCAAGCCGAACCAATTTTTATTCGTGTGCGCGGCGATCCATAGCTCGCCGTTGACCCGTTGCACCCAAATGCGGCGGTGGTTCCAATACATCCCTTGGATGAGCCCGATCATGAAAATCGCGCCGCCTACCCCTAAAATCCAAAGCGTAAAGTCGCGGCGGACGGTCAAGCCGGAGACATTGCGCGTCTCAAGCCCCGCGAACGCCATTTTGTACTTGTTGTTGCCAAACGGTTCGATCGTTTGTTGGATGGCGACGAAGCTGACTTCCCCTTTCGGACGGTCCGGCGCGTACATTTTGAACACGAACGCCGGATTGTTCGGCACGCGCGACTTCGTTGACGGATTGCCGTCTTCATCAAACTCAAAATCAGGAAAATAGCTTAATAGCTCAACGCGATACCCATGTCCGAGATTGTACAACTCTTTCGGATCATACAAATCGACCGTCACCGTGCCGAACGTTTTCCCCGACTGCTTGTCCGCCAACTGAAATGACATCGCTTTCGGCTCATTCAAGCGGAAATCGACTTGGTAGAGCGCATAATGGTCGAACTCCAGCGGCTCGTTGACGCGAATCGGATACTCCTTCACTTTTTCAAGCTTCGGCTTGGCGCCGGGGATCACAGGACCGACGCGCTTATACAACACAACGTTTGTTTGATAGTTTTTGGCGATCATCCCGTTGCCGACGCGGTCGATGGCAGCGTTGAACACTTCGTTGTCTTTGCCTTTCTCATATGTTTCAAAAATAAATTTTTCACTCTTTAAAAAGTAGCGGCCGTTCGTCCCAGGAATTTCTTTCGTCTCCCCTTCCGGAATCCACATCACCCGATCGATGTACATGCCGGGAACGGAACGAAGCATCACCCCGATCAAGAAAATGATGAGGCCGATATGATTGACGTACGGCCCCCAGCGGGAAAAACGCCCTTTTTCAGCGAGCAAATGCCCGTCTTCCTCGCGGACATGGTAGCGCCGCGCAGCCAGCCGTTCTTTCAACACAGCCATCGTCTTGTCGAGATCGCTCACATGCGAGACGCCAAACAACCGCTGCCGCTCTAAAAAGCGCGGATGGCGCTTCACCCCTTGCCGCTTCAAGGCGCGATAAAGCGGAACGACCCGGTCCAAGCTGCAAATGACAAGCGAAACGCCGATTAAGGCGATGAGCAAAATGTACCACCATGAGCCGTACAAGTTGTTAAAGCCGAGCTCATAATACAGCTTCCCTGCCCAGCCGTACTGCTGCTTATAATACTCCGCCGGATCGACGTTCGGCGGAATATACATTTGCTGAGGGAAAATCGTGCCGATCGCCGAAGCGATGAGCGTGATGACGATGAGCGCCACCCCGACTTTGACCGACGAGAAAAACGCCCAAATTTGGTCGATCATCGTTTTTTTGTACGTTTGCGATCGGCGCGCGCTTCCTTCGTAGCGCATGTCCAAAATCAGTTTTTCTCCCAAATCGGCAAGCGGCTTGCCGCACGACTCACAAAACGCCGTGCCGTGCGGATTGACATGGCCGCATTCGCATTTGACGTGTTCCATGGCGCAAAACTCCTTACGGTTTGATGCTTTCTAGATGCCGTTCGATGTCTTCTTTCGTCATTGTTCCGGTAATGATTTGTTTTACTTCGCCGTTTTTGTCAATCAAAAACGTTGTCGGCAGCGGCCCGACGTTATAGGCGTTCAATACTTGATCTTGACGGTCGATCACAATCGGAAATGTCAGGCCGAACCGTTCCGCGAATTTTTCAACGCTCAACTTCGGTTCACCGACATTGACAGCCAAAATTTCAACCCCTTGTTTTTTGTAAATCGGGTACAGCTCGTTCATATACGGCATCTCCCGCTCGCACGGCTTGCACCACGTTCCCCAAAAGTTCAAAAAAACGCCTTTGCCGCGATAGTCTGAAAGACGATGTTCATGCCCTTTCAAATCGGTCAGCACAAAATCAGGCGCCGTCGAACCAACAGCGACAGCCGTTTTCTCCGTGAAAAAATTCGTGTAAATCGTATAGCCGATCGCCGCGAGCAACACGAGCAAAATCGCTGTCCTCATCACTAAGCGCTGTTGTTTTTTCATCGTTCAAACCCCTTTACGTTTCTCCTCCCCCACAGCCAACGCTAGAGGGGGAGGCAAGCGGTTCACAATCTCCCATTTTCCATTATAGCAAAGTCCCTCGCTCGTTTATGCGCAAGGATATGAACGTTATGTGACAATCTTCGTCATTTTCTTCCCCCGGATTGGGCAAGGACGCGCAGCAACTTCACCTCATGCGGCGTCAGCTCGCGGTATTCGCCGGGGCGCAGCCCTTTCAAATCGAGAAACGCGTACCGCTCCCGCTTCAGCTTCAGCACCTCGCAGCCGATCGCCTCAAACATGCGGCGCACTTGCCGGTTTCGTCCTTCGTGGATACGGATTTCCACAATGGCTGTCCCCTTCTTCCGGTCGGCGGAGAGCAGCTTCACTTTGGCTGGCGCCGTCATGCCATCTTCCAACTGCACTCCTTGTTCGAGCCGTTTCAGCTGCTCGTGCGTTGGAATGCCTTTCACTTTGGCAATGTACACTTTTTCAATTTCATACCGCGGGTGCATAAGCAGGTTGGCAAAGTCGCCGTCATTCGTCAACAAAAGCAGTCCAGACGTATCGTAGTCAAGCCGCCCGATCGGATAAATGCGTTTGTCCAGATCTTTGAAAAAATCGGTCACCACTTTGCGGCCTCTGTCATCTTTGACGCTGGAAATCACCCCGCGCGGCTTGTACAGCAAATAATACACCGGCTCTTCGCGCTCGATCGGGATGCCGTCGACTTCGACATCATCGCGCGGCCCGACCTTGACGCCAAGCTCCTTGACGACGCGGCCGTTCACTTTCACCCGCCCTTGCAAAATGAGTTCTTCCGCCTTGCGCCTTGACGCGATGCCGGCGCGGGCGATCACTTTTTGCAACCGTTCCATTCTCTCTCACCTCTTTCATCATCTTACCCTTTCCGTCTAACAGATACAAGTGCGGCACTTTTATTTTTCACCTTTCCCGTTCCCTTTGCAAACAAAAAACCCGCCGGACGGCGGGAACGAAAAAAGGCGCCGCTAGCGCCCGAATACAAACAAAACGATGAAAACAGAAACAATAAAGCTGAGAATGTCGGCCAAAATGCCGACTTTTAACGCATCGCCCATTTTTTTGACGCCGACGGCGCCAAAATAGACGGTGAGCACGTAAAGCGTCGTCTCCGTACTGCCTTGGATCGTAGAAGCAAGGCGCCCGATGAACGAATCCGGGCCGTAAGTAGCGATCAAATCGGTCGTCATGCCGAGCGCCGCCGTGCCGGAAAGCGTGCGGAGAGCCGCAAGCGGAACGACTTCGGCCGGCAGTCCAATGGCATCAGCCAGCGGTTTGATCACTTCCATCATGGCATCAAGCGCCCCTGAGGCTCGGAAAATGGCGACCGACACCAACATGCCGACCAAATACGGGATGAGCGAAAACGCGATCTCGATCCCTTCCTTGCCGCCTTCCACAAACGCTTCGTACGTCGGCACTTTCTTTGCTGTACCGTAAAGCAAAATAAAAGCGATGAGCGCAGGGATCAGCCAAACAGAAAGAAGTTGGACGATGGCCATTATGGCTTCCTGCCTTTCCGCATCCGTTTCCAATAATAGTACCGGTCAATCAATACCGCCCCAATCGTCGAAATCGTCGAAGCGACGATCGTCGTCCCAATGATCTCGCTCGGCGCCGCTGAACCGTACGTCATGCGAATCGAGATGACGGTCGCCGGAATGAGCGTAATGCCTGATGTGTTCATGGCCAAAAACGTCACCATCGACCGGCTAGCCTCGTCGCGGCCGCCGTTGAGCTTTTTTAGCTGCTCCATCGCCTTTATGCCCATCGGCGTCGCCGCATTGCCAAGGCCGAACATGTTGGCGACCATATTCGAGACGATATAGCCGAGCGCGGGATGGCCGGGCGGCACCTCTGGAAACAAGCGGCGTACGAGCGGCATAAACAGGCGCGCCGCTTTGTCAAGCAAGCCGGCGCGTTCAGCGATCGCCATCAGCCCGAGCCAAAACACTAAAATGCTGACCATGCCGATGCTGATCGTCACCGCTTCTTTGGCGCTTTCAAACACCGCTTTGTTCACTTCGTCCATCGTGCCGTTGGCCGCCGCAAAGACGATGCCAATGACCGCCATCATCACCCAAATGAGGTTAACCATCGCTTCTCACACCTAAAAAGCGAAATACTTGCCATAAAAACCCTCGGCCGCTTCCTTCCTTTCCCGGTTCATACAGCAGCGGCACCGAATCAACCGCCTTTTGATGCAAATAAAGCACCGCCTTTCCGACCTCTGTCGGCGCCCGTTCTGGGTATTTTTCCCATTCCTTGCGCGGCTTCAGCAAATACACTTTCACCCGCAGCCCGCTCTCCTCTTTATCGGTCACCGGATATCGCAAATCGCGGACCGCCTGCAGCCGCCCGCGGTAAAACGGATCAGAAATTTTGTCGACCACCCGCTCGCTGCTCACTTTGGCGATGTGATAATGAGAAAATCCATATTCGTACATAGCGATATGGTCATTCCAATCGTCCGGTGCATCCAACGTCACGGCGATCAAATCGATGCCGCCTTTGGACGCCGTCGTCACGAGCGTGCGATGGGCCCGTTTCGTATAGCCGGTTTTGCCGCCGGTGCAATATTCGTAAAGACTTGTCAACAACTTGTTTTTATTTCGCCACACACGCGCGCCGTCTTCGCCGGGCGGAGCGGGGGCGCGGTACACCTTCGTCCCCGAGATGCGCCGAAACTCTTTGTTTTTCATCGCATATTGCATGAGCAGCGCCATATCGTACGCGGTTGAGTAGTGGTTTTCCGCGTCATCCAACCCGTGCGGATTGGCAAACTCGGTATCACGCATCCCGATTTCAGCCGCTTTTTGGTTCATTAAAAAAACAAATCCTTCGACGCTGCCGCCGACATGTTCAGCGATGGCCACCGCCGCGTCGTTGCCGGAACGAAGCATCAGCCCATATACCAAATCGCGCAGTTTGATTTTCTCCCCTTGGCGCAAGTAAATTGACGACCCTTCGGTCCGGACAGCGCGGGCGCTGACCGTCACCGTGTCGTCCATCTTCCCCGATTCAATCGCCAAAATGGCGGTCATAATTTTCGTAATGCTGGCGATGCGCCGTTTTGTATAGGCATCCTTGGCAAACAAAACCCGCCCGGAATGCTGCTCTATCAAAATCGCGCTTTTTGCGCTCACCCCATCCATAGCGCGCATCCGCTCTGGAACAAATGCCATAATCCCCGCAGCGAGTGCAAGAATGAGCGCAATGAGCCGCTTCTGCTTATTCATCTCATATCGGCGAGGATCCCCCTCCTTTAAGGAGCGGGGAGGAATCGCCTGTTCCTCCTTTCCGATTAGGCTGAACGGGCCGCAGCCGAAGAAACGTCGCGGCGGAAACAGGCTGAACCCCAAAGCCGCGTTTTGTACAAGTGTATGCGTCGATGGGACAAATATGATGAAAAAATGCCGTTGCAAGGGGAGACAGCCCTGAACGATCCGCTCCGGCGCTTGCGCTGGGCGCATTGATGACATTTCCCTGCAAAGAGAAAGCCGCTCCCCGAAAAGACGGACAGGTGTCCTGATGGATCGCAGCGCCTGCTCTCCCAAAAAAAACGGGCAGGGGGTTCCCCCCCGCCCGTTTAAAACGGCTGCCAACGAAGCTTCCGCGCCTCATGAAAGCGCTCTTCAACGTTGCGCCAGTTGACGACGTTCCACCAATGTTCGATGTACGCCGCCCGATCATTTTTGTATTGCAAATAGTAGGCATGCTCCCACACATCAAGCACGAGAAGCGGGATCACATCCCATTGCGCCATGAGCTGGTGTTTTTCCGCCTGCAAAATTTCCAGCCGGTGCGCTCGCGGCGCCCAAACGAGCAGCGCCCAGCCGACCCCTTCGGCGCTTTTCGCCGCTTCGGTGAAATGACGGCGAAAGGCGGCAAAGCTGCCAAAATCGCGCTCGATTTGCGCCCGCAGCTCCCCGCGCGGCTCGCCGCCGCCCTCTGGATGCATGTTGTACCAAAAGATAGTGTGCAAATAATGCCCGGAGCCGTGGAACGCCGCTTCCCGCTCCCAATGTTTCAACAGATCAAAATTGTTCGTCCGGCGCGCCTCGGCCATCATCCGCTCCGCCTGATTGAGACCGTCGACATAGCTTTGATGATGCTTCGTATGGTGGAGGCGCATGATTTCTTCGGAAATATGCGGCTCGAGTGCATCATAACGGTACGGCAGCGGCGGCAAGACATGACGGCCGGGCGCTGCTTGTTGACGCGGCTCACCGCCGTCGTCCGCATCCACCCAGCGTCGCTTTCCATCGGTCACGTTGTCCGCTTGACCCGGCTCGCCGTCAGCTATATCAGGCAGCGAGTCGGAGAGCTCCGCCATAAAAGCCGGCTCCTTTGCGTCCTCAACCCGCTCTGCCGTCCCGCTGGTGTCAAGCCATCCGTCTTCGTTCTCTTTGTTTTCACTCTCCAGTTCAGGCGACACCGATTCCCCTTCGACTTGTTCTTGCGTCGCCTCTTCTTCCCGCTCGGCAGCTGACGAATCAGCCAGGCGGACGGCCCGAGTGTATACGTCATCGACAAGACGCTGGAGCTCGTAAATCGCTTCTTCGGTCCATTCATCGCCGTGTCCATCGATGTACGCCAACAAAGACGAAAGCCCAACATCCTCAGCCATCCTGCGTGCAGACAGCGCCTGTTCAACTTGTCTTCCCCACGCAGCCGCTTCCATGACATACTGGCGAAGCGCACCGACATACACGTCATCGGCAAGGCGCTGAAGCTCGCGGACGGCCTCTTCCGTCCACTCGCCGTCATGCTCGGCAATAAACTCGAGCAGCGACGAAGCGCCATCCGTGCTTGCCCCACGCAAAGCGAGCGTCTCCTTGACTTGATTTCCCCATTCGTTCACCCTAGCCGCATATTGGGCGAACAACACCTGATCGTCCATTTGGTAAAAACCTCCTCCTGTTTTGTTCGCCATATCGTATGCTGTCATGGGGAAATCGTTCTTGTCCGCATTCACCCAAATTCCCGGCCGCTCATACATAGAGGAGCGAGGGCAGTCATCATAGGAAAAGACAGCAAGGAAGAACAGAATCGCCGCAATGCTTCCCTGCGGCGGGTCTGCAAATGAGCCATAGATAAACCGCTCAAAAAAATCGGGCTGACCCAAAACATATTCGCGTTTTGGGTCAGCCCCCCTTTTTTCTGAAAAAGGCAGGCTACTTTGGCAAACCGCCGGCTGCACCAAACGGTTTCCTTGTCCGGACGCACAGAAAACGCGGCGCCAACCGCATTTTCTCGTTACGCCGACCGTTCAGGCAAGCGGCACTCGCCGGTTTCCGCCCATTCGCTGACAAGCGCCTGCAGCGTTTTGGCGTCTACCTCGGCAAAATAACGGCGCAATTCCTCTTCATCGTGAATATAGACGCGCTTTCGCTGCCGATACGCCGGATTTTTCCATAAACAGACAAGAGCAATGATGTCGCGCAAACGAATGTCGCGCCCGTTAGCCGTAAACAGTGGATCGCTTTCATACGGCAGCCAATCAAGCAGCGCCGCCTCAAAATGGCGCAAATACAACACAGACAGCGTCCGCTCTTCGCCCCCGTCGCGGTACGTGACTTCCGAGCGGTTGAAATAGTCTTCAAACGTGTTCGATTGCGACTTTTGCAGCTCTTCACCGTACAGGCGGCAAACGTTCATGAGCGCTCTCCTTCCCCGATCAGCCATTTTTCTTTAGTTTACCATATTCCGGCTGCCCATCGCTCAAATTTTCTGCTAATTTTTCGAAAAATAAATCCGCTTCCCGCTCGGATTCGCCATCGTCCGCCCATTCCGGCAGCGGCGGCAGCTCCTCGAGCGTTTTTAGCCCGAAATAATCGAGAAATTCCGGGGTTGTCCCGTACAAAATCGGCCGCCCGGTTCCTTCGGCTCGTCCAACCTCTTTAATGAGCGCCCGTGCCATCAGCGTCTGCAATGGCTTGTCGCTTTTTACACCGCGAATTTCCTCAATCTCCGCGCGTGTAATCGGTTGGCGGTATGCGATAATGGCGAGCGTCTCAAGCGCCGCCTGCGACAGCGGCGATGCTCCCGGCGCTTCGACCAACTTCTTTAAATAGGGGGCGTGTTCTTTTTTTGTCGCCAACAAAAACACGCCGCCAAGTTCGACAAGCTGGATGCCGCGCTCTTCCCGTCGGCAGTCTTGTTGAAGCTCCTCGATCACCGCTTTCGCCTCTAGCTCGCTGACTTCCAACACAGCGGCAATTTGTGAAAGCGACAGCCCTTCGTCACCGGCAGCAAACAACAGCGCTTCGACAATCGCCTTCGCCGGCTTGAGCGCGCCGGCTCCCTTTTTTTCTCTTTCGTTTTGTTCCATCGCCCTTCTGCCACGCCAAACTCGTTGGCGCCCCTCCTCCTTTCCTCCTGTTTTCGTCGTTTCCCAAGTCTTCTCACCCCAATGTGAGTCAACTCTCCGCCTTATCATGGCATGGGCAAACAAACAACAAAAGAAAAGCGGCCCGCCGCAGCGAACCGCCGCGGCCAAACCGCACCGCCTCAACCGGCTGGTTTCACCACAAGAAACAAATCGCTGAAATTCCGTTCTTGCTCAACGATGATTTCGTCTTGCTTCATCAACTCTAAAATCGCCAAAAACGTCACGACGATATACGAACGATCGTAGGACGGAAACAGCTCGTAAAAGTTTTTCCGCCCGTTCGCCTGCTTTAGTTCATGCAAAATTTCCGCCATGCGCTGTTCGACGGAAATATCTTGGCGGGAGATTTTCGCCCGCATCGGTTTTTGCAGTTTTTTGCGGCGCAACAGCTTCGACAAGGCGCCAAGCATATCGTATACGTTCACATCCAGCGGCGCCGCCTTTTTCTCATCCGCGTATGCGCTTAAGTCGCTCGGCGGCTTTGTAAACAAAAGCGCCCGCTCCTCTTCGCGCCGCTTCAGTTCGCGCGCCGCCTCTTTAAACTTTTTATATTCAAGCAGCCGCTGCGTCAGCTCCTCGCGCGGGTCCCCGTCATCGCCCCACTCGATGTCGCCGTCGACAGCTTCCTCATTGGAGGGCGGCAACAGCATTTTGCTTTTGATCGCAAGCAAGGTGGCCGCCATCACTAAATATTCGCTGGCGATATCCAACTCAAGCTCCTGCATGGCGTGAATGTACGCCATATACTGCTCCGTAATTTGCGCGACCGGAATATCATAAATATCAATTTCATAGCGGTTGATCAAATGCAAAAGCAGATCAAGCGGCCCTTCAAACGCTTCGATTTTGACGTTGTACGGCAATTGCACATCCATCCCACCATTTTTTCCAGAACCACCGCCCGGTAGGCTCGTCTCCAGCTGCAGTACATTTATTGTATCATAACGAAGCGGCGAAGCGAACGGAAAACAGTCTCTTTTTTGCGCCGCAGGCCGCCGAAGCCGTATAATCGAAGAAGAGCCGTCCGCCTTCACATGGCGCGGCCCACTTTTGAAAGGAACGATGGCCGATGTATCCAAAAGCGTATATCGAGTATTTGGTCCATTTCCATAGCGACCGCGATTATTTCGAATGCCACGAGATTTTGGAGGAACATTGGAAACAAGACGGTCGAAACAAAGGTTGGCTTGTGCTCATTCAAATGGCGGTCGCTTTTTACCATTACCGGCGCGGCAACACTTCCGGCGCGCTCCGCCTCATTCGACGGGCGCGGGCGCTGCTTGACGAAGCGCAAGAGATGATCCGGCGGCTCGGCCTCGATGACGAGGCGCTCGCCCGCTTGCTCGACGAGACGGCTGGGCGGATCACTCGCGGCGAACCGTACGAAAGCGTCGAACTGCCGATTCGCGACCGTTCCCTTTATGAGCAATGCCAGGCCGCCTGCGCCCGCCGGCAGCTCGTTTGGGGGCAAGCCAGCGACCTAGCCAACCTTGATCTTGTGGATAAACACCGGCGCCGCGACCGCTCGGACGTCATCGCCGCACGCGAACAAAAAAAACGGGCCAAAGCGGAAGGAGTTGGCTTCCCTCCCCCTCCGCCGCCCGCCTGAGCGCGGCACCGCGCTAGTTTCGTTATTCGTTGCACGCATGGCATTTATCGAAAAACGAGGCGGTCCACTCGTTGGCGCACAATCGGCGGCCCGGGTACACCTCTTTCAATGCCTTGACCATCTGTTTTCCGATCCCTTGGTGGCGGTGTGACGGATTGACGCTGATGTGCTGGATTTCCACAACATCAGGAGCGCGCAACAGGACGCCGATAATGCCGACGATGTCATCCCCTTCTTTCCATAAAAACAGCTGCCAATCGTTGTTTGTTTCATACTGTTTCATCGTCTGCTGCAGCCGTTTCAGGTCTTTTTCCGTCGGCATAAACGACAACAGTCCCATGGCGATTTTCTCATAGTTTTTTCGGTAACGGATTAACATAAAAATCCCTCATTATCGACAAACGCTTTTCCGAAATGGAAAAGTTTTTGTCATTTTCTCTATACGTATTATAAACATTCTCACCGATATTGTGAACCATTTCATGCCTTTTTACGCAAATGTCCGCAAGACGTTCGCCATTTCGATCGCCGACACCGCCGCTTCCCATCCTTTATTGCCCGCTTTCGTGCCGGCCCGCTCGATCGCCTGTTCAATGGTGTCCGTCGTCAACACGCCGAAAATGACCGGAACACCGCTTGCAAGCGCCGCGTGGGAGACGCCTTTGGCCGCCTCGCTGCAGACGTAGTCAAAATGGCTCGTTGCCCCACGGATGACGGCGCCAAGCGTAATGACAGCGTCAAACTGCTTCGATTCCGCCATTTTTTTCGCCACAAGCGGGATTTCAAACGCACCCGGCACCCAGGCGACAGTGATGTCGCTGTCGCTCACGCCATGGCGCGTCAAGCCGTCGATCGCCCCAGATAAAAGCTTGCCCGTGATGAATTCGTTAAAACGAGAGACGACGATGCCGATTTTCAATCCGGTGCCGACTAAGTTTCCTTCAATGATGCGCATGTTCGTTGCTCCTCCCATCATTAAAAATGAAGCATATGTCCTAATTTTTCATGTTTCGTGCGCAAATATTTTTCATTTTCCTTTTTCGCTGGCATCTGAATGGGCACCCGTTCAACGACTTCGAGTCCATGCCCTTTTAAGCCGGCGATTTTGCGCGGGTTGTTCGTGAGCAGGCGCATTTTCGTCACGCCAAGATCTTTCAAAATTTGCGCCCCGATGCCATAATCGCGCAAATCGGCGGGGAAGCCCAGTTTTTCGTTCGCTTCGACCGTATCATAACCTTGCTCCTGCAACTTGTAAGCGCGCAACTTGTTCATAAGGCCGATGCCGCGCCCTTCTTGGCGCATGTAAAGCAACACCCCGCGCCCTTCCGCCTCGATTTGCCTGAGCGCCGCATGCAGCTGCGGACCGCAGTCGCACCGGTACGAGCCAAACACATCGCCAGTTAAGCATTCGGAATGGACGCGCACCAAGATCGGCTCATCCGGGATGATCTCTCCTTTGACAAGCGCCACATGCTCTTTTCCGTCGAGCACGTTTGTGTAGCCGATGGCGCGAAATTCGCCGAATTCGGTCGGCAGCCAAACGTCCACCTCCCGTTTCACGAGCTTTTCCCGCTGACTCCGATAGGCGATCAAATCTTTGATCGTGATCATTTTCAATCCGAACTGATCGGCGATTTGCCGCAAATCAGGAACGCGAGCCATCGTCCCGTCCTCTTTAATGATTTCGCAAATGACGCCGGCCGGCTTCGCGCCGCACAAACGGGCCAAATCAACCGCCGCTTCTGTATGGCCGGCGCGCCGCAAGACGCCCCCCTTTTTCGCAATCAACGGAAAAACGTGGCCAGGACGTTTAAAATCGCTCGCTTTCACATTCGGATCAAGCAGCGCCTGAATCGTCGCCGCCCGCTCGTAGGCGCTGATTCCCGTCGTTGTCGTTTTGTAGTCGACACTCACCGTAAACGCTGTGCCATGCGCGTCCGTGTTATGAGTGACCATCGGCTCAAGCTCGAGCCGCTCCGCCAATTCCTCCGTAATCGGCACGCAGACGAGCCCGCGGCCATGAGTGATCATAAAGTTAATGACATCCGGAGTAGCTTTTTCGGCCAGCACGACAAAATCGCCTTCATTTTCGCGGTCTTCGTCATCGCAAACGATGATCACTTCTCCGTTTTTCAGCGCCGAAAGCGCTGCTTCAATCGTGTCAAACATCAAGCTTGCCCCCTTTTCCACTATTTATAGCCGTGCTGCTCCAAAAATTCGACCGTCAATTTGGAGGTCGGCGTCGCTTTCGCGGTGAGGAAAGCGGCGACGTACTTGCCGATCATGTCGCACTCGATATTGACGAGATCGCCCGGCCGCTTTTCGCCTAAAATCGTCGCCTCACGCGTATGCGGAATGAGTGAAACGATGAACGTGCGCTCGCTCAGACCGAAAATCGTCAAGCTCGTCCCATCGACTGCGACCGATCCTTTCTCAATCATATAGGCGCGCAGCGAGGCCGGCACTTCGATTTCATAGTAGACGGCGTTCGCTTTCGGCCACTGCCGGATGATGCGCCCGACGCCGTCCACATGCCCGGTGACGAAATGGCCGCCAAACCGTCCTCCAGCCGCCATTGCCCGCTCCAAATTCACCTTCGATCCCGGCTTTAATGTCTTTAGCGCCGTCGCTTTCACCGTCTCCGGCATGACATCGACCGTAAACTGCCGTTCGGTGAACGATGTGACGGTCAAGCAGACGCCGTTGACGGCGATGCTGTCGCCAAGCCGCACATCTTCGAGCACCCGCTTGGCGCCAATCGTCATCACGATGGCATCGCCGGTTTGCTTCATTTGTTCGATCGTGCCGATCTCTTCAATAATGCCAGTGAACACAACGATTCCTCCTTCCGTTTCGGCGCGGCGACGATTTTGATGTCCGGGCCGATCGTCTCGATGCGGCGGATGTCAAGCTCCACCGCTTCAGCAAGCCGGGCGAAGCCAAGGCCGCCGACCGGCGTCGGCGCCCCGCGGCCGCCGATCAGCTTCGGAGCGATATAGGCGATGACCTCATTGACTGCTCCCGCGCGGAGGAAGCTGTCATGAACGCGCGAGCCGCCTTCGACAAACAGCGACATGACTCCCTGCTCCCCAAGCAGACGGAGCACATCGCGGACATCGATCTGGGCCGTCGGCATTGAAAATACGCGCACCCCAAGGCGCTCATACGCCGCCGCTTGTTCCCGACTGACGCCGCCGGTGATGATCCACGTTTCTGCTTCCTTGTCAGCGACGACATGGGCGTCAAGCGGTGTACGCAATTTTGTATCCAAAATGATGCGGAGCGGATTTTTCCGCTTTTCCCCAAAGCGGACGGTAAGCTTCGGGTTGTCGGTCAAAACGGTGTTGACGCCGACCAAAATGGCGTCATGCTGCGCACGAAGGCGATGGACATCCTCACGCGCCGCGCTTGATGTAATCCATTTGCTTTCCCCCGTCGCCGTCGCGATTTTGCCATCGAGGCTGCATGCGAACTTCAACGTGACAAACGGCGTTTTTGCGGCGATATAGTGGAAAAACATCCGATTCAATTCGTCCGCTTCGTCTTTTAATACGCCAACATCAACGTCAATGCCCGCTTGGCGCAGCTTGGCAATCCCTTTTCCCGCGACAAGCGGATTCGGGTCGGTCGTGGCAACGACGACGCGACGGACGCCCGCCTGGATGAGCAAATCGGCACATGGCGGCGTTTTTCCATAATGGCTGCACGGCTCAAGCGTCACGTACACCGTCGCACCGCGCGCCTTCTCGCCAGCCATGCGGATCGCATAGACTTCCGCGTGCGGCTCACCCGCTTTCAAATGGGCGCCAAGCCCAACAACCGTCCCACCGTTGACAACGACCGCGCCAACGGCAGGATTGGGAGACGTTTGCCCGACTCCAGCTTTGGCCACATCGAGAGCGAGCCGCATATAATGTTCATCGTTATGCACCGCACTCCCTCCTTCAATAAAAATGAAACCCCCGGGATGTCCCCGGGGGCTCATCGATGAGAGAATGACCAATGATGCGCAAACAAACACATGTTCGCCAAGCAGGCTATACCGGCCGGTCGGAAACAAAAGATACTACCATGCCTAGTCGGCCGACAGACGCTGCCCACGCGGTCTGAACCGGCCGAAAACAGCCGTGCGCATATTGGCATCCTTCTCCCATCCAGACTATACTGTCGGCTCCGGAATCGCACCGGATCCTGCCTTTCGGCTCGCGGGCTGAGGGGCGGAAAGCCCCATCACCGCCGGTCGGGAATTTCACCCTGCCCCGAAGGATGCATCACGATATCGTTATGTTCATTATACCACACGAAACGCCCTGCATCATCATTCCGCAACCCAAATCCAATACGCCGCTCCCCACAACAGGCTGGCCGCAAGCAAAAAGAAAAACAAGCGCCAGTTGTTTCGAACAGTCCGATCATCCTCGCTCATGCGCTGTTTACGGTTCGTCAAATACTTTCACTTCCTTCATCACGTCGCCGTTTTTCATCGTCTTCACGACGTCCATGCCCGATGTCACTTGGCCAAAGACGGTGTGCACCCCATCCAAGTGCGGCTGCGGCTCGTGGACGATAAAGAACTGGCAGCTGCCGGTGTCGCGGCCGCGGTGCGCCATTGACATCGCGCCGGTGACATGTCGGTGTGGATTGTTGTCCGTCTCGCACGGGATCGTATAGCCGGCATCGCCCGTTCCATTGCCGCGTGGACATCCTCCTTGGCTGACAAATCCAGGGATGACGCGGTGGAACGTCAACCCGTTATAAAAGCCTTCGTTTGCGAGCTTCTCAAAATTGGCCACCGTCGCCGGCGCCTCGTTTGGGAACAGTTCAAACTCGATTTTCCCGCCGTTTTCCATGAGAATATATCCTTTTTTCGCCACAAGCATCCAGCTCCTTTTCGACATCGAAACTGCTTTTATCATACCATGATGGCCAAGTGAAACAAAAGAAAAAATGTCTTTTCAAATTCGCACGCCGCCTGACCGCGTCGCGTTTTTCCGATAGCCAAGCAGGCGAGCGTACGGTATAATGATAATGCATTTTCGTAAACAGGAGGCGAGCTATGTGAAACGAACGATCGCTTCATCGCTGCTTTGGGCGGTGCTGCTGGCATCTCCGGGCATCGCAGCGGCCGATGCCGCGCCGGGCGATGTCATTGTGACGCTCGGGGAAAACTTAACGAATGAACAAAAGCAAAAAGTGCTCGACGAAATGAAGGCGCCGGACGGGGCGCAAACGATCACCGTCTCAAACGTTGAGGAGCATAAATATTTGGACGGACTCATTCCGAAAGCGCAAATCGGCACGCGCGCCATCTCGTCGTCGATGATCACGATAAAAGAGCCCGGCTCGGGGCTTCATGTCGAAACGCACAACATCACATGGGTGACGAAAGAGATGTATACAAACGCCTTGATCACCGCAGGGGTGAAAGATGCCGATATTTACATCACTGCTCCGTTCCCGGTTTCCGGCACCGCAGCGCTGACGGGGCTGATGAAGGCGTATGAAATTTCCTCGGACCAAGCCATCCCTGATGATGTCAAAAAAGTGGCGAACGAGGAAATGGTGCAGACGGCGAAGCTCGCCGATTCGATCGGCGCGGACAAAGCGGTCGCCCTGCTGGCGAAAATCAAACAAGAAATCGCCAACAACCCACCGCAGACGGACGCTGATTTGCGCGCCCTTATTGAAAAAATCGCCAACGACCTTGGCATTACGCTGAGCGAGAATGAAATCAACAACCTGATTTCCCTTTTCCATAAAATGCAAAATGCCCATATTAATTGGGATCAAGTGAATGATCAGCTGAGCAAGGCGAAAGAACAGCTATCGGCGTTTTTGCAGTCAGAAGAAGGGAAAACGTTCATTCAAAATCTGATCGACATCTTGAAAGAAATTTGGAACGCGATCAAATCAGCATTTTCCTCAAATCAACAATGAAAGAAGGCGCCCCAAAAAAAGCAGCGGGCGCCTTTTCTTTGTGGAGGCCGTTCTCTTTCCAACCGGCGGCCTTCACTTTTTCACTTTCGTTTTCAAAGGCAAATCATATTGGATCAAATCTTCATATGTCTCCCGTTTCACAACGAGCTGGGCGTCGCCGTTTTCAACGAACACAACGGCTGGGCGCGGCAGACGGTTGTAATTGTTCGCCATGGAATAGCCGTAAGCGCCGGTGCAAAAAACGGCCAAATAATCGCCCGGCTTCGCTTCCGGCAGGGCGATGTCCCAAATGAGCATGTCGCCTGACTCGCAACACTTCCCGGCGATCGATACGACTTCCGTCGGCTCGCCGAACACCCGGTTGGCGAGCGCGGCTTCGTATTTCGCTCCGTAAAGCGCCGGACGGATGTTGTCGCTCATGCCGCCGTCAACGGCAATATAGGTGCGGACGTTGGGCACCTCTTTGCGCGAACCGATCGTATAAATCGTCGTTCCGGCATCACCCACGAGCGACCGGCCCGGCTCGATCCAAATTTCCGGCAACGGCAAGCGGCAAGCTTCGGCCTGCCTTTTCACCTCTTCCACAATGCAGTCGACGTACGCTGTCACCGGAATCGGGTCGTCTTCCTCCGTATAGCGGATGCCAAAGCCGCCGCCAAGATTGACAACCGCTGGGACAAATCCGTGCGCCTTGTTCCACTCCGCCAGCTTGGCAAACACTTTTTGCGCCGCGAGCACAAACCCAGCTGTTTCAAAAATTTGCGAGCCGATATGGCAATGAACGCCGAGCAGCTGAAACGCGGCCGATGCCATGACACGGCGAAACGCCTCGTCCGCCTGACCGTTGTTTAAGTCAAAGCCGAACTTTGAATCTTCTTGCCCGGTTAAAATGTAATCGTGCGTATGCGCCTCGACCCCCGGCGTCACGCGGAGCAAAACCGGCACCGTCCGACCGGATGACTCCGCCAGCTCTTCGATCAGCTCGAGTTCGTAAAAGTTGTCGGCAACGATGCAGCCGATGCCGTGTTCAAGCGCCATCGCCAATTCGTCCCGGCTTTTGTTGTTGCCATGAAAATGGATGCGCTCAGGCGGAAAACCGGCCGCAAGCGCCGTATACAGCTCACCGCCTGAGACGACGTCAAGCGACAATCCCTCCTCAGCGGCCAGCTGCACGATGGCGACGGCGGAAAACGCCTTGCTCGCATACGCGACTTGCGCCCGCACGCCGTGGCGCTGGAACGCTTCTTTAAACGCGCGCGCCCGAGCGCGGATCAACGCAACGTCATAAATATAAAGCGGCGTGCCATACGTTTTGGCCAACTCGACCACATCGACGCCGCCGATTTCCAAATGCCCTTGTTCATTCACGCGGCTTGTCCCGTGAAGAAACATCGCAAACCCCTCATTCCTCTATCGAAATCGCATGGCAAAAGCAAAAAAGACAGTTTGCAAAATCGGCAACTGCCTTTACAAAATGGAAAACCGCAAAGCGCCATCGGCTCTGCCTTGAAACGGAAGGCCGCACACCCCGCGCTGGGCCATGCCCATTCCGCCCGTGCAAACGTGCGAAGCACTGAGGCAAGCACCATCAGTGCAAGCAATTAAATATAACTTATCATAATTATAAAAAAGTTGCAATAGCGCTAAAACGAAAAAAGCGGCCGCCAATAGGTGGAAACGGCCGCTTCCAAATGGATCGTTCGCGTCATGACGGCTGTTTTTGCCGGTCTTGCGGGTGAACGATGCTCGGGCGCACTCTCGCTCCGGCAACCGAACGGCGGACGACAATTTGCATAAATGCCGCTGGATCGAACGGGATGAACGGCCATAAGTACGGCGTATTAAGCGAGCGGATGCTGGCGAGCCAAAGCAAATAAACGGTCGTGCCAATGACGAGCCCGGGCACTTTAAACAAGGCGACAAGAATGACCAATGCCAATCGAGAAATCTTATTCGCCACGCTCAACTCATAGCTTGGCGTCGCAAAGGAACCGATCGCCGCCACCGAAATGTACAAGATCACTTCCGGCACAAACAGCCCGACATCGATGGCGATTTGTCCGATCAAGACGGCGGCAATCAAACCCATCGCGGTTGATAGCGGCGTCGGGGTATGAATGGCTGCCATCCGCAAAAACTCAATCCCAAAATCAGCGAGCAAAATTTGCACAATGATCGGGATGTTCGTTTGTTTGTTCGGCCCAATAAACGCCCATGATTCGGGCAGCAACGACGGTTCAAGGACGAACAGCACCCACAGCGGCAGCAAAAACAACGACGTCAAAATGCCTAAAAACCGCACCCAGCGCACAAACGTCCCGACCCCTGGCGACTGCCGGTATTCCTCGGCATGCTGGACGTGGTGAAAAAATGTTGTCGGCGTGATGATGACGCTTGGCGATGTATCAACCATAATGAGCACGTGCCCTTCAAGCAGGTGCGTCGCTGCTACATCTGGCCTCTCGGTGTAACGGACGAGCGGGTACGGGTTGTATCCTTGCTTGACTAAAAACTCTTCGACTGTTTTGTCGCCCATCGTCAGTCCATCGACGTTGATTTGCTGCAACTCTTTCTTGACGAGTTCAACAAGCCCCGGGTCAGCGACGTCTTTAATATAGGCGATGCATACGTCCGTTTTTGACCGCTCGCCGACTTGCAAAATTTCAAAGCGCAGCCGCTCGTCGCGGATGCGGCGGCGGGTGAGCGCCGTGTTGACAATGATGTTCTCGACATAGCCGTCGCGGGCGCCGCGCACAACTTTTTCCGTATCCGGCTCTTGCGGCTGCCGACCCGGATAGCTGCGGACGTCGACAGCAAATCCGGTCGATTCGCCTTCAATCAAGACGATGATCAAGCCCGACAGCAGCTTGTCAACCGCTTCGTCGAGGCTCGTCACCGGACTGACTTGCTGATGAACGAGTCGATTTTCGATGATCTGCCACGCTTGGGACGCCTGGCGTTCATCATCGTTGACGCGCACAATTTGTTTTAACAATTCGATAATGTATTGCGTGTCGCATAAACCGTTGCAGTAGTAAATATGTACTTCCCGGTTTAGGACATAGATTTTCCGCACGCCTAAATCAAAGCTTGTCCCGACGCCGATCCGCTGTTGCAAAAACTTCGCGTTGTCAACGAGCCGCTTCGCGATCGGCGCTTTCGGTTTCTTTTCTTTTTCCGGCATGGCCACCACTCCTTTCGAGAATCAACTCGACCGCCTTGCGCGTAATCGGCGCTCCGTATTTCGCATGGTCTCGGTATCCCATTTTGCCGATGTCGCCGATGCCGACGATGAGCGGAATGTTCAGCCGGTCAAGGCAGTAGACGGTATCGCCATTGATCCGCCCGATCTCGAGGTCCCGGAAGCCTTCTTTATCGACCCCATATTCGGTCATCACGCCGTCACGGTCGATGCTCACATGCACTTTTGTCCATTCATGCTGGTGCGTATTGGAGGCAACCGCCAGCGCCCCAAGCACCTCAATTTGCTCATGCGTCGCCACATAGCGAAGCGCCTGCTCTCCGGCCCCCTCCCCGAGGGCGCCGCAATCGTCAAACATGACAAACACTGGATCGTGCGGCGTTTGCAAAATGAGTTCGACCAACTGTTCACCGCTCAGTTTCGTCGGATTGCCTTGCGAGCGGGAAATGCAACGGCCGCCGATCTCGGCGGCAACCCGCTCAATCGCCCGGCAGGCGAACTCGTCCCCATCCGTTACTAAAATGACTCGTCGTTTTTCCATCATCTCTACCCTTTCGGTTTGCAAGTGAGCGCCGCGGCAAAAGAGCCAGCCACGATAAAAGCGAACAAGGCGCCGGCAAATCGGAACACCGCTGCTCCGGTTTCGACAAATCCCTCCGGCCGCGGTTCTGCCATGGCTCCTTTCGCCAACCAATACCCAAATCCGCATAGCGGCATCGTCGCCCCGGCGCCAGCCCAAGCGACGAATGGATCATAGACGCCGCCAAAGCCAAGGAGTACGCCAAAGACGACAAGCGAACCGGCGACGCCAGCCGGCGTCCATTTGCCGCGGTCGATGATGAGCTGAACGATGGCGCACAGCAGCCCGCCGGCGAGAAAGGCACGGACGTATTCCATATCACATTCCCTCCTGATCGTTCCCAAATAAAAGACGTCCTACGGCGGCAAATCCGGCTCCTGTCCAGCCGCTTCGATGACGACGCCGTGAGCGATCGCTGGGATCGACTGTTTTTGCTGCACCATCGTTTGACTCAAGAGCGCCCCGGTAGCGACGACAAACAGGCGTCGAAACGTTCCGCGGGCGAGCTCTTGAAGCAAATACCCGTACGTGACGACCGCCGAGCAGGCGCAGCCGCTGCCGCCGGCGAACACCTTTTGATCTGGCCGGTAAATCATCAGCCCGCAATCGTTGTAAACGTCGGTCACATCGTAGCCTGATTCAGCAAGCAACTCGCGGACGATGACGCTGCCGACGCGCGACAAGTCGCCGGTGACGATCAAATCGTAATCGCCCGGCGAGACGCCTAAGTCACGGAAATGCTGCTCGATCGTATCGGCCGCCGCCGGAGCCATCGCCGCCCCCATGTCGAGTGGGTTTTTCAGCCCGGCGTCAACGACTTTGCCGATCGTCGCCGCCCGGACGCGCCAACGTCCCGGCGCGCGGCCAACAAGCGCGGCGCCGGCGCCCGTGACGGTGAACGTCGCCGTTTTCGGCTTTTGCACCCCCAGTTCAGTCGGGTAGCGAAACTGCCGTTCGGCCGTCGCGTTATGACTGCTTGTCGCCGCAAGCGCCCGATCAGCCAATCCACCAGCGACAAACGCAGCGGCTGCCGCCAACGTTTGCATCGAGGTCGAACAGGCGCCGAACAAGCATAAAAACGGAATCGGCAGCTCGCGGGCGACATAGTTCGATGTCGCATTTTGGTTTAACAAATCACCGGCCAAAAATAGATCGACTTCTTCGGCAGAGACGCCCGCCTTTTGCAAGCAGCAATCCACCGCCTCCCGCATCAGCCTCCGCTCGGCCAGCTCCCACGTCGCTTCGCCGCAATATAAGTCGCGATGACAAACATCAAAATAACTTCCGAGCGGCCCGTCGGCTTCAAGCGGCCCGACTGCGGCAGCGGCCGCTTGGATGTAAACACCATCGTCAAACACCCATGTCTGCTTTCCGACACGTTTCATGGCCAATCCCTCTTTTCGTCACGGCCAAACAAGGCCAAGCACATAGGCGGCAATCAGACCATAAATGACCGCTGCCCCACCGGCTTTCAACATCTGCCCGGCCACCCCGGCCGTCCATCCTTCGCTGCGATGCTCGATAGCGGCGCTGGCGATCGCATTGGCCAGCCCTGTAATGAGCATCGTCGCCCCCGCACCGGCAAATTGGCTGAAATCATCATATTTCCCGACGGCCGTCAGCACAATCGCCAATCCAGCCATCACCATAGACGCCCACAGATGGGCCTCGAGCGGCGAAGCGGCAAACGTGCCGCCATACCAATCAGCGAGCCATTGCGCCAACGCACAAAACATCCCACCGACAAAAAACGCTTTTACCGCATTGGCGGCGTATGGGGGAGAAGGCTGAAACGCCTTCACCTCGCGGACATAATCGGACTTTAATCCCACGTTTCCTTCCCCCTTTGTCAGCGAAAGTGATCGACAAAATAAAGCCAATGAAACAACGAACCGGCCACTTTGCCAAAGGCGATGGCCATAAGTAAAATGACGATTTTATCATCGACGCCGATCCGCTTCGCTAAAATCGGCCAAACGTTCAACACCTCTGTTAAAGCGGCAGCGAGCATTCCGATAAACACACCATGAAACAATCCGATCGGCGCTAGCCAATATTTGGATAAATGCCAAACAGAATGGCGCAAACTCATCCAACCGCCAACGATGGCGCCGGCTACAGCCCCCCATTCATAGGCGTGAATGCGTTTTGGCGTTTTCGTCAGCTGCGTCAGGCGCGGGATGACGCCAAGCACGACCAAAAAAGCGACAAATCCGGTTCCGACCGCCAACCCTCCGGCGAAGCCGACGAACACTACCAGCAAAATCTCAAGCGTCGTCAAGAGGCCTCAAGCTTTCTTTGTTTTCATGCAAAATGACGTACTGATCGATCGATTGCTGGTAGTTGAACATTTCGACTTCAAGAGGGCTGGGCTCCTCGTTGATTCGTTTGCGGAACCAATGGTTGAAAAATAAAATCATCCCGATGCCGAGCCCAAGCGAATACGGAATTTGCAAAAGCAGCGGTTTATCGACCGCTTGGCCGGTCATCATTTCGTACAGATGGCGATGCACTTGTTGCATGCTGACGTCCTCGTGAAAGTTCATGATCGCCATCGCCGAACCGACGAACAAAAGAAGCCAAACGAGAACGAAGGAAGCGGTCGAAACCTTCCGTTTTTCATAGACGACTTCAATGATCGTCTGTGATGGACCGATCATCTGCACATCAAGCGAGGAATCCAAGTCAAACACAGCCCTGATCATTTGCATCATATCGATGATGACGATATTTTTATCGCTGGGCTGGATGCGATAGAGCGGAATCGTCTTCAACCGCCGAATGAGCCCGCCATCCGGCGCAGCGATTTGGGCCGCCTGCCCGAGCGTCACCACCGCCCCCGGCTTGACTTGCACGCGATGGCGCGGCTTGATAAATATGGTGTTGGCCATTTGCTTCACACCTTTGTCCCCATTTTGTTTTTCTTTAGTTTGGTTGGCAAAAACACCGATCATGCGGCCTGTCGGCGTTCACCATCGATTTCATAAAAATAGAAAAGAATGGGCAAAAAATGCCCATTCTTTTTTAGACTTTTGTTGCTTGCTCTGGAAAAAGCGTTCCAAGATGCGCTTACAGACCAAAAGACGGATGCGATTCATGGTTCACCGCCGATGAATTGACATCCGTCGATTTTGAACACACCTGTGCGGACAAAATGGACTATCCGTCCATTTTGTTGCTCACTCCGTGCGGACAAAATGGACTATCCGTCCATTTTGTTGCTCACTCCGTGCGGACAAAA